>CAMLRX010000150.1 GCA_946482545.1 uncultured Flavihumibacter sp. | reverse complement strand
GGCAACGCCCTTGCCGCGATCCGTTGGATGTACTTCCAATACACTTCACTCCACCAGAGCATTAAGCCGGCAAAACCAATAAAAAGGGTGAGCGGTTTCGCGAAATCCAGCAAAGCCAGCTTGCTTAACCTGTACAGGATGAAGGCAAAAGCGAAGCTGTGGAAGAAAATATTGTTATCGGGCGGCGTATAACTGGTCACCTGGAACACGCTCGCCTCCAGCAGAATGGCCATAGTGAGGAGGAAGAACATCACTTCACCTTTATCGTTCAGCCAATCTTTGAAACGATTGAAACGGGGAATCATCAAAATAAAGATGATAGCGAGGTAAAACTTGATCCATTCGGAACCCGTAAAAAATTCGTCCAGCAGATCGAAGGGCACCACCCGGGCGCTGTGTGGTGCCTGACCGTGGTTGAACCAGTAGCCGAAACCATTGGGACCAAGTGTGGCTATCACCAATACCAGCAAGGCCACGAAGCCTGTCACATACAACAATAATCCCTTCCATACCTTATTCGTGAAAGCATGGTAAGCGGCGAGGGCAGCGCCAATCAGAAATCCCATAGCGCCACCATCCTGCTTGGTCATGAAGGAAAAGAACATGAACACCCCACCCAGCAGCGCGAAAAATAAGGCGCGCGGTGCCGTTGCATTAGAGAGGTACCTGAACAGGAAAGCCAGCCCAATAAATTCGTACACAATCACCGAATGATTGTACCAGGGCCAGAAATTAAAAAAGGAAAAGGATATACAGTACAGCAATACCGAAATATACCGGATGCCCGCATGTACGTCCAGGCTCTTCAGGATGGAGCGGAATGCCAGTCCGGAGATAATATTAATAAACACCTGCGCTTTGATGAGGCTCACCATCTGCGGACCGAAGATTTTAAAGAAAATGCCGGGAATCACCCAGTACATGCCACCCAGGGGTGTTCCAAAATCACGAAAGGGAAGCTGCCCTTCACTTATGCGGTAAGCACCTTCCCAGGATAGAAAGATATTCACCCGGTAAGGAAAAGTAACGAAGAGCGGAACTACGGCCAGAAGAAGGATAAAGAAGATATCGGTATAACCATACCATTTTTTCAACATAAAAGTTGTTTTACAGGGAGTTGTATTTGTAAACTTATTAAAAATAATCACACTGTTCCAGCTAAAACGCTATAACTTTTAATGAATTGTGTGTATTTTGGCGCTCAAACTCTTACCAGTGGCATATCTGAAACTATTAAGACCGAAAGACTGGGCCAAAAACCTGTTCCTTTATATTCCGGTTTTCTTTGCAGGAGAATTCTTCAATTTCCCGGTGATGTACCGGATCTTCCTTGGCTTTCTGGCATTTTCTGCTGTAGCAAGCGCTATATACATATTGAACGATTACAGGGACCGGGAAGATGATAAGAAGCACCCTGTGAAATGCAAACGTCCCCTGGCTTCCGGCGCCGTATCCCCCAACATGGCACTGGTTATCTTTTTCATCCTGCTGGCCGGTGGCTTTACCCTGGCCTGGTTTGTGCGCGACAAATTCGCTTTTATCCTCGGCATTTACTTTCTCATCAACCTGGGTTACTCCTTCGGACTAAAAAATATCCCCATACTGGACATTGTACTGGTAGCCATTGGTTTTGTACTGCGCATAAAAGCCGGCTCCGTTATCTCATTTATTCCGCTTTCCGAATGGATCATCATCATGGTGTTCCTGCTCGCGCTCTTCATGGCCATCGGAAAACGGAGGGATGACATCCTGCTGAAACTCAGTTCAGGCACCGATATGCGCAAGGCCATCAAAGGGTACTCCCTCGACTTCATGAACACACTGCTGGCACTCGTATGCTCTGTAATTGTAGTGGCTTATTTCATGTACACCATGTCGCCGGAAGTAGAAGAAAGGATGGGAACTTACCGTCTTTATTACACCTGCCTTTTTGTTTTAGCCGGAATTATGCGATATTTACAAATCATTTACGTATCCGCCGACTCCGGTTCTCCAACTAAGATCCTTTACAAAGACCGATTCATCCAGGTTACCCTGCTCCTTTGGATTGCCAGCTATATTTCGATCATTTACATGAAAGATATTACCATATTCAAATGAGATACACTCCGTTGATAACGGGACATATTTCATCTGGCAAACAATCAGAAAACGGCGCACATGAAAAAAGCAATCGCGAACTGGGGCAATTACCCGGTTATGGAATCGGATGAACAACTTTTCAGCTTCGATGAGGACCTTCAGAAGCTGGTAACCAAAGACGATCCCTTCATCCCCCGCGGCAATGGCAGGTGTTATGGCGATGCCTCGCTGGCCGCCCGCACCATCAACACCACGAAATACAATAAAATACTTTCTTTCGATACGGAGAATGGCATCTTTGAGTGCCAGAGCGGCATCACCCTCGATCAGGTGCTGGAAGTATCCATACCCAAAGGTTGGTTCCTGCCCGTGACTCCCGGCACAAAATACATCACCATTGGCGGTGCCATCGGTAGCGATGTGCATGGAAAAAACCACCACGTTGACGGCAACTTCTCCCACCATGTGATTGAAATGGATATTCTCCTGGCAGATGGTTCCACCGTTACCTGTTCCCCCACCCTGCACAGCGATCTTTTTGAAGCTACCGCAGGCGGAATGGGCCTTACAGGCATCATTACCCGCGTGAAATTCTCCATGAAAAAGATTGAAACATCTTATATCCGCCAGAAACAGATCAAAGCGGAGAACCTGGAAGAAATAATACGCCTTTTCGACGAATACAAAGACTGGACTTATTCCGTAGCCTGGATCGACTGTTTGAAAAAAGGTAAAAACTTCGGCCGCAGCATCCTCATGGTGGGCGAACATGCAAAGCTGAATGAACTTTCCCCCAAACAAAAAGAAGCGCCATTGGCCCTGCCGAAAAAAAAGCAGATCACCTTCCCCTTCAACCTCCCATCATGGGTGCTGAACACATTTACCGTTAAGGCTTTCAACTTCTTGTATTACGGTAAGAATTTCAAAAAATACATCGACAACGTTGTTTCTTACGAGCCCTTCTTTTACCCGCTCGACGCGATCCTGCACTGGAACCGGGGCTACGGAAAGAAAGGCTTTGTACAATACCAGTTCGTAGTGCCCATGAGCGCCAAACAGGGACTTATTGAAATCCTGCAAAAAATCAGCGACCGGGGAATGGGCTCCTTCCTTGCCGTATTAAAAGTGTTTGGCGATAAAGAGACCCTCATCGGTTTTCCCAGCGAAGGCTATACGCTGGCCCTTGATTTTCCAGTAAGAGATGGCTTGTTTGAATTCCTGGATGAACTGGACCAGATCGTGCTGAAATACAATGGCCGTTTGTACATGTCGAAAGATGCCCGGATGAAACCTGAAATACTTGAAGCAGGTTATCCCAATCTGCAGCGTTTCAGGGAGATCGTGAAACAATACAATCCCGCCAATAAAATAAGATCCGTTCAATCGGAAAGATTACACCTTACTTCAAAATAAAATATGCCAACTGTACTGATATTGGGTGCCAGCTCCGATATGGCGGGTGCCATCGCCCTGAAATACGCGGCCAAAGGATATGATGTTCAACTGGCCGCAAGGAAGCCGGAACGACTGAAGGCAACGGCATCTGACCTGTCTATCCGCAACAATGTAACCTGTACATTGCATGATTTTGATGCTGCGGATTTCCATTCACACCAGGCATTCTTTCAATCGCTCCCCGTTAAGCCCGATATCACCATTTGTGTATTCGGTTTACTTGGTGTGCAGGAAACAGCCGAGCAGCACTGGCAGGAAGCGGAAGCCATTATTCATACCAATTACACCGGCGCGGTCTCTATTCTGAATATCATTGCCAATCATTACCAAAGCATGGGCAAAGGTGCCATCGCGGGCATCAGCTCCGTGGCAGGAGAACGTGGCAGAATGAGTAACTATCTTTATGGCAGCGCAAAAGCAGGATTCACGGCTTATCTTTCCGGCCTCCGGAACAGGCTGTTCCACCACAACGTGCATGTGGCCACCATTCAGCCCGGTTTCGTTTATACCCGGATGACAGAAAACATGCCGCTTCCGAAATTGCTTACCGGACATCCTGAAGACGTGGCAGAAGCCGTGTACAAAGCCGTGGAACGTAAGCAGAACGTGGTTTACGTAAAGTGGTTCTGGAAATGGATCATGCTGATCATCAAAATGATCCCCGAGTTCATGTTCAAAAAAATGAAATTGTGAAGAAGCAACTCGCGCTTTTCGATTTTGACGGCACCATCACCACCCACGACACCCTGCTGGAATTCATTAAATTCAGTAAAGGGAAAGCCGCTTTCTATAATGGTTTCGTTCGCAATGCCCCCTACCTGGTGGGCATGAAAATAAAATTACTGCGCAACCAGCAGGTGAAAGAAAGGATACTCGCGCATTTCTTCGGTGGAATGCCACTGGATACATTCCAGCAATATTGTGATGACTTCGCGGAAAAAATGATCCCCGGGCTGTTGAGACCCGGCGCCATGGAAGAGATCGCCCGGTTGAAAAAAGAAGGCGCCACCATCGTAATCGTATCGGCATCGCCTGAAAACTGGATCAGAAAATGGGCGGAAAAAGAAGGGCTGCAATTGATCGCCACACAGCTTGAAACGAAGACCGGACTGCTTACAGGCAAAATAATAGGCAATAATTGTTACGGGGCTGAAAAAGTGGCCCGTATCGCGGCGCTGTTCAACACCCAACAATTCGATCATGTGCTGGCTTATGGCGACAGCAGTGGCGACCGCCCCATGCTGGCCCTGGCGCATTCCCCTCACTACAAACCATTCCGTAGTTGAACAGCAACCGTTCCATAAAGGACCTGCTGGTGCTGTTGCTGGCTTTCTGCATATCCCGTGTATTCGTATCACTCGCGGGCATTGAAATGGAGCAGAACGCCCTCCTCAGGTACTGGCAGTACCTTGATGTGGAAACGTTGCGGCACAACCTCCTGGCAGGTATTTGGTACGATCATACACAACCTCCTTTTTTTAATTTGCTGCTGGGCATTGTACTCAAGCTTTCAGGTGAGGCGGCCCCTATCGCATTTGTATGGCTGCTGAAAATAGTTACGCTGGCCAATACATTTCTCCTGTATAAACTAATTAAAAAACAGACCACAGTTGCGTGGATGCCACTGGCCTTTTCCTTGTTTTACCTGTTGAGTCCGGGAACGATCGTATTTGAGCACGAACTTTTTTACACCACTTTCATCACCCTGTTCTTTTTGCTTGCCTGTAATGTATTGCTGCGGTTGCAAACAAATATCAGTTGGAAGAATGCATTCCTCTTTGCCGCGCTGCTGGTGTTGATCTGCTTCACCAGAAGTATGTACCACCTTGCCTGGCTGGTGGTGTTGAGTGCGGCGGTTTACCTGATGCTGCGGCACCAAACCCACAGTTCCCGGTTGCTGTTAACCGGCCTGGTTGCCACGATGCTTGTAGGTGGGTGGTATTATAAGAACAAGGTTATATTCGGTTCTTTCTCTACCTCCACGTGGCTGGGCATGAACCTCAGCAGGAACGCTTTTCATGATTCTGAAATCACCGATTCCGCCAATATCGCGTCGCTTCCGCCATTCCAACCCATTTCCACTTACAATAAGTTCATCACAAAAGATATTTCCCGGCTCAAAGGGCTGAACGACAGAGATTTATTTTCTGAATATAAAAACGATACATTCCTGAATGTAAAGCATGCTGGTTACATTGAAGTATCGGACCTGTACCTCAAATCCGGAAAGGAACACATCAAAAAAAAGCCTGCAGCTTTCCTGAAAAATGTAGCACAGTCGGCCATTATATTTTTCGCACCGGCCACCCGGTATTCCGTTACAGAGTTCCAGGCCCGGAAGATGCGGAATTACGATGTAATATACTCCTTCAACCTGTCGCACTTCGCGAAAGGAAAGCAGGAAAGGCGCATAGCCATGGTGGTTTCCGCGCTGCCTAAAATATTGCTGTACGCGGCGGTTTTTGGCTGGCTCTTGCTGCAAGGATTCAGGAACAGAAAACTTGCTCCATTACAATGGTTCATCCTGCTCACGATCGCATATTCCTTCTGCCTGAGTTCCGTATTCGAACATTACGAAAACATGCGTTTCCGTTTCGAGACAGAACCGCTGTTCCTGCTGTTGCTTACCCAAGCGATCCTTTCTTCATTTCCGAAACTGCGAAATCGCAAGCTCTTGCAGTAAGTGCCATATAAGTAAGGGAGGGGTTCTGGCAGGCGGAAGAAGTCATACAACTCCCATCGGTGATGAACACGTTTTTCACCTCATGCAACTGGTTCCATTTATTTAAAACGGAAGTTTTAGGATCATTGCCCATTCTGGCGGTGCCCATTTCATGAACACAATCCCCGCCCACAGAACTGTAGTCGAAGCCGGTCACATTTTTTAAACCTGCTTCGTGCAGCATTTCCATGGCGCTCTCTTTCATATCCTTGCGCATGGCTTTTTCATTGTCGCGGAAGGAGAAATCAATTTTTACCAGTGGTATCCCCCATTTATCGGTTTTGTTTTCATCCAGTGTCACCTTGTTTTCTTCGTAAGGCAGGGTTTCGCCCCAGGCGCCCATCCACATGGTCCAGATGCCGGGGGAAATCAGTGTCTCTTTGAAATCTTTTCCGAAGCCATCGGTATGTTTTACGGTATCGTACCAGCTTCTTCTTTCCGCATCGGCCTGAATACCAAATCCACGGATATAATCATTTCTTTTGGTGGCTTCGTTCACGTTCCTGAAGCGCGGGATATAGATGCCGCCCGGTCTTCTTCCCACATAATACTGATCCATCAAACCTTCATACTGGGCTTCAGCACCTATTCTGAAATGGTGGTCCATCAGGTTTCGGCCAAGTTGTCCGCTGCCATTGCCCATGCCTTCGGGGAAGGCATCGCTTTTTGATTGCAACAGGATTGCTGCCGAGGCAATGGTAGAGGCATTCAGGAAAATCACTTTCGCGAAAAACTCCATGGATTCCTTTGTTTCAGTATCCACCACGCGCACGCCTTTGGCCCGCTTGTTTTCTTTATCATATAATACTTCGGCCACTATGGAAAATGGCCGCAGCGTGAGGTTGCCGGTTGCCATGGCCACAGGAATGGTGGCCGAATTGGAGCTGAAATATCCGCCGAAAGGACATCCCCTGCTGCAAAGGTTTCTGTACTGACAAGGGCCCCGCCCGTTCCAGCCCCTGGATAAATTAGCGAGCCGCGCGATGGTCACCAGCCTGTCTGGGAACTTCTTTTTGATTTCGTCTTTAAACCTGAGTTCGAGTGCATTCATGGCCATGGGTGGCAAAAAATCGCCATCGGGCAGATGAGGAAGTCCTTCACAGGAGCCGCTTATCCCCACGAAACGTTCCACATAAGTGTACCAGGGCTCGATGTCTTTATAACGAATGGGCCAATCCACGCCCACACCATCTTTGGCATTGGCTTCAAAATCAAGATCGCTCCAGCGGTAGCACTGTCGTCCCCACATCAGGGAACGGCCACCCACCTGGTAGCCCCTGATCCAGTGGAAAGGATCATTCTGGATATATGGATGGTCCTTATCGCTGACAAAGAAATGCTTGTTGCTTTCATCGTAAACCGTACTCTGAACCGGATTTTCAGTCTTTTCTTTTTCAGGGTTCACCAGTCTGTGTTCAAACTCCCATGGGTTCATGGAAGCAGTGGGATAGTCTTTCACATGCTCCACATTGCGGCCACGTTCAAGCAAGAGCGTTTTGAATCCTTTTTCAGCAAACTCTTTCGCGGCCCAGCCCCCGCTGATGCCGGAGCCCACCACAATTACATCATAGGTATTTGTTTCCCGGGCCTTGTTATTGAGGTGAACATTTTTTGCAGGATCTGCCATGCTTTTTTATTGAGTGGCCCAGGCACGTTGTCCGGGACCAAGTGGTGTGTTTTCAAATTTTCCCGGCACATAATCGTAGGCCAATGCCTGGGTGGCACCCGCTTTAGAGGTACAATACCCAAGTACAGTAAACCTTTTAAGCGTGGTAAAGAAAGAATCTCCTAATAGTTTACGGTGCACTTTACCCATCAATCCGGGATAAGGTTTTCCATCTTTTTCAAAGTAAGCGAGCAGTATATTTCTATGTTCCGGCGCGATGGCGCTGAAAGATTTCCCATATTCAGCAACTGCGCGATTCTCTAACCTGTCGAGCCCGTTCAGAAAATTATTCTGTGACTTTTTCGGCAAACAATCTTTTACCATTTTAATTATGAACTGTCCAACGCCAGCATCTTTTGCCCCAGGCGTATCGGTACGTGGTATAATGGTTTCAGCCAGGTCGGAAATCAGTTCTTCCCTACCCGCCAGTTCATCCAGGTGTGGTGTTCTGTAGGTGCGGTAGGTTTTGTATCCCGCATAGCCTGCTGCGCCGGCAATGCCCGCCACCAGTATATTACGGAATAACTTACGTCGCTTCATGCGCTTATTTTAAGTCGTAAATATAGAAGAAATCAGATGCAATTTATAACGCATTCGTATAGCTGAATTGTGAGCAGCGATAAAACTATTTTTATCCCCATTATATTTTGCATTCTGGTATTTTTTACTACTTTTATTGCTCCTATTCCACACAATTCCCTCTATCTTATTAAAGACCTCACCTCACAACCTGTTGTAAACAACTGTATATCAGTCTGTTCCTCGGCGTAGAAACCCAATACTTCCTATTTTTTTCCTGTTGAACCTGCATTGTTCATGGTTTGTCCATGATGCAATGTGACATATATGTGCTTATTAAAATTTTGTGTTATGAAACTGAAATTTACCTTTCTGAAACTGATTGTATGCCTTATGATCAGTAATGTAGCTTTTTCTCAGGCTGTGGGCGATTATCGAAGCAATGTGGCTCCCACGGGCACTTGGAGTACGGCCAGTAACTGGTTGACCTGGAACGGAACAGACTGGGTGACTGCCTCCTCCGCACCAACCTCCGCCAACGGTGTGATTACCATTGTTGCTGGCGACAGTATGCGTATTGAATCGTCTGTAACTATCGACCAGGTGGTAGTGGAAGCAAATGGCAAACTGGCCATTTTCGCAAACGCCGGAACTGTTACTTGTACCATTAACAACGGAACAGGCACTGACCTTCTTGTGAATGGCAACCTGCATTATGCACTCGGCGCCATTATTACGGGAGCAGGATCTGTTGTGGTTAATTCGAGCGGTCTTTTTGGTTTCCGCAGAGGTGCCACCCTAAGTGCTTCAACTACAATAAATGGCACTTCGATACTCGGTGCATCTGGCACAGCGGTAGGTACTATTGAAAATACCACGCTGACATTAAACGGAAATGCGGACTGGGTGAACGGGGATATTAATCTGACCAATGGCACGCTGACCATCTCTGATACGATGACGTCGAGCGCAAGCAGCCTGAACAGAATACTAAACGGAACCGGAACTAACGCCTTCAATATTACCGGAACCGGAGCCTTACTTAAAACGAACAGTACAGCTTCAACCCAAATTGACGCACCGTTGAATGTAGGACCCAACGCCACCATTGGAGGCATAGGCACTTTCACTTATCCAACTGCATCTGCGGTTTCTAACAGTGGTAAAATCGCACCAGGCACTTCTCCTGGTATTCTTACTGTTGCCCCCGCTTATCTCACAGCTCAACCCACAAATGTGGTGATTGAAATTGTGAGCAGCACCACGCCTGGAACAGGCCACGACCAACTCGCTGTATCCGGAGCTGCGACCCTTACTTCAGCGTCACTCACCGTAACCGATAACGCCGCCGCTCCGCTTGGCGTGTACACGATCATGACCAGTACCGGCTCCTTTACAGGCCCATTCGCCAGTACAAATATCCCAGCCAACTACGGTAACCTTACCATCTCTGGCGGAACAGTGACCATTGAAAAACTATCCGTTCTGCCCGTATCATGGGTAAGTTTCACAGCCATCGCACAAAACAACACGGTGCAACTGAACTGGAAAACCGACGCGGAAGTTAACGCTTCTCATTTTATCGTGGAGCATGCTACAGAAGGTGGAAATTATAAGGCTGTGGGCACCATTCAGGCATCAGGTAATACGAATACCCTCAGTTCATACAATTTCACACATACTGCTCCCAGCTCCAATACAAATAATCTTTACAGAATAAAGCAGGTCGACTTCGATGGCAGCTTTGATTATTCAGAGGTGAGAAACGTACGCTTCACCAATGGCAATGTAAAAGTGGTTACAGCAGGGCCAAACCCCTTTGTGAGCCAATTGAACATATCCGTGCAGCAAAAAGACATTACAGTAACCATCACCAACCTGAACGGTGTGGAATTGCGCAGATGGAAGTTCCAGCCCGGCACCTATCAGGTACAACTCGGCAACCTTGCCAAAGGAATGTACCAGATGAATGTTTTCCAGGAAAATGTTAGGGTGGAAGGCCAAAGACTGATCAAATTATAATCAGCCAGCCATAAAATAATTAAGGCGCACTCAAAAAGGTGCGCCTTAATTATTTTATGGATTAACCTTCAATATCACCTGTTCTTAATGATGCGGGTCACCATCTTGCGGGAATTGTCCACTTTCACTTCCACTACATACGAACCGCCTGCCAGTTGTGCAATGTACAATTGCTCCGTATGCACGTTTCCTGCTTTTACCGCTGTTTTCGTAAGTACCGGTCTGCCGGAGAGGTCATATACGGTAAATACCAGTTTCTCATTAATTGAATCTGTCACCACTTTTATAGTAGCGTTTCCACCTGCAGGAACCGGGTTAGGGTAAACATGCACCAGTTCATCGTAGCGTTGTGTGCTATTCGCCACCACTACTTTGATTGTACCTGTCGCAGAAGCGCCTTTATCGTCGGTAACGGTCAATTCAAACGTGTACTCTCCGGGAATAAGCCCCAGCACGCGGGTGCTGCTTTTTTCCGGTGCAGCTATAGCGGCCTCTGCTGGGCCAGCAGTTTGCTTCCAGGCGAATTTAAGTGCTTTGCCTTCCGGATCCGAAGAACCTGATCCATCCAGGGTAACTTCTGAAACCGGCAGTTGTATCCTTATCACCTGCTGCAACAATACCACCGGAGGCATATTCACCACTTGCTGCGGCTTCACTACAACCGTAACCCGATCCGTTGCCTTCGCTCCTTTATCATCCGTTACTGTTAACTCAAATACATAAGTTCCTTCCAGCAAAGACGGCAAGGTAGGCGATGCCGTATTGGAGTTGTAAATGGTGAATGGACTGGAGCCAGAAAGTTTTGCCCAACTGTAAGCCGCTATCCGTCCGTCAGGATCATAAGAAGCAGAACCATCGAGCACTACCAGGTTCTGTGGCAGCGTAATGGAAACATCAGCACCTGCATTGGCAATTGGCGTTTTGTTGGGTACCGGCAACACTGTTATCTTAACCTGCTGTTTAGCTGTAGCACCCTTATTATCTGTTACTGTCAATTCATACACGTAAGTACCTTCTTTAAGTCCCGTTACATTGGTGATCATTGCCGAAGGATTGGAAATAGTGGCCGCACTACCACTTACCTGGTTCCATTTGTAGGTACTGATGGTACCGTCCGGATCATAAGACCCACCACCGTTCAATGTAGCCGTATTCACCGGAAGGGTGATCGTGATATCGGAACCGGCGTTCGCTACCGGAGCCTGGTTGGGAACGGGTGCGGGATTCACGGTGATCTTCACCTGATCTTTGGAAGATGCGCCGTCGTTGTCCGTAACTGTCAGTTCATATACATACGTCCCGGCTACAAGACCAGCCAATGAAGCACTGGAAGATGTTCCGCTGCTCAATGTGCCAGCGGAAGGGCCGCTTACTTTACTCCAG
>CAMLRX010000149.1 GCA_946482545.1 uncultured Flavihumibacter sp. | reverse complement strand
ACCCCCAGTTCTATCAACGCTTTGATGGCCTCGAAAGGATCGGCGCATACATCTATCGCGCGGTGGAACGTAAGCTCCATCTCCCCCGCAACGGCTTTTACGGCTTTCATCCGGGCGATGTCCACTTTCCCATCCGGGGTAAGCATTCCGGTAACGATTCCTTTACAACCCAGTCTTCTTGCCTCCTCCACATCCTGAAGCAATACATTGAACTCTTCTTCGGAATACAGAAAATCACCGCCCCGCGGACGAATAATCGGGTATACAGGGATACTGCACAATTGTAAGGCACGACGGATCACACCAACTGATGGCGTAACACCTCCTTCCGCCGGTCCGGCGCAAAGTTCTATACGGTGCGCACCATTGTGTTGCGCCACCAGGCACGATTCTATGGAATAACAACATACTTCCAGCTTCAGCATACCCTTTTATTTGAACCAGCTTTTTGCAGCTATGATGGTTTCGGTTTGTTGGCTCTTCACGGAAAAAGTAAACCCGGGATGAATGGCGAAAGCGCCGTAGGTGCCCTGGTTGCTCAGGGCCAGGAAACCGACCTGCAGTTTCTTCGCTTTTTCGGGATCGCGTTTTACGATGCGTTCCACCGCTTTTCTACAGGCTTGTTCCGGCGTATTGCCCTGGCGCATCAGTTCCACCACCAGGTGTGAGCCGCAGGTACGGATCACTTCTTCCCCCAATCCGCTGGAAGTAGCCGCCCCGATCTCATTGTCTACATATAAACCTGCCCCTATGATGGGAGAATCGCCTACCCTGCCGTGCATTTTCCAGGCTGCACCCGAAGTGGTGCAAGCGCCAGCCATCCTGCCATCGGCATCCAGGGCGAGCATCCCGATCGTATCGTGGTTGTAAGGCCCGCCGGGCAGATGCCTGGGATCTTCTTCCTTTTTCTTATTCTCTATATTGATGACTGGTTCATACTTTGATGTTTTCAGCCATTCTTTCCAGGCTTTTTCAGAAGCAGGCGTAAGCAGGTTGGTTTGCTCAAAACCCTGTGCCAGCGCAAACTGTAAGGCGCCTTCTCCCACCAGCATCACATGGGGCGTTTTTTCCATCACCCTTCTTGCCACGGAAATGGGATGCAGTATATTTTCCAGACATGCCACCGAACCACAGTTCAGTTGGTGATCCATAATGCAGGCATCGAGTGTTACCTTGCCATCCCTGTCAGGGAATCCACCCAGGCCCACGGTTTGGTTCGTTGGATCCGCTTCAGGAACTTGTACCCCCTGCTCTACCGCATCCAGCGCAGCGCCCCTGGTACCTAAGGTTTTCCAGGCTGCAGCATTCGCTTCTTTCCCGAAATCCCAGGTGGAAATTACAATGGCCTTTCCTTTAGCGGGCTTCCTTTCCCGCGAAGCTGCATTTGCACTCAAAAAGGGAATCGTACCCAGACTTCCCGCAGAAAATAGTTTCAGAAAAAATCTCCTGTTTTGCATTGGTGCAATTTCTGAACTTCCCGTATGTTCCCCAAATCAGTTTTTCTTACATTTACAATCCGGAGTACGCCAGGTGCTTTTCCGTTCTTCCTTCTTAACCAAACACATACAATGAAAAAACTCTTGCTGTTGCTGCTCCTCTCCTGGTGGCAGCACTCCTTTCTATTCGCGCAAACGATTGACTCCGCCTGGTTCCGGAACAATTACACCAAACTGGAACAATACATTCCGATGAGGGATGGCGTGAAATTGTTTACCTCCATTTACATTCCGAAAAACAACGCGGAACAACACCCCATCCTGATGACGCGCACCCCTTATTCCTGCGCGCCGTATGGTGCAGACCAATTCAAAGCTTTCTACAACAACCACTACCGTGAATACCTTCGGGAAGGCTATATTATGGTAACCCAGGATGTGCGTGGCCGCTGGATGAGTGAAGGGGACTTCGTGGATGTGCGTCCATTCAACCACAGCAAAAAAAGCAAGACCGATATTGATGAAGCAAGCGACACTTATGATACGGTAGATTGGCTGGTAAAAAATCTTTCTTCCTCAAATGGCAAAGTGGGCGTTTTCGGCATCTCCTACCCTGGCTTCTACTCCAGTATGGCTGCGGCTTCGGGTCACCCGGCGGTAAAAGCGGTAAGCCCGCAGGCGCCGGTAACAGACTGGTTCATGGGCGATGATTTCCACCACAACGGTGCCTTCTTCCCGATGGATGGGTTCAGCTTTTATTCCAGCTTCGGTAAACCACGTCCAAAGCCTACAACCGTGGGCGCTCCGGGATTTGAGTTCCCCACTAAAGACAATTATAATTTCTACCTCAATACCGGCGCTTTACCCAACCTCGCCAAACTGATGGGTGACAGCATCAAATTCTGGAAGGACATGTACGCCCATCCAAACTACGATGCCTGGTGGCAGGCCCGCGACGCGAGAAGGGCGATGAAGAACATTCAACCAGCCATGCTGGTGGTAGGCGGGCTGTTTGATGCCGAAGACTGCTTTGGCGCATGGGAACTGTACAAAGCCATCGAAAAGCAAAACCCGTCGGCCAGCAACAAACTCGTGATGGGCCCCTGGTACCATGGGCAGTGGGCGCGCGGCAACGGCAGCTCCCTGGGGAATGTGCGCTTTCACAGCAAAACATCGGAATGGTATGCTGAAAACATCGAAATACCTTTCTTCAGTTTCCACCTGAAAGGAAAGGGCAACGATCCGAATCTGGCAGAAGCCACTATCTTTTACACCGGCGCCAATGAATGGAAGAAAGAAAACGTTTGGCCACCCGCCGCCATGCAGGAAACGCCGGTTTACCTGGCAGCCGGAGGAAAACTTTCTTTCACCAAACCTTCTGCGGCAACAGGCGCATCCGCTTACACCAGTGATCCCTCCAAACCCGTTCCCTACACGGAGGATGTGCATTTTCGCCGCACGCGGGAATACATGACCGACGACCAGCGTTTCGCCGCCCGTCGCCCGGATGTACTCGTGTTTCAAACCGAACCTCTTACCGAAGACCTTACCCTGGGTGGCCCGGTAACCGCCGATCTGAAAGTGAAAATATCCACCACTGATGCGGATTTCGTGGTAAAACTGATTGACGTGTTCCCCGATAATTTTGAATACCCGGCAGACTGGCCTACGGAAGCAGGGGCAAAAACAGATTACATCATGAATGGCTATCAGATGCTGGTACGGGGAGAAATCATGCGCGGTCGATACCGCAACAGTTTTGAAAAACCCACGGCCTTCACGCCCGGAAAAACGGAAACCGTGAAGTTCAAACTTCCGGACGTGGCGCACACTTTTAAAAAAGGACACCGCCTGATGATCCAGGTACAAAGTTCGTGGTTTCCCCTCGCTGACAGGAACCCGCAGCAATTCGTGAACATCTACCAGGCTTCAGACAAAGATTTCGTTCCTTCGCTGATCATCATTGAACACAATGCTACCTCGGCTTCCAACATCGTGCTTCCGATCATTAAATAAACAAACACACGCTTACGATACCCCCTGTTAATTTTCAAAAAAGAAACAAAAAAACAAGAGATGAAAAAGACGTTAATGTCGTTTGCGCTGTTCGCAGCTTCGCTCACCACCATTGCCCAGGATGGGGGCATTCACATTATTCCGGAACCGGTAAAAGTCACTGCCGGGAAAGGACAATTTGTTTTGGGTAAAAAGCCCGTTGTCGCTTACGCGGATGAAAAACTGAAAAGCAGTGCAGCGTTCCTGACCGATTACCTTGAAAAAAATTATGGGGTGAGCGCGGAAGCACAAAAGGGAGGCGCAGGGAAAAAAATCCTGCTTTACCTGGATCCCTCCCTGCAGAAAGAGGGGGAATACAGGTTTGTATCGGATGCCAAAGCGGTCACCATTAAAGGGAAAGACCTGGCAGGGGTATTCTATGGAATCCAGACATTGATTCAACTGCTTCCTGTTGATAAAGGTGTTGCCCTCACCATACCCGCTGCGCAGGTGGAAGACTATCCCCGTTTCGCTTACCGCGGCATGCACCTCGATGTGGGCCGTCACTTCTTTCCGGTGGATTTTGTAAAGCAATACATCGACTACATCGCGCTGCACAAAATGAACTATTTCCACTGGCACCTCACGGAAGATCAGGGCTGGCGGATAGAGATCAAAAAATACCCGAAACTAACGGAAGTTGGCGGTTTCCGCAATGGCACCATCATTGGCCGTTATCCGGGAACGGGCAACGACAACCAACGTTACGGTGGCTATTATACGCAGGATGAAATCCGCGAGGTGGTACGTTATGCCACAGCACGCCACATCACGATTATCCCGGAGATCGAACTGCCTGGTCATGCGCTGGCCGCACTCACTTCTTATCCTGAACTGGGTTGTACCGGAGGACCGTATGCCGTTGCACAGACCTGGGGCGTATTCGACGATGTTTTCTGCGCCGGCAAAGAAAATACTTTCGCTTTCCTCCAAAATGTGTTGGATGAGGTAATCACGCTGTTTCCTTCCACTTATATCCATATCGGGGGAGATGAATGCCCTAAAAAAAGATGGGAAACCTGCCCCAATTGCCAGAAACGCATCAAAGATGAAAACCTGAAAGATGAACATGAACTGCAGAGTTATTTCATCCGTCGTATCGAAAAGCACCTCAACAGCAAAGGCCGTCAGATCATAGGCTGGGATGAAATTCTGGAAGGCGGGCTCGCACCCAACGCCACCGTCATGAGCTGGAGAGGCGAAAAAGGCGGCATCGAAGCGGCGAAGCAAAAACACAACGTGATCATGACGCCGAACAGTCATTGTTATATCGACCATAGCCAGTCGAAAAAAGAAGACTCCGTTACCATCGGCGGTTACCTTCCGCTTGAAAAAGTATACGGCTACGATCCTTTACCCGCTGCGCTTACTGCGGAAGAAGCGAAGTATGTACTGGGTGCACAAGGCAATGTATGGACCGAATACATGCGTTACCCTTCCAAGGTGGAGTACATGATCTTCCCGAGAATGAGCGCTTTAGCCGAAGCCTTATGGTCGCCGAAAGCAGCAAAAAGCTGGGAAAAATTCAATCAGAAACTACCTGCCATGTACAAACGCTACGATCTATGGCAGAGCGATTATAGTAAAGCGTATAAGAATGGAGAACAATGGGTGAAATAACTGTATTGTTCCAGTAATAAAAAAAAGGTGTATCGAACTTTGATACACCCTTTTTTATTGGACAATGAACGCCTCCCATTTAGGGATTCAGGTCCTTAATAATGCTTTCAATCCTTCCTTTCAACTCAGCCTTTACATTTTCATAAGCGGCTTTGTTTTCAAGTGGGGCCTGAACACTGAAGTAAAACTTGATCTTTGGCTCTGTACCCGAGGGGCGTGCTGATATTTTGCTCCCATCTTCCAGGATAAACTGCAATACATTTGATTTGGGCAGTTCAATGTTCCATTCTTCCCCGGTAAGCAGGTTTTTACCTTTCTGCAATTCATAATCCAGCAACTGCGCCACTTTAGCACCGTTGAGTGTTGCCGGTGGATTACTTCTGAAACGCTCCATCATTTCCGCGATTTCCTTCTGACCGTTCATGCCTTTTTTGGTGATAGAGATCAGGGATTCCAGGAAGAAGCCGTGCTGCACGTACAATTCCACCAGTTTATCAAAAAGGGAGCGGTTGTTGTTTTTTTCATAGGCAGCCATTTCGCTGAGCAGCGCCACTGCGCTGATGGCGTCTTTATCCCGGATCTGGTCGCCAATCATCAGACCGTAACTTTCTTCGCCACCCACCACATAATTTTCTTTTCCTTCTTTTTCCCGGATCAGTTCGGCGATCCATTTAAAGCCCGTGAGCACGTTGTAGCAGGATATCTGGCTGGCGGCCGCGATTTTATCGATCATATCCGTTGTAACGATGGTTTTGATCACCATATCGTTCGGCTTTGCAAGTCCTTTCTTTTTCCTGGCCTCGATCATGTAATTGAATGCGAGTACGGCCGTTTGGTTCCCGTTCACCAGCATCCATTCACCTGCACTGTCTTTAATCGCAATACCCACACGGTCCGCATCAGGATCGGTGCCCAGTAAAATATCTGCATCCAGTTCCTTTGCCTTCTTCAAACCAATACTCATGGCCTCACTTTCCTCCGGGTTCGGATATACCACGGTAGGAAAATTTCCATCGGGCGTGGCCTGTTCTTCCACAATATGCACATTTTTAAACCCGAAAGCTTCCAATACCTGCGGCACCAGTTTGATCCCGGTTCCATGAATGGGCGTATATACGATTTTAAGGTCGCTT
The DNA here is from genome assembly GCA_946482545.1 of uncultured Flavihumibacter sp. Next base: position 5,698 of record CAMLRX010000149.1, on the reverse strand, counting down.
TGCTTTTCAATTACGTCAGGATAAACACTCAGTCCTTTCACCATATTGATGTATTCCGCATCGATTTCAGTCCCGATAATCGTGATCAGTTCTTCATTGCCTGTCCATTTCACTTCATCCAGGCCGGCAATCTTTTCGACTTCCCGGATCACATTTTTATCATGTGGCGGCACCAGTTGCCCACCATCTTTCCAATAAGCTTTGTATCCATTGTATTCGCGGGGATTGTGGGAGGCGGTACATACCACGCCGCCGTTGCACCCGAGGTGCCTGATGGCGAAAGAAAGTTCAGGCGTGGGGCGCAGCGCTTCGAACAGGAAAACTTTGATGCCATTCGCGGCGAAAACAGCGGCTGTGGTCTCTGCGAAAAAGCGGCTGTTGTTCCGGCTATCATGCGCGATCGCCACTTTTATCTCTCCTTTCACTTCCTGTTTCAGGTAGTTGGCGAAACCCTGTGTGGCCATGCCCACAGTATATTTATTAATGCGGTTGGTGCCAACACCCATGATCCCTCTTAAACCGCCGGTGCCAAATTCAAGGCTGCGGTAAAAGGCATCAGTTAATTCTGCCTCATTGCTTTCCTGGAGCAGGCGGAGCTGCTGTTTGGTATCTTCATCTATGCCGGGCTGTGTGAGCCATTCATTTACTTTCTGCTGGATACTGGTGTCAATTGCCATAGTATATAAAGTTTGTCTGAAATGTTTTGAGGCGGAAAGATAGAATAAATCTGTTGTGATTTTTAATTTTGGAATTCCGTTTTTTCACCGTTTTAAATACAGAAAAACACTGTTTCTACCTCCTCGCCTGCTTTGTTTTCACACGGAGCAAACCACGTACCATGACAAAAAAATATGGGTAAGCAGAAACTTACCCATATTTTGCCAGACGATCGACAGGAAATCAGTTAGATGCAAAAAAGAACAATATGTTCGAAAAATCACTTCGCGCTCATGTAAAACTTCAGTTTTCCTCCTTTCAAAATATCGCTGTGCCGGATGGCTGTCGTTTTCAACGGTACGCCGTTCCATTCCACTTTGGAAACATATACATTCTTTACACCCTGGTTCACCGTTTCCACCGTGAAGGTTTTGCCGTTCTCAAGTTTGATGGTCGCATCCTTCACCAACGGACTGCCCAACTGGTATTCATCGGACCCCGGGGCTACAGGGTAGAAACCCAGTGCGGAGAACAGGTACCAGGCGCTCATCTGACCACAATCATCGTTTCCCCCAAGCCCTTCGGGCAGCGGACGGTACATGGAATCGAGGATCATGCGGACGGTCTTCTGCGTTTTTTTAGGGTTGCCGGTATGGTTGTAGAGGTACACCACATGGTGTGAGGGCTCATTGCCATGTACGTAGTTTCCGATAATCCCATCGCGGGAAATGTCTTCGGTATTTTCAAAATACTTATCGGGCAGTTCCATGGTAAACAGCGAATCCAGGTGACGGGCGAAATTTTTCTTTCCACCCATCCAGGCAATCATGGTATCGGGGGCATGGGGAACGTAGAGGCTGTAGTTCCAGGCATTGCCTTCTATGAAGCCCTGTCCGTGTGTATCCAATGGATCAAACTTATCGCGGAAGGCACCGTTGCTCAGGCGGGGACGCATGAAGCCGGTTTGTTTGTCGTACACATTTTTCCAGGAATCCGCACGTTTCATGAATTCTGTATAGATGTCGGTCTTTCCTAGTTTTTTGGCCAGTTGTGCGATGCACCAGTCGTCGTAAGCGTATTCCAGCGTTTTGGAAACGGAGGAACCGTTCTTATCTTCCGGCACATAGCCCAGTTGCATGTACCAGCCCAGGCCATCGTAATTTTTCCAGCGGGCAGAATTCACACAGGCTTCCAATGCTTTTTCAGCATCAATATCAGTTGCGCCCTTCAGGACAGCATCGGCGATTACTGAAACACTATGGTAACCGATCATGCACCAGTTCTCGTTGGCGTGGTGCGACCATACGGGCAGCGCTTTATGCACGCTCTGGTCGTAATGCGCGAGCATCGACTTTACCATGTCCGCATTCCTGGAAGGCTGAATGAGGTTAAAGAAAGGATGCAATGCTCTGTAGGTATCCCAGAGGGAGAAGGTCGTATAGTTGGTGAAACCCTTTGCCTGGTGAATATTCATATCAAGTCCGCGGTATGATCCATCCACATCCATATAGGTGGTTGGCCCGAGGAAGGTGTGGTATAAGGAGGTGTAGAAATTCACTTTATCGCTTTCGCGGATGGTATTGATGCTGATTTTTGAAAGTTCCTTATTCCACAATGCTTGTCCTTCCGCCTTTACCTGGTTGAAATTCCAATGCGGCACCTCAGCATTCATATTGGCCAGTGCACCTTGTGTACTTACTGGCGAGATGGCCAGTTTCATTTGGATGGCCTCTCCTGCTTTCACATCGAAATCGAAGTACGTACGGATGTTCTTCCCCGCGATCTCGGGGAAATTATGGTTCAGGTCGAATTTGCGCCAGAATCCGCCATAAACATTGCGGTGATCGCTGGAATACCCGTAAGATTTAATCGGTTTGGAGAAACTGATCGCGAAATACATGTACCTGGTACGTGCCCACCCGTTGGTTTGGCGGTAGCCGGTGATGAGCGTATCGTTTTCCACACGCACAAAGGTCCAAACGTTCTTCTCATCGTAATTGTAAATCCCTGCCATCAGGTCGAGGATGATGTGCGCATCTCCCCCGTTATTGAAAGTATATTTGTGGAACCCAACCCTGTTGGTGGCGGTGAGTTCAGCCTGAATATTATGGTCATCAAGTTTTACGCTGTAATAAGCAGGTTCCGCTTTTTCATTCGCATGGGAATAGGCAGAACGGTAACCACTCGCGGGGTCGGTGGCCACACCAGGATTCAACTGCAGTTTTCCCTGGGTGGGCATTACCAGGAAATCGCCCAGGTCGGAATGTCCGGTACCTGAGAAATGGGTATGGCTGAAACCCACAATCGTGGGATCGTTGTACTGATAGCCTGCACAATATTTATATACATCGGGATGGTACCTTCCGTTTACGGCATACGGAATCGTATCGGTATCGGGGCTCAACTGCACCATACCGAAGGGGACCGTGGCGCCGGGAAAAGTATGTCCCATTTTCATGGTTCCGATGATGGGGTTCACGTATTGAACCGGGTTTTGCGCCGATACCTGGGGGGGAATCGCGGGAAGGGCTGCGGCCAGGAAGAGCAGGAATTTTCTCGTAACAGGTTTCATTCCGGGATGTTTATGGTTGGTTGAACCGCAAATATCTACGGTTGTAACCGGGCTCCCAAGCAGATTTAGTATGTATTAACAATTAAAAAAACAGAACTTTGCCCTTCAGGCAACCCTTCACACCTTCGGCACGTATAACCTTCACCACATTAAAACCGAAGGGGCTTGGCAATAGCGGAAGAAACGATCGTATCCATACTCGAAGGCTGCTTACGCAACCACCGGCAGAGTCAGCAAAGCCTGTACGAATGGCTGAAGAACGATGCCGTGCGTACCTGTTACCGGTATGCACGCAATAACTATGAGGCGGAAGAAATGGTGACGGAGGGCTTCGTGAAACTGTTCAAAAACATCTCCCAGTTCCGTATCGACAGGAATGGCAATATCGCCGGTCATTTTCATGCCTGGTTCAGGAAAATCATGGTACACAATTGTATAGACTGGCTCCGGAAAACGCACCACGACCTTTTGCAGCACGCCCACGACCCTGAAACAGTAGAAATGCCCAGCAAGGAGGCTTCTGCGGAAGATATGCTCAGTCACCGGGAGATCATAGCATGTATCCGGAGCCTTTCCCCGGTTTACCGCAGCGTATTCAACCTATATGTGATAGAGGGGTATAGTCATGAAGAGATCGGTCAGATGCTGGGCATCGCGCCGGGTACCTCCAAATCGAACCTGTTCAAGGCAAAGGAAAACCTTCGGAAAATGATTCTTCAACAAAGGAAAAAGACTCAATATGCCTGATCAGTACGACGATATAGCTTACCTGGGCAAAACGGCCGCCGACGGTTATGAACCAGGCATGGAAGCGCCCGCATGGGATAAAGTGCTGGGACGGCTGGAAGAAGAAATGCCCGTTCGGAAACGTAAACTTTGGGGTTTCTGGTGGGTATTGCCTGTATTATTGCTGCCGGTAGTATTGAAGGAAGGGAAGGTTTTTCGGGGGCAAGATGGAGTTGCGAATAAGGAAAGCAGGGGTTTCACGCAAGAGAAGGTAGAAGGTTTCCTGAAAGAGAAGGAGGAATTTATTGCACGCAACGACGCGACGACGCAACGGGAGAAAAAGAATCATAGTAGCGCACTGCAGTTAAATATGGATATGGGTACAACCGAACATATCAACATTTCTGTTTCTATTCAAAAAGACAATATTAATTACAATACAAACAAGAATAAGACACATTCAAATTCGTCATCTCCGACAACATCATCACAACAGTTTTCCGCAGAATATGCAAGCAAGGAAAACAATTTCCCTTATAGCACAGAAGCAGGCCAAACGTTGCGCCGTAGCGCCGTTGCGAGCAACCCAAATACAACACTGGCTGAAACAAATCAGCAATTCACGCAAGTCAGCATCCCGCCACGCTTCACACAAAAAGTTTTCGAACAAAAAAAATATGAGATAGCAGGCAACCCCTCAGACAGCAACACCGTATCTCTAAACAGAAAGCAAACGGCAATGCCTAACCGATGGGAAGCAACGCTGGTAACAGGAGCTGATCTCAGCTCCGATGGCCTTACGCGCAAAGACAATGCAGGCTGGAACCTAGGCATCATGGCAGGATACAACATCAGCGCGCATTGGGCCATACGCACCGGGCTGATCCGCACCAAAAAGAATTATACCGTGAATGGCGATCAGTATGATTTTAAATATGCCTCAGCTTATCCCAATCATAAACTTACCACGGTAAGCGGTGATTGTGCCATGTGGGAAATCCCGCTGAACGTGCGGTGGATGGCCCGTCCTGAAAGCAAAATAAGTCCCTTCCTTTCAGGAGGGCTTTCTACCTACCTCATGACGAAGGAAAGGTATACGTACAGTTTCACCAACCCGTACGATACTTTGCGCCGGAACATGGGTTATAACGAAACCAAAACTTATCCGCTGGGAGTGGTGCACCTTTCAGCGGGTCTGCATACCCGGATCAACAATCATTTAAGCGTCAGCATTGAGCCATTTGCCAAAATACCATTGCAGGGCCTGGGCTCCGGCAACCTCCGGCTCCTGAGTTTGGGCGGATACGGTATGGTGCATTGGCGGTTCTGACAAAAACAGCAAAACTTTTATGAAACATCCAATTTTAAAAGCGGCCACCGGGCTGCTGGGCCTCTTATTGCTTGCAGTTTCCTGTTCCAAAAGCAGCGATGAATCGCCAACGGATCCCTGTACAGGCGTTACCATCAATGTTTCGGCTACTGTAACCAATACAACAGGGGCAGGACTTTCAAACGGCAGCCTGGTGGTGTCGGCCACCGGAGGAGCGGGCTTTACATTCAGCCTCAATGGTGGCGCCTTCGGCAACGCCACCACCTTCTCCAACCTTGCGGCCGGGAACTACACGATCACCGCCAAAAGCAGCGCCGGTTGCACTGGCACAGGCAACTTCACCATTACCACAGGCGACGCCTGTGCAGGAAAGACCATTGTAGTTGCTGGTGCTACAACAGCTTCCGACAAGT
>CAMLRX010000148.1 GCA_946482545.1 uncultured Flavihumibacter sp. | reverse complement strand
CGTACCCGTTTGACCGTAACCCGCGCCATAACCATCGTTCGGCAGGATCCAGCCCAGGGGCATATCGTGTTTTTTGTAGCGGTCGATCACGGCACGGGCGGAGAAGGGATAATTGTTCTTTTCCCCGTTGAGCGATTCTTTGATGCCACCGTTGTCTTTCTGGCTTTCGCGGTACCGCTTTCCATCTTCAAACAGTATCCCGGTAGAATCTTCTTTCCAGTAATCTCTGTTGTAGGCGTTAAGATGCCCCTGGTAAAAAGCGAATTTTGGCAAGAGTACCGGGCTTCCGGTAAGTTGGTAGAAATCGTTCAATAAGGGAACCGCGCCGTCACTGACCATAATGAACAGGTCCACGTAATCTGATTCATGCGATAATTTGACCACACCTTTCTCCTTTGCGCCAAAATCGTAGCGCCCTTTTTTAAACGTATGCCACAGTATACCATAGCCGTTCGTAGACCAGTAGAAAGGAGTTGGAGAAGCCACGCCACCATCGGTCCAACTGTTCTGGTTCTCGATGGCGATCACTTTTCCTTTGTGTGAAAAACGTCCGTTCTGCACACCGCCACCATAGAAATATTCTTCGGGGCCTTCTTTCAGGGAAAGGGTAACGCTTTCTTTATCGAAAAAAACCGGAGCAGCGGTTTCCAGCACTACTTTTTTCGTCTGCCCGTTGATCAGTTTCAGGGCCGATGTTTGCTTATCGATCTCTATATTGATCAGATTCGTGGAGATGCTTATTTTGCCGGCACCATCAGACAAATTCAATCCCTTCACTTCTTTGCGCGGATTGTCCACAAGAATTTGTGCGGGTGGCTTCGCTTCAGGGTTGCGGACATAGCCATCTGAACTATCCAGGAACAGCCGGAAAATGTTTCCGCCATAAAAATCAAGCGTCATGCGCAAGTTGCCGGAGAGCGTTAATTCAACAGTGGTTGGATTGATCTTTTTCGCTGAAAGCACCTGTTGTGTTGGCGCAATATTTTTTTGCGCAACCACTTGTGTGTAAAAAAGCTGGAACACCAACAGGAACAAAGTGGTGATAATGCCGGTTGCCGGATAACTGCCCGTTCTTTTCATACTGCTGAATAATTTGCTTTGGCTCCGGAATGAATCCGGCTTGATTTAAGCAGACAAGTTAAGCAAATAAAGCAGGCCGGGAGCGGGATGCAGGCAAGTCAGGTACCTATAAAAACAACGCAAACGTTTGTAATGAAGAAACAAACGTTTGCCTGTTTTTTATGTTGATTTCTTTTATTTCAATTTCACATCCAGGTACACCGAATGGCGGCCATAGGTTTCATAAAATGGTTTGAACACCACGCCGTCGATGGTGAACTCCAGCTTTGCAGGATCACCTTTGATGGACCTGCTGATGTCTTCTGCATCCAGTGTTACCTTGCGCCATTCTTTTCTGGCTTCAGGCTCCTGTGCTGCGAGCAATACGGGTCCATAGAAAAGACTGGCAATATTCTGCTGGTCCATTACGGGATCGAGGTGGAACTGGAACGGCATCTTCAGTTCTATCACATCACCATCTTTCCAGTTGCGACTGAGTTTCAGGTAGCTGCCCGGTTTTGCAGCCAACGATTGTTCCTTACCGTTGATTTTTACCAGGAAGCCTTTGGTGGCCCATCCCGGCACACGTACGTGCACATCGAATTTTCCGCTGCCCTTAATGGTGAGTCGTGTCTGGTCCTCTTTCGGGAAACTGGTGGTTTGTTCCACACGCACATTTCTTTCTTTCCAATCCAGTGTGGAAGGTACAAACAGGTTTACGTACAAAGCTTTGTGGTCCACACTCTGGTAGTAAATTGTGTTCTGCAATTTAGTACTGCTTTCAATGGCGGTACCGTTGCAGCAGGTAAAACCTTTCATGTCGGGGTTGCCGAATTGTTTCATGGAACCCGGGCGCAATGGTACGTGGTACGTATTGGCGGGCGTATGTTCAGCCACCGAAGCCAGAATATGGTTATACAATGCGCGTTCATAGTAATCCATCAGTTCGCCCCGCTGGTCGAACTGGAAAAGGTCGCCTGTAAGTTTCAGCATATTGTAGGTGGCACAGGTTTCGTTCTGACCACCGGAAGAGAACCCGTTTTCATACAACGTTCCCGGTTGGGCGATAAAACATTCTGCATTGGCCGGATTTCTTGCCCCGGCAACGCCACCAATGCTGTACATGTATTCGTTCACGGCTTTGTGCCAGAAGTTGTCCGCTATTTTATAATAGTCCGGATTTTTCGAAGCCCGGTAAGTCTCGATACTGCCCACAATCTGTGGTATATGCTGGTTGGCGTGGAGTCCGCGGAAAATATCAACATTCTTCGCCAGCCCGTGCACATGGGCTGCGTCTCCGAAAAACACCCTGATGTTATCGAACAACTGCGCGGTTTTCAGGTACTCGGCTTTCCCTGTAAGTTGGTACAGGCGGGCCATAGACTCGTTCATTCCCCCGAACTCCCCCGCGATATAAGTGTTCCACATTTTGATCAGCGTATCGGTAGGCAGTTTACTCAGGCGTGTGTACACCCAATCGCCCATGCCTGTAGCTATTTCCAGGGCTTTTTTATTGCCGCTTACCGCGTAAACATCCATCAGGCCGGCCAGTATTTTGTGTAAGGTATAATAAGGAGCCCAGATCTGTGTTTTCTGTCCGCCGTATTTGGCGCCCTGCTCCAGCATAATAAACTGATCGGGCGGATAAGCGCTGATGAACCCTTTGCCCCAGTTCCAGTAATCGTTGCGGATACCCTCATCGCTGAGGTCCGAATCGTAGGATGATTTTCCAGGACCAACCGGAACTTTGGTAGGATCTGCAATGTAAGCACCATTGGCATCTTTCGGTGTGCCCGATAATTTTGACAGGGAGTACAATGTATTCACCATGTACTCCATTTTCCCGGAGAAATTCGCCTGCAATGTTTTATCGTATCCCGTACCTGCGTAGGCTTGCGCGATAGCGGTAAGGTAGTGGCCGGTGGCGTGCCCGCGCAATTTGGTATCCTTACTGTCCCACACGCCCAGTGGTTTTGCGCCTTCAGGTTGTTGCTGGCCGAAAGCATGCCGGAACATGTACAGGAAAGAATTGGGGTCTGTTTGTGCCAGCGTGCGGATGAATTTATCCCGGTTTTCGATGAACTTCGTATGGTGTCCATGCGCATCTGCCTGTAAGGTGACGCGGTTCAGTTCAAAAGCTTCCAGTTTGGGCGCAGGCGCTGTTGGGCGGGAAGTTTTTTTCACGGTAACAACCGCCTTCGGCTGAAGTGAACTTCCTGCAATACGCCCGGTAACCGTATAAGTTCCGGGGGCCAGCACCGTGCTGTTATCGGTTGGCGAAGGCCAAACCACGCGCACAGCCGGGCCTTTCAGTCCATTTTTGTAGGTCCCTTTAACATAACCTGGCAATTTGGGAAGGCTGCCCACTTCGGTTTCCACTTGCAGGGTTTCCACGCCGGTAAGGTAGGCGGTGTACAACTGTGCATCTGTGGATGAAAATTTCTGCAGGTCATCTTCACGTTTCCCGGTCGTGTTTACGGAACCTTCATTGATACCGCGCCTTGCGTTGGCGTAGATGCCCGCCACCTGCCTTCCACTTAGGGGAACCCGGTAGATTCTGAAATCATGGATCAGGGCGTTCAGGTTGGGATCGCCGGGTGAAAGTGATTTGCCGATGTACAGTTCTTTTTCTCCGGGTTGTTGTCCGAATACGGCGGTGAGTTCAGCCGGAATATTTTTCAGCTCCCCTACCTGCTTACTGTTCACATAGGTGATCATGGAGCGGGAAGGTACATCAATCACAATGGCCAGGTGTACCCATTTGTTTAATTCTATTGCGGGGGAAACAAGGGGGTTATTTGCTTCTTTTCCCGAAGTAATCAGCGACTGAACGCCTTCTTGTGTGCCGATTCCGGCGGGCGCCGTAAAAAATCTTCCGGAGGCATTTTTCCCAAAATCGAAGAAGCGCTGTCCTGGTTGTTTGGAACGAAGGTTAATCCATCCTGAAATACTCAGGGATTCAAGATCGGTTAATGCTTCCCCGGGTAGCGTAATGAAACTGTTTTCTCCTTCGAGCGACAGCACTTTGCCAAACCTGGCATCGTTCACAAATTTCACCTGGCTGCCCGAAGTTTTTCCGTGCAGGTTGTTCCGCGACCAGTCTTTTACATCACCGTTAAATACATAACGTGCCACCATGCCCGTTTCACCAATGCCATCCAGGATCTGGTCTCCGTTTTGCGCACAGGCAACTTCAGCAAAGGAAAAAAGCAATGTGCAAAAGAAAATGGCCGGTAAAAAAACTTTGTGCAATTTCATATTTAGATCGTTTTCGGAAACGGCCTTATCAGTGCTATGGCAGGCCTGGTGTTAAACTGTTCTATTTTGAATGAACTAAACTAGGAAGAAACCGGCTTGGGCAATAAGTCTATTTTAGCTAACCCTCTTACGATATTAACAAGTATTTGTACGAAAGAACAGCGTTGAATAATGAGGAATTATAATTTCTAATCGCCCGTTTCAAGCGGCATTTGCATTATTTTTGAGCATACCCATAACAGCGTCACATTCCGGTGGTGCGTATGCTTAAATAAAATCATGAAAAAAGTTTTCACCCTCCTGCTACTTTGCCAGCCCTTTTTTTCATCACTTTCCGCACAAAGTGAGCTCATCATAAATACCCAGGGAAGAAAATCCGTTTCCCTTGATGGTGCCTGGTATTATATTGTTGATCCTTATGAAACCGGCGCTTATGATTACCGCTTAAAAGATAAACGGGAAAACGACGGTGGCGCCTACTGGAACGAACCATCTTCCAGCAAAAAATCAGACTGGTCCGAGCACGGATTCAAAGCGCCTTACACCTTGCAGGTACCCGGAGACTGGAATTCCCAAAACAGGATTTTTGAATATTACGAAGGTACGGTTTGGTACCAGCGCCATTTCAACAAGCCATCCATACAGGACAACGAAGCTCTTTTCCTGCACTTCGGCGCGGTAAATTACGAAGCGCACGTTTACCTCAATGGCAAAAAACTGGGCATGCACAAAGGCGGCTTCACGCCTTTCAACTTCAGCATCCCAAAAGAAATCTTAAAAGACACCGGAAATAATCTTGTCGTAAAAGTGGACAACAAACGCCACCTGGATGAAATCCCTACCGTAAACACCGATTGGTGGAACTATGGCGGCATCACCCGAAGCGTGCACCTGCTCATTGTTCCAGATCAATTCATTACGCAATACCATATCCAGCTCAAACAGGATCAGGACATTACTCTGGCGAAAAAGAAAAAGCAATACCAGATCAGCGGCTGGGTAAAGCTGAATGAACCCGGCACCAACAAACCCGTTACCGTGGAAATCCCTGCGCTGAAGATCCGCAGGGAATTCATCCCTAAAGGTGATTCCGTATTTATTGACATCAATACAAAACAACTGGAATTGTGGTCCACCAGGCAGCCTAAATTGTATGAGGTTAACCTTCTTTTCAACAATGATAAAATCACCGACCATATTGGTTTCCGTAAAATTGAAGTGGCCGGCGATAAAATTTTATTGAATGGGGAGCAGGTGTTGCTCCGTGCCATCAGTATCCACGAGGAAGTAGGTCCCGAAGTACGCAGGGCACATTCACAGAAAGATGCGCTCAAATTACTAGGATGGGCGAAAGAACTGAATTGTAATATGGTGCGCCTGGCGCATTATCCGCACAACGAATTTATGCACCGGATGGCTGATTCCCTTGGCCTGATGGTATGGGATGAAATACCCGTGTACTGGACGATCAATTTCTCCAACCCGCAAGTACTGGATAAAGCGAAGGCGCAGTTGAAAGAGATGATTACCCGCGACAGGAACCGCGCTTCAGTAGTGATATGGTCCGTAGGAAACGAAACACCGGTAAGCGAAAAGAGAACTGAATTCATGAAAACGCTGGTGCTGGAAGCGAAAAAGCTGGATGATACACGACTGGTATCCGCAGCCCTTGAAGTGCGGTACAATGCAGGATTAAATTTCGTGGACGACCCGCTGGGGGAATACACCGATATCGTATCGCTGAACGAATACCTGGGCTGGTACGCTTACACACCCGACGCGTGCAGAACGGCCAAATGGGATACCAAATATAAAAATAAGCCCTTCTTCATCAGTGAAACCGGTGCCGAAGCGAAGTTTGGTTTCCGCGACGTGAAAGAAGCCCGCTTCAGCGAAGATTATCAGAAGTGGTTCTATGAAGAACAGATCAATATGTTTAAAAACAGTTTCCCATCTAACTACAGCGGCGTTTGTCCATGGTTGTTGGTCGATTTCAAATCACCCAAAAGGAACAATCCAGTTTACCAGAACGGTTTCAACAGGAAAGGACTGATTGATGAATACGGAAATAAGAAACTTGCATTTTTTGTACTCCGCGATTACTACAATGAGTTGGAGAAGAAAGAACTGGATTTGAATAAACGTCCATGAGGATGGCTCATGGTTAACTGCCAATTTATTTCAACACTTCAAAGCTATAACGCCCGGGTTGCAAAGTGAAACTGCACTTATCATGCTCTGCTCCGCTAAAAACAACGTGCTTCCTGTTGCGGAATATTTTTCCATCTAACCGTATTTTATCAACTGAAGTGGCGTTGATACAAAGTTTGGCCGTTGTGTTAGGCGGCACGGTTACAGTATAAGTGCAACCATTTTCTTTCATAGCCCAGGCACTTTCAATCCTGCCATAATAACTATCGTAATGCCCTTTGGCATAAGTAAGTTTCCCGGTGGGATCAGGTTCCGGCGCCAGCACGAACTGTTTAAACCCGGGAACGGTTTCATCCCTTTGAATGCCAAGTGCATACTCGCAGAGCCATGCGCCAACGGCCCCGAATGAATAGTGGTTGAAAGAATTCATGGTATTGTTTCCGCCAAATCCATTGGTATGTGTGTACGCATTGAGCCTTTCCCAGATGGTGGTGGCGCCCTGCGAAACCGGGTACAACCAGGATGGGTATTGCTCCTGGACGAGTAACCGGTAAGCGAGATCGTTTTTATTGCTGCCCGAAAGCGCGTGGTTCAGCCAGGCGGTCCCTATAAAACCCGTCATCAGCGAATAGGGCGGACATATTGTTCCGTCACCCGCCTTATTTTCCCGGGCAACCGATTGGGCAAAACGGCTGATGGCCATAGCCCTGTTTCCTTCATTAAAGATGTTGAAAGACAGTGGTAGCGCATAGGATGCTTGCGTATCCACAACTTTACCACGAAATTGCGTGATGCCTGAAATAGAATCTATGTAGGTTTTGTTGAAAAAATCTTTTCTTTCCAAATGCAGCTTGCTGAAAAACAGCGCATCATCTTTCTTTTCCAAAATAGCAGCGACCTTTTCCATTACTTCAAGGTCATAAATAAAATAAGCTTCCCAGAGCAATGTTTTTTCCGTGCGGTCGTATTCAGGACTGAGCCAGTCGCCAAGACTGCCCCAGTTCTTTCTTTCCTTTTCACACAACACTTTTGTAACCGGGTCAATCTGCGACTCCAAATAAAGAAGGTATGCCTTCATGGCGGCATAATGATCGCGCATCAAATCCATATCACCATACTGCCGGTAGGTTTCCCAGGCCACGGTTATGCCGGCACTGCCCCAGAGCACACCGCCAAAACCGCCGCCGAGTGGCGCCACATCCGGAAACCTTCCCTCCTCGTTTTGCACTGCACGCATGGCCTGCATGTGGTTCCGTAAGAAAGCAGGAATATCTGCCAGGTAAGTAGCGGTGCGCGAGAACACTGAGATGTCGCCGCTCCACCCGAGCCTTTCGTTCCGCTGCGGGCAATCAGTGGGGATGGATACAAAATTGCCCAGCGCCGACCATTCAATGTTCTTCCATAATCTGTTCACCAACATATCTGAAGTTTCAAAGTCTGCAGCTATGGTATGGATAGAACTCAATACATCGCCCTGCACTGCGTTTAAAGGTAAAGCCCGGGGGATACCGGTAACCTCAATGTACCGGAAACCATGGTAAGTGAACCGTGGATTGATCAATTCTGTCCCCCCCTTTGTAATGTAAATATCCTGGGCCATCGCTGCGCGGATGTTTTCGAGCATGATCATACCTGCATTCTCCGTGTATTCCGGGAGCGAAGGGTATTTCACTTCCGCGAAGCGGAGGTTTACCTTTGTGCCGGGCGGTATACCGTTCAGGGTTATGCGCGGAACACCGGCTATATTTTGTCCGAGGTCGTAAACATATACGCCGGGCCGCACTTCCTCTACAGCTACGGCATTCAGGGTACGAACTTTTTTCACCGCGAGACCGGGCGCCGATTCCAGCCGGAAAGCACTGTAATCATTTACCATCGGCATATTGTGCGCAAGGTTCATGGAGTCGTTGCTGATGTTGCCCACGAGGGGAACTTCTACTGCTTTTTCCCAGTCACTATCATTGTAGCTGGCCTTCGACCAATCCTGTGTAAGCGCTTCTTTTCGCGCATCGTAAACTTCACCCTGAAACAGGCTGCCGTACACCGTGGGTCCGTTGCTGAAACTGGTCCAGCTTTCAGGATTTGTTTTTACCACTTCTTCTGTACCATCTTCATAAGTGATGATCAGTTGTGCGAGCAGCGATTGCCTGTCGCCGAAAAAGTTCCAGAATGCGCCCATATAAGTAGTGGCGCCACTCCACCAGCCCTCACTTAAAACAGCGCCCAGTGCGTTCTTACCGGCTTGTACACTTTCCGTAACATCAAATACCTGATAATGCTGGGTTTTGTTGTACTGTGTTAATCCAGGCTTCAGGTATTCGTCGCCCACCCGTTTGCCGTTCAGGTGTATATCGTAGATGCCGCGCGCGCTTACATAAAGCCTGGCCTTCTTCACCGGAGCTGATTTTACGCCGAATGTGGTGCGCAACATGGGAGAGGAATAACGGCTGGGGTCTGAAGTGCAGAGAAAATCTGCTGCGCCTGCCTTCACTTTATACGCATTGTTCTCTATGCTGAGCGTCTTTTCTTCAGACTGAAACAGTTGTTCTTTGTGTTTCGAAAGATCATCAGCATACAATTTGTTAGAAGGTCCGCGGTAATGCCTTACCGTTATGTTTGAAAAAAAAGCAGTTTGCCCTGCGGGCACCCACAGTCCAAGATCTCCTAAAACAGGATAGGCGATAAAATCGCCGCCACCACCCAGCGGGTTCAGGTTAACCTTTCCCAACCGATTGGCGGGTGCTGTTCCATCCAGAAACAATTCCGTATCACCTAATACAGACGACAAATGAAAATGGTGCAACCGGTACTTATTCGTGCTGTTCAATAGCTGTGTTGGCACATGAAAAGTAGCCAGGGGCTGGTTGCGCTGGTCCTTTTTAGTATAACCGGATCTGTAAACCTTCACCTGTGCAGGCGCTTCATGTAATAAAGGGGAGATATCCAACTCAATCAATATATAAGAACTGTCTTTACTGTTGCGGATGCTGAAATGATTTTTATTTTGATCCATGAGCCGGGCATCGTTGGCACCGTACAAAAATCCGGCTTTGGTGCTGTTTGTATTTTCATCCAGTTGAATGGAAAATTCCAGCCTGAATACGGGAAGGTATTGCGCGTGCAACGCCTGTTGCGCATCACTTACGCCGATCCATTTTGCATTGTTCCATGCGGAATAAACCGGCGCTTTCTCCATCAACCCGGTTTCGAACCAGGACTCCGCGTTGTGCGGGCGCTGCTTGTGGTCCCATACCGTTAACTTCCAGCGGTAACGGGTGCGGGGACTTAATTCTATGCCATTGTAGCGGATACCAAGGGCAAGATCACTTTTCGTTTTTCCCGTGTTCCAGACTTCCTGGCCCAGTTCATTCAGCACAATAATTTTGTAGGCCGTTTGCCGGCATCCCCTTTCGGCAGCAGTCATCCGCCAACTGAAGCGGGGTGCAGCAACATCCAAACCCAACGGTGTTGTAATGTATTCCGTCCGCAGATCAGTTATGATTACCTTATCCGCTGCGGCAACCCCGTCGTTCACCACCAGTAGAATACTTAGCTGAAGCAGCAATGCCCTTAATATTTTTTTCATGCCTTTTATTTGATCTTATCCTGTTGCCCGGGAATACTATTTTTTCTGCATGGTGATGTTAAGCGAAGCAGGCGCCAACCCATCCGAACGAACGGTAAGGGTGCCCACTCCTGCTTCCATCTCACTTTTAATCACCACCATCGCTCTGCCCTTCCACGACATCCTTTGCAGCGCTGTATAGGAAATAGAGTCCTGAAGATTGGCGCTCCCGGTCGCGATTATTGTTCCGGCACCTGTTAAGTTGAAATTGAGTTGCCTGGAAGCATTGGGATCTATATTGCCTTCTTTATCCGTTATTTCAACAGCAACAAAAGACAGGTCCTGGCCATCAGCATGGATCATTTTTCTATCGGCGATGAATTTTACCGCTGCCGGAGCACCTGCGGTAATTAAACGGGTTTCTTCCACTTCTTTACCATTCACCACGCCCGCCAGTCTTAACTTTCCCTTCGCATAAGGAAGTGCGATGGTTGTTCTGTAACCATCCTTTTCTGTAATCGTTCTTTCAGAAATGAGACTATCGTTCAGGTATAAACGCACCATCGTATACCTCGAATAAATATCCACTTCAATATTTTTCCCTTCATAGCCGGGCCAGGTCCAGCTTTCCCAGGTAGGCCATACAGACCACATGGTTTCTTTAATTTCACCCAGGTAATGGTTGGGTTCTTTCACCGCCATGTACAGCTTCTTCTGCTTATTGTACAACAGATCGCGGTAATGCGAAATGGGTTTTCTCCAGCCGAGCAAATCTATGTCGCCGCAATAAGCGCCATGCCAGGGATAGATATCACGTTCATAATGTTCGCCGGGTGTTTCCCCCTTGTAAAAATACCTTCCGATTCCAGATTCGCCGAGGTAATCCATGGCAGTCCAGACAAAATCCCCAATGATATATGGGTTTTGCTGCACGAGTTGCCAGTTGGCGAAAGCATCGCGCGGATAAGATTCCGTTTGAACGATGATGCGCGAGGGCACTCTTTTGTGGTCAGCGGGTGCGCGGTGCAACTGGTAGTTGTACCCTGCCACATCATGCGCGGCCATGAGGGGATCGAACAATTCCCATTCACTGTCCCAGGTCGTCATGGCAGAAGTTACAGGGCGCGTGGGATCGAGTTTCCTTACTGCTCCCGCAAGCATTTTTGCGGTTTCCACAGCGCGGGGTTCTTTTCTTTCTATGATCTCATTACCAATGCTCCACAAAATAATGGAGGGGTGATTGATATCGCGTTTCACCATGGCTTCAATATCTCTCTCCCACCATTCATCGAAAATGGACGCGTAATCATATTTTGTTTTGGCTGTTCTCCACCCATCGAAAGATTCATCTATTACGAGCAGACCAAGTTGATCGCAGGCATCCAGGAAGGCTTCAGATGGCGGGTTATGTGCCGTGCGCACCGCATTAAACCCGGCGGCTTTCAGCAATTCCGCCTTTCGCTTCTCAGCACGATCATAAGCTGCTGCGCCAAGCAGTCCGTTATCGTGGTGCACACAGCCGCCATTCAGTTTAATCATTTCCCCATTGAGTTGAAACCCTTTATCTGCGGAGAATGCGATGGTTCTTATGCCGAAATCGTGTTGCGCCTGGTCCACCATTTTATTGCCCTGCTTTACCTGAACAGAAGCGGTGTACAGGTTTGGTTTTTCAACCTCCCATAACTGCGGACGCTGTACAGGAATGCGCTGCGTGACTGTTCTTTTTTCGCCGGGCGCGAGTGTCAGTTCAATGGATGCATTCCCCGCCTTTTTACCGGAAACTTTTGCGGTGAGCTTTGTAACCAGGGTAGCATTACGTGGAGCGGCTGATGTATTGTTTAATACTGTTTTCACTTCTACCACAGCCTTTTCTCCGGTTATTTCCGGGGTTGAAATGCTTACGCCCCATTGCGGGATATGCAGTTCATCGGACACGCTAAGCCAAACATGCCGGTAAATACCTGATCCGCTGT
>CAMLRX010000147.1 GCA_946482545.1 uncultured Flavihumibacter sp. | reverse complement strand
TGGTTGTTTTCATCGTGCAGCGACGCGATCATTTTCGCGAGGATGGTAATGGGGTTGGCCACGGCTCCGCCATATACGCCACTGTGCAGGTCGCGATTCGGACCGGTTACTTCCACTTCAATATAGCTGAGGCCGCGCACGCCAATGTCCATGGAGGGCGCATCCAGGCTGATCATCGCGGTATCGCTGATGAGGATCACATCGGCTTTCAGCAGCGCTTTATTATTCTTTACGAAATCGGCAAGGTTGGGACTACCTACTTCTTCTTCTCCCTCAATCAGGAATTTAATGTTGGTGGTCAGTTGTCCGGCGGCTTTCATTACTTCCAGCGCTTTCACGTGCATGAAGAACTGGCCTTTGTCGTCGCAGGCGCCGCGTGCATATATCTTTCCATCTTTTATAACAGGTTCAAAAGGGCCGCTGTGCCAGAGTTCCAGCGGATCGGGTGGTTGCACATCGTAATGGCCATACACCAGTACGGTGGGCAGCGCCGGATCGGTGATGATTTCTCCATAAACGATGGGGTGGCCGGGTGTTTCAAACAATTCGGCTTTGGCGCAACCCGCTTTCAGCAAATGTTCCTTCACGGCTTCCGCGCAGGCAATCATGTCTTGTTTGTGTTCGCCCCGCGCACTTACGGAGGGGATACGCAGCAATTGCAGCAACTCGTCCAGGAAACGCGCTTTGTGTTGTTCCTGGTAATCTTTCCATGCTTCCATTGATGATGTTTTTCGGTTGGGGCGAAGGTAGATGAATTTTGAATTTTGGATGTTGAATTTTGGATGAAGGCTGATCTGAGATTCAAAATGGATCATTCAAAATGTTCCGAAAGACCGTGTTTTTCATTCGACAATACATTCTCAGGCTTCCATTCTACAGCCCTTACAAATTCGTGCTGCCTCACCCCGCAATCCTGTTTAATGCAGATGGGGCACTGGGAGGGGAGACAGCCATCGGAGTGGACGAAAAGCTCCAGCGATTCGCCGTATTCTTTCCGTACAATGCCCGATAATGCTTCAATTTCCCGGTGCGATTCGTGCACATTAAAATACCAGGGCACGGTAAGGTGGCAATCGAGGTGAAGAATGCTGCCGTATTTGATCACGCGCAGGTTGTGCAGGTCTACCCAGTTCCTGCTCCGGTTCTTTTCGAGTTTACCGATCATTTCATTTAAAAGTTCCATATCGGCTTCATCCATAATTCCGGCAATGGAACTGCGCAGGATTTTCCAGGAGGTGAAGAGGATGATGAACCCGAAAATGGCGGCTACGGCGCTGTCGATCCATTGTATATTGGTGAAATAAAGCAATACCAGTCCTGCTACTATGCCTCCGGTTGTCAGCGTATCTGTCTGAAGGTGCCTGCCGCTGGCCACCAGTGCCGGGGAATGGAGTTTTTTGCCCCGCCGGATGCAGATGCCACCCATGAAATAATTGATGATTGCAGTGGCAGAAACGAGGTAAATACCGGTATCAATCTGGTGAAGTGGTTTCGGATGAATCAGTTGTTTGCACGCTTCGTAAATGATAAGTATACCGGCGATGCCAATGAGCGTACCTTCGATGGCGGCGGAAATGAATTCGGCTTTCCCATGCCCGTACGGATGATTGGCATCGCGGGGTTTAGCGGAAAGATGAAGGCTGTACAGGCCAATGAAACCCGCTACCAGGTTCACAATGCTTTCCAGCGCGTCGGTAAGTATGGATACGGAGTGGGTGAGTATATAAGCAATCAGCTTCAGCACAAAAAGTACTGAAGCTGTTACCACTACCCATTGCTGGATTCTTACCTGGTTCATTTAAACCAGTGCTTCGTATCGTTTCTGAACATAATCCCAGTTTACGGTCTTCCACCAGTTATCGATGTAGTCCGGGCGTTTGTTCTGGTATTTGAGGTAATAAGCGTGTTCCCACACATCCAGCCCCAGTAACGGCGTTCCGCGGAAGAGCGAAACATCCATCAGGGGATTGTCCTGATTGGGGGTGGAGCCCAGTTTCAGTTTTTTATCGGCGTCCATCACGAGCCACGCCCAGCCGCTTCCGAAACGGGTTTTGGCCTGGTCGGCGAATTTCGTTTTGAAATCGGAGAACGTGCCGAAGGTGGATTCTATGGCGCTGAGCAGTTTTCCCGAAGGCGTTCCTTTTCCGTTCGGTGTCATGCTTTGCCAGAAAAGTTCGTGGTTGTAATGGCCGCCCGCGTTGTTGCGCATTTTTACCGATGTTTTGGAAATGCGGGTCAGCACATCTTCCAAAGGCTTTGTTGTATCAATCTGTAGCGCCTGCGCTTCTTCATTCAATGCTTTCGCATAAGCGGCGGCGTGGCGGGAATAATGAATTTCCATGGTCATCGCGTCGATCATGGGTTCGAGCGCTTTGTAAGCGTAAGGTAGTGGCTGCTGCGTGAATCCGGTGTGCAGCACATTGCTTTCGGGCATTGACTTTCTGAAAACACTGCATGATTCCAGCAGGCTTCCGGCCAGCGTGATCCCCAATCCTGTTGCCAGACTGGCTTTAGAGGTGTCGCTCAAAAATTTTCTGCGGCTGGTACGTTCATTCATGGTTGCTTTTTTTAAATTTTGTGCAAAATCCATTCCTCACTGGCCGGCGGGTTCAGGCGCTTTTTTCTTCCTTATCCTGGAGATGAACCTTGTATAGAATTCTTTATTGAACAGTTGTGAATCGTGCATGGCCTTGTACACCAGGAACAGGCCAACGGGCGTGAGCACATACGTGGCGAGCCACATGCCGATCCAGGCTGTGGTAACACCTTCTTTCGCGAACTTGGTCCCAAAGTTATTGAGAAGGAAGAAGATAACGAAGAATATTACGGCGAACACCAATGGTGTTCCGAGTCCCCCTTTCCGGATGATGGAACCTAATGGCGCGCCAATCAGGAACATCACCAGACAGGCCACGGACATGGTGAGTTTGGCGTGCCATTCAGCAAGCAGGCTGCGCAACTCTTTCATGCGGCCCTCAAAATCAAAAGTCGTGGCTTCGAGGTTCGATTTGATGCTCGCCGCCTGGGAAAGCGCCCTCTCGGTGATCTGTATGCGTTTATCAGGGGCGATCAGGGAGTCAAGGTTTTTGGGAACGGCTTTCAGTTCCTGCGTTGTAAGTGGTTTCCAGGTGGAATCCAACAGGCGCGAGAAATTGTTGTATTGGTACACTTCGTATTTGGCGCGTTTCCTGAAAACATCGTTTGTTTTTTTGAGCGAATCGATACGCGTGGACAACTGTTGCAGGTTCAGCATCGGACCGCGGTCGCGGTATGTGGTATCGGCTGTTTCAAGCAGTTGGAAGGAGCTGAGGTCGAACTGTTTGGTGAAGGTCTGGAAGTTCATCCGGATGTACTGGGTGTTTGTGCTCATGCGAGGACCTTTTTCCTCGTAACGCGCACCATTGATGAGGAGGAATTCAAGAAAGCGTTTGTCGGGTGTAACACTCATTTTCCCGCTTTCCGCTACGATGATGTCATCCTGTAGACCATAGTTTTTCTGGTAGATTACCACATCACGCAAGGTGGAACCGTCTTCTTCCTTATGCCCGATCTTGATCACATAACCTTCCAGTTTATCGTAGAATATACCAGGTTTCAGGTCGAAAGTGGGCTTGGAGTTCACGATATCGTACTTCATGGTTTCCATCTTCAGTTTGGCCACCGGGATGAAGTGGTTGTTGAAGAGGAAAGCCAGGCCGCAGATCACGAGCGAAGCGAGGAAAAGCGGGCGCATAAAGCGCAGCAACGGGATGCCCGCCGATTTGATGGCCACCAGTTCGAAGGTCTCACCCAGGTTCCCGAAGGTCATGATGGAAGAGAGCAGCACCGCGAGGGGCAATGCGAGCGGAACAAGGGTAGAGGTCACAAACAGGATGAACTTGGCGAGGGTAATGAGATCAAGTCCTTTACCAACGATATCATCAATCCAAAGCCAGAAGAATTGCAGCACCAGAACGAAGAGCGTGATGAAAAAAGTAGCAATGAAGGGCCCGATGAAGGCTTTCAGAATAAGTTTGTCCAGTTTTTTTATCACAGCCTTTTGGAAGGATTGATGAAACAATAGATGGAACGCGAAAATAACATATTCTCTCCATCAGGCGGGCTGAAGCAGTGCTCTTAACAATATCTTGGCAGCGGTTAGGCGCCGAGGCGGTGGAAGAGTTCTTTCACCTGGTAATCCCAAAGCTGGCTCTGGTCCTTGATTTCTTTTTTCTCCGCGAAGTCCTTCACCATCAGGATGGTCTGGTTGGTTACCTCCGATTTCTCGATGGCGAATTCAAAGTATTCTTCGGTGGGGGCATGCTGCCAGTGGAAACGGATGAATTTTTCTTCTTCCTTCTCCAGCACATTCGCCTTATCCACGGAACCGTTCCATGAAAAACTGAAAACGCCGTCGCGCTCATCCACTTTATCGGCGAACCATTCCTGGAGCCCGGCGGGTGTGGAAAGGAACTCATACAGTATAGAGGGGGAACACCTAACGGGGAATTCCAGGGTATATAATTGCTTTTTACTCATCTACAGCTCAATTATGTCGTTTAGTCGAAAGTTGTCTGCAATAATAGAAAATTAATGGTTGCAGCAAAATAAAATATATACGAATTTCTGTTGAAAGATAAGTGGATTCACCCTGAACAATTTTGAAGAATTCCGCCCGGTAAGGGTTTTTCTTTACAATAAATAAATTTGGAATGCGTTTTCTAAAATGTTAAATTGCTGATAACGTGTTTTGAGCGGCGGGAAAGTGAAGTTTATTGGCTGATTATCAAATTTTTGAGCATCCAAATTTTTATATAGCGAATCAAATTTTACCCCAGAAACCCTTAAAAACGCGTCATCCTATGAGTATGCGTCAACTCAAGATCTCGAAATCCATTACCAACCGGGAGTCTCAAAGTCTGGAAAAGTACCTCCAGGAAATTGGTAAAGTGGAACTGATCACTCCTGAAGAGGAAGTGAAACTCGCCATCCGCATTAAGCAAGGCGATCAACGGGCACTTGATAAACTCACCAAAGCGAATCTCCGTTTTGTGGTATCGGTAGCCAAACAGTATCAGAACCAGGGACTTACCCTTCCCGATCTTATCAACGAAGGGAATCTCGGCCTGATCAAAGCAGCCCAACGTTTCGATGAAACCCGTGGTTTCAAATTCATTTCCTACGCCGTATGGTGGATTCGTCAGTCAATTCTTCAGGCCCTTGCAGAGCAGGCCAGAATCGTAAGACTTCCCCTCAACAAGGTAGGGCTCACCAACCGCATCCAGAAAGCGTTTTCCCAGTTGGAACAGGAATATGAACGCGAACCTTCTCCCGAAGAACTGGCCGAACTGCTGGAACTCGAAACGGAAGAAGTGGCCGCCACTCTTGGTGTTTCCGCCCGCCATGTGAGTGTGGATACACCCCTGGCAGATGGGGAAGACAATACGCTGCTGGATGTACTTACCAATCCCGACGCAGAAGGAACGGATTCCAATGTGGAACACCACGAATCCCTCCGCCTCGAAATAGACCGCTCCCTCCAAACACTCACCGAACGCCAGAAAGAAGTGATCTGCTATTTCTTCGGTATCGGCGTAGATCACCCCATGAGCCTCGAAGACATCGGCGAAAAATTCAACCTTACCCGCGAAAGGGTGCGCCAGATCAAAGATAAGGCCATCACGAAGCTGCGCACAACGAACAGGTGCAAAATGCTGAGGGATTACCTGGGAAACTGATCAGTAAAGCGTGTATATTTGCGGACTTTTGTTTTAGGGTGAATTTTGTTTTCACGCAAAGACGCAAAGGAGCAAGGACGCAAGGAACTGTTGTTGTTCTTTCGAAATCCTTTTCAAAAGAAAACCTAAAAGATTGTAGCTGGTGCAATACCGGCCGCTCTTTGCGTCTTGGCTCCTTTGCGTCTTTGCGTGGCATATTACCCCGAAACAGCATTAAAGTCCTCAAATAACAACCATGTTCGAATCTCTCAGTGAACGGCTCGAAGGCGCGTTCAAACAGCTCAAAGGCGAAGGCCGCATCAGCGAACTCAACGTTGCCACCACCGTAAAGGAGATCCGCCGCGCCCTGGTGGATGCCGACGTGAACTATAAAATTGCCAAAGAATTTACCGACAGGGTGAAGGACAAAGCATTGGGTGAGAAGGTGTTGAACGCGATCAGCCCCGGTCAGTTGATGGTGAAAATCGTAAAAGACGAACTCACCGAACTGATGGGCGGTACTGAATCGTCCTTCCAGGCCAATGGTTCACCCGCCGTGATACTGGTGGCGGGCCTCCAGGGTTCCGGTAAAACCACTTTCAGCGGTAAACTGGCCAACTTCCTCAAAACAAAAAAAGGAAAATCCCCCCTGCTGGTGGCGGCGGATATTTACCGTCCCGCGGCGATCGACCAGTTGAAAGTACTGGGTGGTCAGATCGGGGTGGACGTATACAGCGAACCTGAAAACAAAGATGCTGTTGCGATCGCGAAAGCCGCGATCCAGCAGGCGAAATCCCTGAATAAAAATGTGGTGATCATCGATACCGCCGGTCGTCTGGCCGTGGATGAAGCGATGATGACCGAGGTGGCCAACATCAAAGCCGCCGTTCAGCCCACGGAAATATTGTTCGTGGTAGACTCAATGACCGGTCAGGACGCTGTGAATACCGCGAAAGCCTTTAACGATCGCCTCGACTTCTCCGGCGTGGTGCTCACCAAACTAGATGGCGATACCCGCGGTGGTGCTGCACTCTCCATCAAATACACGGTGCAGAAGCCCATCAAATTCATGAGCAGCGGGGAAAAAATGGACACCCTCGACGTGTTCTACCCTGAAAGGATGGCGCAAAGGATCCTCGGCATGGGCGATATCACCACGCTCGTGGAACGCGCCCAGGCCCAGTTTGATGAAGAACAGGCTAAAAAGCTCGAGAAAAAGATCCGCAAGAACCAGTTCGATTTCGAAGACTTCAAACAACAACTCGACCAGATCAAAAAAATGGGGAACCTCAAAGACCTCATGGCCATGATCCCCGGCGTTGGTAAAGCGATGAAAGACATCGACATCAGCGACGACGCCTTCAAAGGCATCGAAGCCATGATCAACTCCATGACTCCCTTCGAAAGAAATAATCCTGATACCATCGACGGCAACCGCAGAAAACGCATCGCCAAAGGTTCCGGAAAAGACATCTCAGAAGTAAATGCCTTCATGAAGCAGTTCGAGCAAATGAGAGATATGATGAAAATGATGAATAAAATGCCCATGGGAGGCCGTCTGGGATTAGGGAAAAGATAATTTTTTTGGTTTGTTTTGAAAATTAGCACGCGAACGCTATTTTTGCCCTTCTAGCATTTTTGCTAGGTTTAACCCAATTTCATAACGCATTTAAATTTTTATTTACGATGCCGGTAAAAATGAGACTTCAACGTCACGGGTCTAAGAAAAGACCTTTCTACTTCATTGTGGTAGCGGATGCGAGAGCGCCAAGAGATGGCAAATTCATCCAGAAGATCGGTACTTACAATCCATTGACTGTACCTGCAACTGTTCAATTAGATCGCCAGAAAGCATTGGAGTGGCTGCACAAAGGTGCCCAGCCTACCGATACAGTTCGCCGAATTCTTTCCTACAAAGGAGTGTTGTACCTGAAACACCTTTTACGCGGAGTGAAACTGGGCCTGTTTGATGATGCAACTGCTATGGAGAAATTCCAGAAATGGCATTCCGAGCACGAAGCAACCATCAACAAGCGCCAGCAGGAAAACAGGAAAGCGCGCCAGGCTCAACGCCGTCCGCCTTTCGTGAGACGCACACCAGCCCCCGCTCCAGAGAAAAGGGATGACGCTGCTGAAGCATAAGCACTGTTTCCAAAAAAATTCAGAGGTTGTTCTTTTAAAGGGCAGCCTCTTTTTCTTTTAAGGAGAAGGTTCACGCAATTGCTTCGTGCCTCGCAACGCAAAGATGCAAGGGACGCAAAGAGTTGTTGAGGTGCTGTAGTAAGAGATAGGTTCTCGCAACGACGCTACGACGCAACGGGAGGCTTATTTTGTACCGTATTGCTTTCTCAAAATAAAGCCTTTGCCAACTTATCAAGGCTTTGTGTCCGCGAGGAACGAAGCGTTGCTCCTTTGCGTCGCGCACTGCGCAGCAGTAAGCGATTGCGTGAAAACTACCAGGAACCAACGTTGCGCCGTAGCGTCGTTGCGAGAAAGAACAAAAAACATCTCTCCTCCAAATAAACCTCAATGAAATACTTCTCCATCGGCAAAATCGCCGCCGCCTTCGGAACCGACGGCGAAATGATCCTCCAGCACAGCCTCGGCAAAAAGAACGCCCTCAAAGATGTGCGCGCCATCTTTCTCGAAGACCGAAAGAACGCTTTCCTGCCTTACTTCGTGGAATCCATACGCCCCAAATCGCTCACCGATCTGTATATAAAACTGGAAGACATCTCTTCCCGCGAAGCGGCCCGGAAATTCCTTCAGAAAGAAGTGTGGCTGGAAGAAGCAGATTTCAAAGGACAGGCTGCCGCCAAATCGCCGTTATCGCTGCTGGGCTACACCCTTATTCAGCAAAACGAAGTATTGGGAGAAATTGAAGAAATCATCGAGCAGCCGCACCAGGTTTTGTGCCGCATCTCCTATAAAGGGAACGACGCGCTGATACCGCTGCACGAAGAAACGCTGGTTTCCGTTAACCACGAACAGAAGCTGGTGGAAGTGGACCTGCCGGATGGATTGCTGGATCTTTATGCAGGTGCGTAAACGCCCGTTTCATCTGCTTCCCGTGCCTCGCATTGTGTGCGGTGATAAACCGGAACACATCGCCCAGTTTCAGTTTAATGAATGGGGCTATGGAGATGGGAATCCGCCAGTAACCAATATTGGTATTGAAAGAACGATCAAAGAGGTAGAGCAGCCGCCTGAGTTGTAAGTAAAACTCTTCACGCACTTCTGTTGCCGGGAGTTCAACCGGGGGAATATGCCCCTTGAAAGCCTTCATTTTTTTCTGCGGTTTCCCTGCGGGTGCGGGCTGCATCATTTCTGTAAAATAATTGCCGAGCCAACCCGATGTAAATTCATGTTGGGGAATTACATCTTTGCGCAGGCTTCCTTTTTCAAGCGCCTTTTCCATTAAAGGAAGGTAGAACCTGCCATAACCATTCAGGTGGTCCATCACCTGTGCAATGCTCCAGCCCCCGCCGGGCATGGGTTGCAGCAATTGTTCCGCTGTAAGTGGCGCATACAGTTTTTCCGCTTCTTCCAGCAGTTCGAGCGTGTCTGTTTTCAGTTCGTCGATCAGTGTTTGTGTAAGGAACTTTTTCATGTTGATTGTTTATCGGCTTACCCAAGCTCCGAAAACATATTATTTACAGGAGTTTCAGGGCTATACTTTGATTACGAAACAAAGCTAGTGGTAAGCTGAAACAGGAATCTTGGTGCGCACCAAGATTTTATAAACGAACCGAATGTAGCAGCTTGCTGAAAGTAGTGGCATCTATGCCGAGATAAGAGGCCAGGTATTTGTGCGGAATAAACTGCAGGATATGCGGACTACGGTTCAGCAACGCCCTGAACTTCTCCTCTGCGCTGTACACCTGCAATTCGATCTGCCTTTCCAAAACACCGGCAAAAGTGTGGCAGATGGAAGTGTAAAGCAGTTCCCGGACGCTGATGTGTTCTGTGGCCACTTTTTCCAGTTGTAGGTAATGGGTGTACAGCATATTACTTTTGGTAATGGCTTCCAGGTAGTAACGGGAAGGCTTGCGCAGCAGGAAGGAATCGGCCACGCCTGAGAATGATCCTTTGTAAGTGAATACCAGCGTGGCTTCCCGGTCGCCATGAAAGCAGAACGCCCGTTGCAATCCATCCAATACGAAATAAAGATGATTTTCAACCTGGCCCGTCGCTGTAATGATGTCTTTTCTTTTAAAGGAAACCGGTTGCCATATCGCGGCAAACGATTGCCAGACCGGTTCGGGCAGCGGTTTTACGGAGAAAATGGTTTGTCGGAGCTGGTCCAGCGCTTCCATTGTAGATTTCGGTTATCGGTACCGCTTATTAAAGCCCATTAATTTCGTCTTCTGAAAGCCCGGTTAATTTGACGATATCCGCTGTTGAAAGGCCCAATTGCTTTGCGGACTTTGCAACTTCGATCTTTCCTTCCATTTTTCCTTCTATTCTCCCTTCTATCTTTCCTTCATCAAAAGCTGTATCAATAACACCTTTTAAGTCACGGTATATCTTTAGGCTACTTTCGTACTTGTCCAATTCTGTTTGATCGAACTTTGCCAGTTCGGCCTTCTCAAATGCCTTTGAAAAAACTTCGTCTTTGAAGATGGTCGGGATGGTTTGAAAATCTTCCAGGTGTTTTATAAAATACAACCATTTGTCAAGACGACTCTCCAACTCGGCTTCTGACTTGCTGAAATTGGGCATCTCCAGGTAGATATACGTCAGCTTATCATAAAAAGTCTTGCCATTCTGATTCTTCAATTTGATGGTGTGTACCACTTCACTTTTCTCTGGTTCGCTTTCATAGTCATCAAACGTAAAGTCCAGGATACCAACGCAGTAAACTGATTTCAGGTTATAATTCCATTCCCCTTTTTCGGCTTGCTCCCGGATCGGGAAAGTTGAATAATAAATGGTTCTTTCTTTGAAATAATTTTGTTTTGCTTTTTGAAGCTCTACAATAAACTTTTCTCCCTTTTCATTCTCACAATAGATGTCGTAAACGGCTTTTCTGTCCGCATCAGTCAATCCGAGCTGCTCGGTATTTTTGAAGGACAAATCAACAATTTTGTTTTGTTCAGGCAAAAGCGCATTCAGGAAGTCCAGCAAAAGGGGTTTGCTGGCTTCTTCGCCGAAAATCTTCTTGAATCCGAAGTCTGTAAATGGATTGATATATTTTGCCTTCATCGTATCGGTCTAAATGCAGGCGAATTTACAAATTTCCGGGCGAAGTTCTATTTCAATGCGTTTTCGCCCGGTCAATCCCCATGCAGGCGTCTTTCAAATTTCCATATTCACCCGGTTCTCTAAATTTTTCTTTTAATAACCTACTTGTTTAGTAGGGAATGTGTATATTCGCATTCCATAACCACTAAAAATTTGTTCATTATGAGTTTACGTTTAGGGGATGTAGCTCCCAACTTCAAGGCCCAGACTTCCCAGGGCGAGATTGATTTTTATGAGTTCCTCGGCGATTCCTGGGGAATTTTGTTCTCGCATCCTGCCGATTATACGCCGGTTTGTACCACTGAACTGGGCAGAACCGCTGCACTGAAAGATGAATTCGCGAAGCGCAATGTAAAAGTGCTCGCACTGAGTGTTGACCCTGTGGATAAGCACCTCGGCTGGATAGGCGACATCAACGAAACGCAGAACGTTTCTGTTGAGTTCCCCATCATTGCGGATGACGATAAAAAAGTATCTGAACTATACGGCTTCATTCACCCCAACGCTTCGGCTACTGCCACTGTTCGTTCACTGGTAGTAATTGGTCCGGATAAACTGGTGAAACTGATCATCACTTACCCCGCCTCTACCGGCCGTAACTTCGTGGAAGTACTGCGTGTAGTGGATTCACTGCAACTCACCGCGCACCACAGTGTGGCCACGCCAGCCAACTGGCAACAAGGTGAAGACGTGATTGTGGTGCCTTCTATTTCTACAGAAGATGCGATTAAGAAATTCCCTAAGGGCGTGAAAGAGATTAAGCCCTACCTGCGTTATACGCCGCAGCCCGATGTGAAATAAGTAAACACACACTGGTTATATAGAAACGGCCCGCCTTTTTTAAGGTGGGCTTTTTTTTCACGCAAGGACGCAAGGAAGCGGAGACGCAAAGCGTTGTTTGTGTTTGGAGACGTTCAGGTGGGGAGTGTTTTTGTTTCTCGCAACGACGCTACGGCGCCACGTTAGAGGCCGGTATTATTATTTTGCCAGGTAGGGCGCAAATGGCCACACACATGTAGACTTCTGCTTACAACAGCCGTTGCGTCGTAGTATTGCGAGGCACGAAGCAATTGCGAGAAAATGCCCTTCAACCAGTTGCACTTGAACAGTTCCTTGCGTCTTCGCCTCCTTGCGCCTTTGCGGGAAACGAAGCAATTGCGTGAAAACTTCACTCAACACCCCTCAAACACCACAGCCGCGCCCTGCCCCACGCCCACACACATCGT
>CAMLRX010000146.1 GCA_946482545.1 uncultured Flavihumibacter sp. | reverse complement strand
GTTATTTTATCTTTCAATCGTATTGGACCGAAAAACCCATGGCGCATATTTACGGACATTCCTGGCCGGTACGCTGGGGGAAAGAAGGCGAGTTGAAAATGCTGAAAGTGTACTCCAATTGTGATGCCGCGGAATTGTTTCTGAATGGAAAAAGCCTGGGCAAAAAGAACAGGCGCAGCAGTGATTTTCCCGCAGCAGGATTACGATGGTCCACACAGTTTCAGCCGGGAAAAAATGAAGTGAAGGTAATTGCTGTTAAAGGAAAAAAAAACGTAACGGATAGCATCAGCTTTGTTTACCAAACCGAAACCTGGGGTAAGCCTGCTCAATTGCAAATGACGAAAATTTCGGAAACAGCAGCTACTGTTACCGTTGAAGCGAAGCTGCTGGATTCGAAAGGAGTCCTTTGCGTGGATGCCGCCGATTACATCCGGTTTTCACTTGCAGGGAACGGAAAACTGTCTGATAACCTGGGCACTTCATCAGGATCCCGGTTGGTACAGGCTTACAATGGCCGTGCCGTGATTACTGTTCAGAAAAACAATGGGAAAAACGTGGTGGCGGCCCACAGTCCGCAATTGGAGACCGTGTTTCTTCCACTTTAAATGGTCGTTTATGAAAACGCTTTGCCATATTCTATTGTTCTTTTTTTGTTGTAACCAGGCTTTCCCGCAATCCTGGAACAGCAAACATGTTTTCTTAAACAAAGATGGATCATTAAAATATACGCCTGACCGGCAGGGCAACACAATTCCCGTATTCAGCGCCGTGGGCTATGGCGGCAATAAAACGGCCATACCTGTTGTTCCCACCGTAAAAGCCATCGTACCCGTGCAGGGAGACAATACCGCGCACATTCAGCAGGCATTAAACGAAATTGCCTCAATGCCATTGGATGTGCATGGGTTTCGCGGGGCGCTTTTGCTGAAAAAAGGAACCTACCCCATCGCAGGAACGGTGCGTATTGCGGCAAGCGGTGTGGTGTTAAGAGGGGAAGGAGAAGCAACCATTTTACTGGGAACAGGAAAGCAGCCACGAAACCTGGTTTC
Source organism: uncultured Flavihumibacter sp. (assembly GCA_946482545.1). The sequence goes on along the minus strand of CAMLRX010000146.1, from coordinate 11,294 downwards.
CATTAACGGTACGGGTTCGCGCAAAGAAATCAATGGTTCGCGGCGACGCATACTGGAGAAATACCTTCCAGCAGGAACAGTTTCTTTCCGGCTTGCTTCAACGGAAGGATTAAAGGTGAACGACAAAATTGTAGTGTTTCGTCCTGGTACAAAAGCATGGATCTCCGCTTTGAAGATGGACCAGATCGCGGTACGGGACAGCACCTCCAAACAATGGACACCCGCGGAGTATGACCTCCATTTTGAAAGAACGATCACGGCCATCGAAGGAGACAGGATCACCATTGATGCACCATTGATGATGCCGTTGGACGAAAAATTCGGCGGCGGCGCAGTTTACCAATACAGTTTTACCGGAAGAATCAGCAATGTGGGGGTGGAAAATTTATCCTGTGTATCTGAATTTGCCCACGCTACCGATGAGGAGCATGCGCGTACGGCTGTTTATGTGAACCGCGCGGAACAGGGCTGGGTGCAATATGTAACCGCGAAACATTTTGTGTTTTCGTGTGTCGACCTTGGCCATCTCTCCAAAAACTTTACGGTACAATACTGTCGCTCGCTGGAGCCGAAATCACAGATCACCGGGGGCAGAAGGTATTCCTTCAACAACGACGGGCAGTACCATCTTGTACAACATTGTTACGCGGCTGAAGGTCGCCACGATTTTGTGACCGGCGCCCGTGTTTGCGGACCGAATGTATTTTTCCATTGCAAGGCGGAAAATACCCACGCCGATATTGGCCCGCACCACCGCTGGGCCGCGGGCACTTTGTACGACAACATTGTTACCGATGGAGAAATAAATATCCAGGATCGCGGCAACTGGGGAACGGGGCATGGATGGGCCGGAGTTACGCAGGTATTGTGGCATTGCACGGCATCAAAGGTAGCGGTGCAAAACCCTTGGGTGTCGGGATATAATTACAGTATCGGGTTACAAGGCGCACGGTATGAAGGCAGATTGAAGGGCCGCCTGAACGGCGAATGGGAAGGGTTGAACAAAAAAGGACTTGCTCCGGCCTCCTTGTACAGGGTGCAGTTGGAGGAAGAAGAAAAATCTGAAAACCCCATTTATGAAGCGGCGCAGGCAACACTGAAGGAGCAGGTGCTGAAAGATGCAGCGGTAGCCTTGCAACTGGCGCCCGTTACCATTACGGCCCACCGCTCCGTACGAAGCGCCGGGGGCCCTCATGATTTTTTCTCCGAAGGCGATTACTGGTGGCCGGATCCGGCTTCGCCTGATAGCCCGTACATTCAAAAAGATGGTCTTTCCAACCCGGATAATTTTACAAAGCACCGTGAAGTGATGATCCGCTTCAGTAAAATAATGGGCGCCCTGGCATCGGCATACCGACTTTCTCCGCAAACGAAATATGTGGAACATGCCATTAAACACGCACGGGCGTGGTTCTCAGATTCCGGTACATACATGCATCCTTCCTTACTGTTTGCCCAGGCCATCAAAGGACGGGTTACAGGAAGGGGCATAGGCATCATCGATGCCATTCAGCTCATGGAGGTGGCGCAGGCACTGTACGTGATGCGCGATGATCCCGCCATGGATGAAGAGACTTACTATGGTTTTCAGCAATGGTTCTCCCGCTACCTTCAATGGCTCCGCGCACACCCTTACGGGATCGATGAAATGAATGCGAAGAACAACCATGGCACCTGCTGGGTGATGCAGGCGGCCGTATTCGCGAAATTCACGGGCAACAACGAAGTGGTGCGGTTCTGCACCGACCGCTACAAAAACGTACTGCTTCCCGCTCAAATGGAGCAGGATGGCAGCTTTCCGCTGGAATTGAAAAGAACCAAACCTTACGGATATTCCATTTTTAACCTGGATGCGATGGCCACCATCTGTCAGGTGCTTTCCTCTCCGCAGGATGATTTGTGGCGCTATTCAACTACAGATGGAAAGAACATCAGGAAAGCAATCAGTTTTCTGTACCCCTTTATTGCCGATAAAAGCAAATGGCCCTATCCGCAGGATGTGATGTATTGGAACCAATGGCCGGTGGCACAGCCCTTCCTGCTTTTCGGCGCCAATGCTTTCAGAGAAAAAGACTGGCTGCACACCTGGAAAAAACTGGAACATGATCCGGCTGAAAAAGAAGTGATCAGGAATTTACCTGTTCGTCACCCGCTGATATGGCTTTAACCCATCATTCACATCACATGAAACATATATTAACGATAGCTTTCGCTTCTATCACATGCGCCGCCGCTGCGCAAAAGATCAATACAAAAAAAATCATCCGCGAAGCGGAACAACAAACACAGTTGTTGCTGAAAGAAACGGAGGCAATACGTGCCATAAAACCCGACCTGGTTGCGCCCCGCACCTACGAACACGGCGAATTGAAACTGGTGCCGTCCCGCGACTGGACCAGCGGTTTTTTCGCCGGGGAACTCTGGATGCTGCACGCGTTCACCAAAGAGAAAAGCTGGAAACAACAGGCTGAAAAATACACCGCGCTCCTGGAGCAGGAAAAATGGAATGCTGGCACCCACGATATGGGGTTCAAAATGTATTGCAGTTACGGTACAGGGTATGCACTTACAAAGGATACCGCTTACAAAAATGTGCTCATCCGGTCCGCGAAAACACTTGCTTCCCGATTCAACCCCAAAGTCGGCGCTATCCGTTCCTGGGACCACCACAAAGAAGTATGGCAGTTCCCCGTAATCATCGATAACATGATGAACCTTGAACTGCTTTTCGCGGCCACCCGCTTAACCGGAGATTCTTCTTTCTACAACATCGCGGTCAGCCACGCGAACACCACACTTAAAAACCATTTCCGCAGCGACAACAGTTCTTTCCACGTTATAGATTACGATACGCTTACGGGCGCCGTTCTCCAAAAGAATACCCACCAGGGCCATGCGCATACTTCCGCCTGGGCCCGCGGACAGGCCTGGGGATTATACGGATATACATTATGTTACCGTGAAACAAAAAATCCGGCGTATTTGCAACAGGCCGAAAAGATAGCAGCTTTCTTCTTCTCTCATCCCAACCTGCCCGAAGATGCCGTTCCTTACTGGGACTTTAACGCGTCCAATATTCCGAATGTCCCTAGAGATGCGTCCGCTGCTGCAGTAATGGCTTCCGGTTTATATGAGCTTTCGGAATACAGCAAAAATGGAAAGCAGTATAGAGAGTATGCGGATAAATTAATGCACAGCCTGGTAAATTACTACCGTTCACCGATAGGCGAAAACAAAGGATTTATTTTGGTGCATAGCACGGGGAATCTTCCCGCCAACGGAGAAATAGATGTGCCGATTAATTATGCGGATTATTATTTTTTGGAAGCGTTGGGGCGCAGAAAAAAATAATAGACTCCCCCCAAAATATAAGCATTATCAAATATTTTGGTCCCAAACGTTGCGTCTGCGAGGAGGAGCATAGCGAGCAACGAAGCAGCCTGCCGTTGCGAGAAAATTAATTCTACAAACATAATCCTTTCAAGAAACAACCAATCATGCTGTAACAGCGAAAAAAATTACTCCATCCCACTCACCCAAACCTCCCCGAAAGCCTCCTTCACCGGCTCCCCGGAAACCGTGATCTCCAATTCCCCACCCCGCAAAATCTCTTCATGCAAAAGATAATTCCGTTTCAGCCGTTTTCCATTCAACATCACTGAAGCGATATACTTATTAGTAGGTGAAAAATTCTTCACCTTCATATTAAAGGGCTTTTTCCCGCTCCCCGTAAAACTTACCGAAGGAAATAACGGTGCATGCAGGTAATACACTGGTTCTCCCACACAGGCCGGTGAAATCCCCGTCGCTGCAAAGATGAACCAGGCCGACATGGCACCGGCATCATCGTCCATGGTGCGGATATAGGCTTTGGGTTCGTTCTTATAAATTCTGTCTACAAAGGGATCAATGCCCCGGCTGTTATCATTAAAATAGTACTGCACCACGGTATCAATGGCGTAGGCGTGCACCAGCGCCTGCGATTTCCAGGGTTGCGTGGTGGCATTGTAAAGGAACGGCACCTGGATATCGGGTTCGTTCGCATGGTTGTAGAGGTCGCGTTCAAAGAAGGTGTCCAGTTGTTGGGTGAATGTTTTTTCGCCGCCCGCCAGTTCCATCAGCCCTTTTACATCGAAGGGAACGAACCAGCGGTATTGCCAGATGGTGCCCTGGTAAAGTCCGCGCGCCTGCATACGGTCTACATCGGGTTTGGTGATGTCTTTAAAATCCTTCTCCCAATAGGTTTTGTACGTCAATGCCTTGTTTCGGAACAGCAGGGCTTCTTCTTTTCTACCTAATGTATCCAGTATTTTAGAAAGCGCCCAGGCATCGTAGCAGGATTCCAGCGCTTTATCAGGACGGGAATAATCGAGGTTGGACACTTCTTTCACCATAGAATCCACGATAGTGTTGAAGGGAAGTGAAACGCCTTTCCGGAGTGCATCCAGCAATACGACTACCGCATGTTCTGTGCGAACGGTGTTGGATGGCTCATGCTGCGTGGCATAATCCTTTTTACCGAAGCGGTAAAGGTTGGCGATAGAGTTGGCCATACCCCGGAATTGTTGCGGCCATGCAAGGGAAATCAGGGGCAGTTGTGTGCGGTAATTGTCCCAGATGGCCCATCCGTTGTACATGGTGTCTTTTGCATGTTGCAGCGAACCATCATTGCCACGGAAGGAGCCGTCTTTTTCTGAAATAATGTAAGGCGATTGAATGGTGCGGTATAACAACGAATAGAGTAATTTCTTCCTTTCAACATCACCTTCTACTTTAATGGCGCCAAGCATTTTATTCCAGGCATTGAACGCAGCGGAGCGGAGTTGGGAGAAGGTTTGCCTGGGCAAAGCTTGTTTCGCGTGTTCCACATCTCCTGAAGAGAACGCTACTTTTACGTTTATTGTTTTACTGTTGGTTTTCGGCAATACGGTGTAGCGGTGTGCTGATATTTTGTTCCAGGTTACCGCTTCTGAAAAGGACAGGGTGTAATAAACCCTGTATTTTCCTGCATTACAGGTGGTGGTGGATTCAATCCATCCACTAATGGTGTTGCCATCAATACTATGTTCTTCGGCCACGAACCGGTTGGAGAGGGTATGATCGAGGTTCAGTTCAAATCCCATGTTGTGATCGGGAAAAGTATACTGGTGCATACCGGATTTTTCGACTACCGTCATTTCAGCGGAAATGCCATTGGTAAATTGCACCTGATAGTAGCCGGGTGCTGCTTTTTCCCTTTTCTTCCACAAAACATCCTGCTCCTTGTTTACGAGAAACGGTTTGATCAGGATATTCCCACCACTTCCGGTGCAGCCCACACCTTCAAAGCGGTTGTGCGTAAAGCCCAGGAACTTTTTAGCATTGTGTTCATAACCTGTATGGGTATGCGGATAAGTTTGCGGCCCGATGCTCATCATGCTAAAGGGATAGGAGGCGGCGGGAGAAACTTGTCCGTGGTCGCCGGAAGTGCCGAGAAATACATTCACCAGTGTAGCGAAATTTCCTTCAGAGACGGTTTTTTGCGCCTGTGCGGAGCAGATGGAAAGAAGGAACAGAAAGCCAAAAATATGTTTCATTTTTTAAGGTATGTGGCTGTAAAGAAAGGATGAGTTGTTGTTGTTTGTATATTGTCCGGAATGCATTAACAATTGTTGAAGGTAGGTAAAGCAGCAAAGGGCCGGCAAGTTCACGGTTTATTTTTTTGTGAAGTCTTTGCGCTTAACATTCTGTTTGAAGTTGGTTAACAATTGCAGATTCAACTGCGCCTTATATTTATTAAAAGTAAACCTTATGCCTTTTTCGAAATTCTTTACCAAAACAGCTGTGCTGGTTTCCGTGCTATCTCTTTTTAATTCCGGCTGCATTTACACTTCCTGCACGAGGATAGAACAGCTCGGTAGTTCAGCAATCGCCAACATCAGCAAATACGATCCGCTTCCACCCAACACCTTTTTGATCGTTCCCGATTCCATCCTGTTGTCAACTACCACCGGGATAGATTCAGTGCTGAATGAATTAAGTAATGAAGGATTACTCACGTACAGCCTTGTAGACAGTGGAATGCGAAAAAGAAGTTTGTCTGGCCCTGGTTTTCAACAACAGCCTGGTAATGCCATGTTTTACAAATACAGTTTAGATTGGAATAGTGCGTTGGACGCTACTCATATAAAATCGGGGGAAGTTACTGAGGTGCGCGAGACGAAATTGTTAGGTAAAACATACAACGCGGAGTTTCAGTTTAATGCCCGTTACCAACGGGCAGGCGTGCTTTCTTTTTCCGCCGCTAAAGCGGCGTTTTTCAAGCAAACCTGCGACAGTATGTTTATGGAATACGCTTATGAGATGAATGCCACGGAGCCCCTTGCACGCATGGCGGGAATGCCCAGGCTCATAAGGGGAGATCGAAAGGTAAGTATGCCTTTTCCGCAATAAATTTCAACCCGGTTATATTCCTGTTGTTATCTTTTCTTTTTTCACCACCAGAAAATCTTCCTGTTTCGTAAAATATTCCACCCATAATACCAGGATCATGGAACATGCGAGGGATACCTTCTGCATAATAGCCAGCATGATCCAATCTCCGGTGCCGTATAAAAAAAGAGTATAGTAGAACAGCAGCATGAAGGCGATGCAACTGATTTTTAAGCCGTGCAACTTTGTTCTCAGGATGAATACGGTAATGTAAAATATGCCCAGCAACGACAGTGTACTGGAGATCGTCACCATTATATCATGGAGTGGCGTGGCGATCAGGAAACTGAACAACATATTGGTAAAACCGACGAATTTCAGGACCATAGCCGCATGGCGGGAAGGCATTTTCTTCGCCGTATGCAGAAAGAAGAGGCCGTTGCCAATAGCGTGGAACGCCATGCCGATGATGGCCCATATCCTGGCCCTGTTCTCAGCGCCATTCAGCGCTTTTGCTCCAAACAGGTTGCTGATGAAATTCCTGTTCCAGATGAATCCCACAGCATTTTTATCCTGGATGGAACCGCCGGGATAAAGAAAGGCTGCGATGAAGAGCAGCGCCACAGAAAGCAGTAGGCACAGCAGTACAATGTATTTTTTTGCCATGTTGCCTGGTGTTTAATGTTGTAGGAATGGATGCAACCGGCAACAAAATAGTGAAATATCTTATAGCAAAATATAATGCGGGATTGGTTTATCCCACTATCCATCCTTCCTCTTAATTTCCCTTTTCCCGAACTTCCGCGGGAAATAAGAAAAAGTAACCAGGAAGTATTGCTGTAAACCATTGGAAATACTGGTAGTGGTGCCAAACTGGTTCACATAGTTCGACACGTTCTGGTATTGCTTCAGCAAATCCATGCCGGTAAGTTTCAGCTCTCCCTGCTGGTTGAGGAAACGGTAAGATGCAAAAGCATTCCAGAGCAGGATAGGCTTTTCGAGCCCCGAGTTTTCCACGTTATCCAATGTGCTGCTGAAGGTGAAATTTTTAGGGTAGTTAAGTGTTATGCCTCCGCGGGTACCCTGACTGGTATTTTTAAAAGGAGTGAGTCCGGCAGCCGTTTGTTTGGTTTTATTGACTTGCATGTTCCTGGACAGATTCACGACCAGCAGCGAGCGGAGCGAGAACTGCAACGAAACCCGGTTGCTCAGGCTGTTGTTCTGGCTTATCGTATACAGCCCATCTATATAGCTGGGGTTTTTACCCTGATTCAGGTTCCCGTTGTAGGAGAGCTGAATGGAACTTTTTTGGATTCTCCTGGAAACGTTAAAACCGACATTAGAGTAAAAGTTGGTGCCTTGCCCTGCATTCGTATAGTAGTAAATTCTTTTTCCGGATAGGTCGTTAATGACGCTGTCGATCACGGGACTTTTATTGATGCTGTACATTCCATTCAGATTGGCGCCCACACCGTACTTAGACTTTGGCGACTGTGTGTTGAACTGGGCGAAAAAATTGACGTTATGGTTGATCGTATTTTTCAATCCGGGATTCCCGATCCTGATCTGGTAAGCATTGATGTCATCCACAATGGTGTACAATTGGTCGATGGAGGCGTAATTAAAGGTCCGTGAATAGTTCAGGGAGGAATAGTACATAAACTGCTGCATCTTGAAGTACTGGTGGTACACCGATCCTTCATAGCGCAGGAATTGAAAGGAGCGGTTGAGGTTTCTTTTGTCGATGGAAGAAGTGTTCCGATCAGCTTTGAAGTCTTGTCCGATCCTGGCGGAGAAAGTAATGTTCCGGTTAAAAGTTTCCGACCACTTGCTGAAATTTTTATTGGCCGACAGCATGGGGGTATATTGCAGTTCCTCTCTTTTGTTGTAGTTGGAAAGATTGCTGTTGACGCTGTAGGTTCCGCTGGTACTATCGAAATCGCTTACGCCTGCATTGTTGGACGAGCGTTGCAGGCCAAACGATTGGTTGAAGTTGAGGGAGATGCCCCAAAGATCGAACCTGCCGAATAATAATCTTTTGACACCCTGGTAATTCAGGGAGCCGCCCACGCGCGTCGATTGGTTGTCGGACGTATAACGGCGCACGAAAGAAGTATCGGTGCTGTTGTCGGTGAACGAGTTGAATACACTCTGCGCATCGTTTTGATTGCGGTTTTCGTTTTGCTGGACGTTCAGTTGGAAGTTGAAACTTTTCAACGGATTGTATTCATCGGAACGCGAGAAAGATAAATTCATTCCACTGTTTTCCGACCTGTTGCTGAACAGGGAACGGTTGGTATTGGTGCTTTGCAGTGCGCCCATACCGTCTCTTACTTCCGTTAGCGCGTCGGAACTGCCTGTTTCTTTATTGAAACCTGCGTTGCCGCCCACCTGCAGGTTATCGCTGTATCCTGTTGATTTTTCGTATGTAAAGCTAACGCTGTGCTGGTCGGTATTGTTGTTGCGTGTTCCTTCCTCACGGATCATCTGGGGGGTGGCGGCGGTTGTTCGGTCCTGTAATTGAAGGTTTGTTATGAAAGTATTCATGCCCGATTTTGTATAGCTAAGCATTATGCCATTGCGTTGGCGGCTGTTCTGGCTTTCTATAAAATTGTGTGTGAACATGCCACCAATGGCGTGGTTTTTATTGATGCCCTGCCCGCCAAAGTTGCCTACATTGTAGAGGTTGGGGTTGAAGTTCCGGTAGGTATTGTTTACGAGAAGCTCCTGGAGGTTGCCAATCCCTTTATTAATATTATTGTAGCCCCCACCGAGGGCCAGACTGCTTTTTTTATTGTACACCTGGAAGCTGAGGTCCGATTCGAAGCGGTCGCTGGTTCCGTATCCCGCACCCATCTTTCCGAAATAACCTTTTTTGCTGCTTTCTTTTAGTTTAACGTTCATATTCAGGATGGAGTCCTGCGGTTGTTTTTCTTTGCCAATGTTGGTCCTGTCGTATTCCTGGTACACCTGTATTTTTTCAATGGCGGTTTTGGGAAGATTCTGTGTGGCGAAGCGCGGATCAGATACGCCAAGAAAGGGTTTTCCGTCCACATAAAAGTTCTGTACTTTTCTTCCGTTCACCGTAATGGTACCGTCGGACCAGATGGTGATGCCGGGCACTTCATTCAGCAATTCCTCTACCACGGCATCGGGCCGCATTTTAAATGCCGCGGGGTTGATTTCAAGCGTATCGCCGTTCATGCGAATGGGCGCCGCGGCCGTAACCACTACGGCGTTGGAATCGTCCATGCTGATGCTGAGTAAAATGTTGAGGGTGTCGCCCGATGGTTTTTCAAGTGTTACAACGGAAGAGAAATCTTTGTAACCTACATACGACACGGTAAGTTTAAGCGGTTTGTTCAACGGGAGTTTATCGAAAGAGAACATGCCTTCTTTATCGGAAAGTTTGTAGCCGATAAGCGTAGAGTCATTGTTGAACAGGCTCACCGTGGCCAGCTCCATGGGTGTTTTGGTGAGGGAGTCAAGTACAGCGCCTGTCAGTTTTCCGGATTGCGCCAATAGTATAGCACTGCTGAACAGGGAGAGTATAAGAATGAGTATACGTTTCATAAGATCAGTTTTTCAGTTTAAAGGATACGATAACCGGACTTTCAGGAGAAGGATTTCCTTGCAGGAAGGCCTTCAGGTCGGGAGGTGGCACCGCATCTTTGTGTTGCTGAAAAAATGTTTGCAGGTCTCTGGCCCTGATCAGTTTAAAAAAACTGCCGTTTCTGCGTTGGTTTCCATATTCAGCGATTAACTGAAGATTATACTGTGTGGTATCTGCTTTAATGTTCGCGGCCTTATAGGTAGTATTGGTTTCCTTGTTGTAGATATAGGAACCGTAGTTGGAAAGGTATCTGATGGTGATGTACACGGCTTTTGTTGTCTCAAAAAAGCTGGCGGCCTGGCGAAACAACATGGCATTGTTCCTTTCAAAATTGGTACGGTCTGAACTGCTTTTGAAGGACCTGGAATTAAAATCTGCCGGAAGTTTATTTTCCATGGGGAGCACCAGTTGGCAGGTGGGATAAAGACTGTCCTTCACCAGTTTGTAGATGGTATCGCAATATGGTCTTAATACATAGCGGATATAGGCGGTGTCTGTTTTGCTGAAATAGACACCTACCTGCGTGAAAGCGAACCTCGGTTCTTTGATGCGGTTGTAGGGAAAATAACCTTTGAGGATATTGTTGTTGTGGATGATTTTAGCCTCATAATCGAGGCTGTCTTTATACAAATTGCTGGTGGTGATTTTTCCGTTCAGAAATCGGCCGTCGTAATAATGTACTGCCCTCATTATTTCATGCTGTTCAGGCAACATTTTTTTCAGGGCGAAACTGGTGTCGCCGAGGTCGATAACGTACTTTCTGTAGTATTTCCTGTTCTTTGGATTGTTCCAGTTTATTTCTATGCTGATGGCATCTTTGGGGGTAAGACTGAAGTTCTTATTGCGACCCAGGAACACGATCTGATTCCTTTCTTCAATATATTCCGGGTAAAATTCATTGCCGAGTTGTTTGAAGGAAACCGTCTTCACCAGGCGGCCTGATTTGTTGTACAGGAACAGGTTCTTTTTAGGAAAGTCGGTAAGCAGGAAATAGTCTTGCGTGATGTCTACGCCCATATTCGCACCAGGAGAAACATTGGGTGGTTGTTCAAGCGGGAAGAAGCGGATCGAATCCACGAAGTCAGTTTGCTTTGCATTGCCCACTGCTTTTGGGTTGAGGTAAATTTTCTGGAGCTGGCAATTGGCGGAAATAGATAAAAACAGCATACAGGCTGCTAAGGACAGGTCTAACAGGTTCTTACGCATAAACAGGGTTAACGGGCCGAAAATAAGGAGTTAATGGTTAATAAATTCATAAGACGGAAAAGAG
>CAMLRX010000145.1 GCA_946482545.1 uncultured Flavihumibacter sp. | reverse complement strand
TGTCTCCGGTGAGCCGGTTGCCGAGATAAGGTGCCGCGGAGCCTGTGGTGATGGCTGTTCTGCAATCGGTACAGGAAGGGCCGCTTTCAAAAGCCTCGAATATCCTGAGCGTATTGATGGCTGCCGAGGTGCCGGTTTGAACAAGTCTTACCTCGTTGAATGGCTTTCCAACGGTGGTGGTAATGGCGATTTCCTGGACCGCCGTGGGGCCGGCCAGCAGGTTTACGTTTACCAGTCCAGATGTTCCTACCACTGCCTGGTCCTGCAACACGCCGTGGAGATAGGTTTGGATGCTGATACTATTCAGGAGTGTGGCATCGAGCAGGCCTGTGCTGGTTTGCACACGGAAGCCCGCTTTGTGCCCGCCGGGATATACTTCCTGTAAACTGGTAACGCCTACATAGGGTGATGTGGTGAGCAGGCTGGCGCGTACGGGAAGTACCATGGTGGCGTAGGTTTCCCGGTTGCCATCGGTCAGGTTGCCCGGATCGGCCAGTATTGCCAGCGTTGTAAGCAGCCCGCCGTTAAAGTTTACGATGGAGCCGTTCCCGGCGATCTGGTCGTAACAGATGGTATTGTTTTCGTTGTAGCCGCAGGCCGGATCAAAAGCCATGGCATAATAGATGCGGAGCGTGGTGCCTACGGAAAGATTTGCCAGTGTGCCCTTGATCAGTCTTATCTCATCGAAGGCCTGGGTAGTGGGAAAACTGAGGTAAATCTTTCCCGGGATGCTGCCATTCAACAGGGTAACGGAGGTGCCGTTCACCACAGTGAATGTTTCGGCGGCAGCGCCATTGTTGTAGGTCTGGATCTGCATCCCGTTCAGTACATCGGCGTTTAACAAAGCGTCGTTTCCTGTTTCCACCACGAAACCGGCGCGCCACCCGGCAGGATAAGTGTTTAACGAATCGATCACCGCAACGCCTTTTCCTGAAACAAGCGCCAGGAGATCGTCTATTTCAGCATAGTCTGCTGTATTGCCATTAATGAGTTTGTCTGGTGTATTTCCGGAGGTGAAGCCAATGCTCACACCCGCATCTATCGCGGCGAATCCTTTCGCTGCACCGATCACTGGTTTATAGCAGGGCGCGCCATTCTGCGCCTGGGAAAAGTGGAAGAATACAATGCAAAGTACTGATGCAATAATTTTAAACGTGTAAAACTTTTTCATTCGAATCAGGTTTTCGTTAAGGCAATAGTTGTCCGCTCCGGGTACTCCGGAAAAAAGTGCACGATAGCAGGGGGAAAGAGGTTAGAGAATTTTTTGACCGGAAAAGGGGGCCGGTACTTTTTTCAGATTTACTTCTTTAATTTTAAGATAAGGTTCTACCACTCTTTTTAGACCGGTGACATCTTCCGACCATTTAGCGGCTATTTGTTGCTGTTATGAAATTATATAAAAGATCAGGTGACATCATACCTGATTCCGTTCAAAAAATACCGCTATCGGGTCAATCGTAAAAAAACCTTGTGCTATGAAATGGAACGTCCCGTCTGTATTCAGGGAGCATTGTGTTCCCGGAAATTTTATGCATACCATCGGTACGCAGTACCATCCCCACTATTTTCATATTCATCATGTATTGGGCCAGGGATATGTATTTGTGAAAGAAGCGGAACCCGGCTTGCTGATCCGCAACTGGAACTACAGGCTCCATGATGCTGCAACCTTCCATCTTCCAGGAATAGAGCCAGGAGCAGAAAGAATGCTGAGTATGATCTGCCTGCAAAGTATTCCTCCCTTCCGCATCAATAATGGCGCAACTGAAATCATACAATCAGATGTGAATGAACTTTTCCTCTTCGGCAATACGATCCGCGGAAACATTCACCTCGAAGGCGGAGCAGAACTGAAAATAATAGAACTGCTGGTAACAGAAGAATGGTTCTTGCTTCAATACGACAGTACGGAAGAAGCGCTGTTGCACGAAGCGTGGATGGCATTGTTCCATGAAAATGCCGCAAGAAAGATACAGGTGAGGAACAGTGTTTTTTACCACACATTGCTGAACGCGATCGCCTCAGATGTGCACAGAGGAGCAGGGGCGGGTATCCTGGTAAAATCGCGCACGCTTGAGTTGGCCGATTTTGTGGTGCACCAGTTGTTGCCGGAGCGGGTACCTCAGCCTGCTGATGAGCAAATGAATGCACTGAAGGAAATCCTCGACACCAGCATTTTCGGAAAGTTACCCGCTATTGAAACAATGGCCCGCAAATTCGCCATGAGTGAATCCACGCTTAAAAGAAGGTTCAGGAAAGCCTTTGGCTCCGGTATTTATGAATACTATATCAAAAAGAAAATGGAGGCCGCAAGGGCATTGCTCTCCTCCGGTGACCTGCGTGTGTCGGAGGTGGCGTTTCGCCTGAATTATGAAAAGGTGAGCCATTTTATCGAACTGTTCACACGGCACCATGGTGTTTCTCCCGGTCAGCTCCGTTCCGGTACCGGAAGGCAATAACCCCCCTTTTAGTGGTATTGACAAACCCGCGTTAACCTGTTATCTTTAGCGTCATTCAATCCCCTCTCCCTGGAAATCACACCGTTCCGTTCTGTTTGGTAGCACCGGCGTATGTATATCCTGCGCCTCACCCTAACATGTCCATACATGGAACAGGTAAAAAAGGACCTGGCGAATTATGCGTCCGACCGCTACTCCGCGAGTTTACAGGAGATAGAGCTCATCAGGAGCGGCATCTACCATAACCGGAAGGGCAGTATTCCCCTCACGGAAATTCCGCACAACCGCGACCGCCTTGCCCTGCGTATGGAGCGGGAAGGCCTGCCACCCGACCAGGCTATTGAACGCATCAACGGGGTGCCCAATTTCCAGGATGTGTTCATCATCCGCGAACTGCTCCGGCTCTCCGAATCGGTGTGCAGAATCACCATTTCAAGTCCGTTCGGCGGTTCTGGCTTCGGAACAGGTTTTCTCATCGCCCCCGGACTGCTCATCACCAACCACCATGTTTTTCCCGATGCCGCCGCGGCCGCGCATTCCGTGGCGCAGTTCTCCTATGAACTCACCGGTAAGGGAGGTGTTACGGCGCCGGTTAGTTTCAGGCTGAAGCCCGAAAAGTTCTTCATGAGTTCCTCGCTTGAAAAGAACATCATGGTCCCTTATAGCGGCCTCGATTTCACGATCGTGGCGGTGGATGAGGTTTCCGACAATGGTATCCCCATCACCGATTTTCCCTATACCCGCTTCGATGAAACCCTCGGCAAAATTGTGGAAGGGGAGAACTGTATTGTGATCCAGCACCCCGCGGGCGATTACAAAAAGATCGTGCTGAAAGATATCCGGATGATCACGCTGACCGATAATTTCCTCATCTATGAATCCGATACACTGCCCGGCTCTTCCGGTAGCATGGTAGTGGGATTGGGTACCGGTCAGGTGGTGGCGCTGCACCACAGTGGGGTGCCGCGGAGAAACGACAAAGGACAGTGGCTCCGCAAAGATGGCCTGCCCGTGCAGGCCGGCGATACCGATGATGTGATAGACTGGATCGGCAATGAAGGTATCCGCGTAAGCAGCATCGTAAAAGCAATTCGTTCAATCTCAATTCCTCCTGATATGGAACCCTACCGCCAGCAATTACTGGGTGTGGCCCAAACAGAAACCACACCACGCAGCACGCCACCTGCAAAATCTGTAAAAACAGAAAATGCGCCCGCCGATATTGCTCCTCCGCCACAGGGCGGCATTTTATATTTTGAACTGGAACTTTCCGCCAACGAGGCCTTGTACGATGACCTGGTGGAAGATCCGGGGAAATACATTGATGGCTTTGTACAACTGGAGCCGGTTTTTCCCTTGAGTTCCGACCCCGATCTCAGGCGCTATAAATACCTCACCGTAAGGAGTATGCGCCCGCCTTTCGAACTCGCTGCTGAACTGGAAGCCCTTCCGCAGGTGGAAGCCTGCACACCCGACCTTCCGGCCTATACCGATGTAGGTTTGTCTGAAACGAATATGGGAGGAATGGCAACGGGGCAGGAGGAGAGTTTTATTTTCAACGATGGCGCCGCGAAAGAAAACGAACCCGAGTTTATAAAACGATGGAAAGACGCGAAGTTGAGCAAACCACATATTGACAACAACGACCTGGCACGCCTGCGCCGCTGGAACTGGGATGCCGTTTACCCGCCTTTTGCAGCGGGCAATGAAACGGAAGAAGAACGCAGGGTGCGGGAACTGCGGGAGAAACAGCATTGGGACAACGTGGATGGCGCGCTTCCTGCCATTAAAATTGCACAACTTGATACCGGGTATTCCCTGCATGGCAAAGTAAAAAACGGCTACAATTTCCAGGAAGACATGGACTTTATAGATGAAGACGATGATGCCGTTGATTCCCACAGCAAATGGCTGCTCAAGTTTCCCGGGCATGGTACCCGAACCGCCAGCCTTGTAATTGGCGATGTGAATGCACAGTATACCGGAGACGGTAACCTGGGGATGCTGGTGCGCAACGGGAAATTATTGCAGACCCTCATTCCATATCGCATAGCCAAATCCGTTATATTGATCGGAAGGGGAAAAGAACTGGTGGATGCCATTAACCATGCGGTGTTGAATGAAGTGGATGTCGCGTTCATGTGTATGGGCAGTTATCCGCGCCCGATGATAGCGAGGGTGGCAAAGATGGCTTACGATGCCGGACTGATCTGGGTTTGCGCCGCCGGGAACGAAGTGGAAATGGTGATTGCTCCGGCCCTGTATCCGGGCACCATCGCGGTGGCCGCCATTAACCCTGATGAGAAACCCTGGAAGGGCTCCAGTTACGGGAAAGAAGTGGACGTTGCCGCGCCAGGAGAAGATGTGTACGTTCCTTTTATTGATAAAGATGGCCGGGAAATTATGGTGTATGGCAGCGGAACAAGTTATGCCACCCCGCATGTGGCCTCCGCCGCGGCCATGTGGAAAGCTGCGCACCATGAAATACTCTCTACCTATCCGGAAAAATGGATGATCCCCGAAGCCTTCCGCATCTGCCTGCGTCAATCTGCAAGGAATCCCGGTCCGGAATGGAACGGAAACCTGTATGGAAGCGGTATTCTGGATATACCCAGGCTGATTGCTACGGAACCTCCACGAAAAGAAGCCATGAAAGGAAAATACGCTTACGCAGATAAAAAAGTGCATCCCAAAGATGACCTCGGTATCCGCGAAGGCATTGCCTTTTTATGGAACCTCGGCAAAAGGCTCACCACGAAAGGTCCGGTGGAATCAATGCAGGGCGGCGTTACCAGCAGGGGACGCACCGCGTTGGAAGCGTTGATGAAACCACAAAATACCGGCGCCCTGGAAGCCACGCCCATGGCCGATGCCGCCAAGGCGCGCCAGGTGCTTTCAGCTTATTTCCATTCCTATTCCGAATAAACAAACGCACTGCCATGTCAACAGCATCCTACTTCGATTTTCATTTTCACCCCGCTTTCAAACAGTTCATCACCGTATTCGATGAGCCGCGCTCCTCGCTGAGAAAGGCCGCTGAAATAAGACAGGAAATGGACCTGCGCAATGTAGTGCTCGATTTCCTTGATGAGAACATGTTGCACATCCTCGAAAGCCAGTGTTCCTACAACCAAATGCACCGCGGCGGGGTAAAACTCGGCATCGCGAACATCATCGCCATTGAGCATGGTATTGCTGATGGCAGAAACCTGATTGGAAAAGTACTGCGCTCCGATCTTACAAGGCCCATGGATCCGGCGTTGCTGCAGTCGATCAGGCGCGGACAAACTTCTTATTATTCTCTCTTTAAGAAAGAACTCGAAATGTACCGCATCCTGTCCGATGTGAACGACGGCGCATTGGTAGAAATACTGACACGAAAGGCGCCGGTGCAATTCGATCAGAACAAGTTCTACCTCGCCATTGGCATGGAAGGCGGACACAACCTGAGCCGTTACTTCATCGCACAGCCCGGTAAACCTGAATTCAGCGGAGATGCAGCTAAGGATCACCGTGATGTGGTGTCCAGTTTTCACGCGCTGTTCAACGAACTCTGGAACAGGAATATGGATCTCTTTTACATCACACTTACGCACATGTCGTTTATCCCGGAGCAGCATCTCGCCAACCATGCTTACGGGATGAAGTTGCTGAAGCACCCCGCTTTCATGCCCATCCGCAGCGGCTTGCACGAAGACGGAAAAAAACTGGTTTCCGCGGCATACGACATGCAGATGCACGGGGTACAAACACCGGTACTCATCGACATTAAACACATGTCATTGAAATCAAGACTGGATTTTTACGAATACCGGAACAGTAATGGCTATTCCGATATTCCCATCATTGCGACACACATGGGGGTGACCGGTTATGCCATCGCGGAATGGACTGCGGCACTGGAAGAACACGGACTGGTAAAACAGGACGGATTACAGGGCGTAAGTGTTGTTACGGAAAGAAAACCCGCGGGTGAGTGGGGTAAACTCCTCAACAAGGAATTCACGTTCAATCCCTGGAGCATCAACCTGATGGACGAGGATATCATTGAGATACTGCGTTCAGGCGGCTTGATCGGCATGTCGCTGGATGTACGGATACTCGGTTTTGAACCGATGATCAAACTGAAAAAAGCGGAAGCCGAAGAGTTGTTTTCCGTGGGGGAGTTCCGTCATTTTTTTCCGCACCTGCCGTTACCGCCTTCGGCGGCGGAGCCCGAACCACTTACGGAGTCTGAACTCATTCCCACCAAAAAAGAAAGGCACCCGATCTGTCTTTGCCTGAACATCATTCATATTCTTTCCGTGGCGGCCTGGAACAAAGACATTATTGGCAAAAACATGAAAGATGCCTGGGACCATATCTGTATCGGCAGTGATTTCGACGGGCTTATTGATCCCGTGAAAATTTGCCGCGACGCTTCCCAGATGCCCGCGCTGGAACAGAACATCTTCCGCTGGCTCCCGGTCGCGGAAACGGCGTACCGTAAAGTAAACGAAGGACCACTGGTATTGCCGCGCAGTAACAATACCATCGATCTGGCCGCTTTGCGGCAGTGTGTACAAAAGATCATGTTTGGTAACGGGAAGCAGTTGGTGGAAAACTGGCTGCTTGGAAAACTACGGTAATGCACCGGCCCAACCTGTCAAAAAGCAAACGCTCCATCTATTTTATCGTGGCGCTCACCGCGTTGCTGGGCGCTTTTTTTCTGCTGCTTTATTTTAACATCCTGCCTTCCAACCGGGAAAGGGTAAACAGAGATGTCTTTAGCATTCTCCGTTCCAGCACCGCGAACATTTCGGCTGAAACGGAAAATTATCTTTACCTCTGTAATGAATACACGCTGCGCGCCATCGATACGCTACGTGTCCGGAAAATGCCCGTGGAAAAGATGCCGGCCATCATCAACGGATGGTTAAAAAAGAACAAACTCAACCATGCCGTGGCGCTGGTTTCAGCGCCTGTAAAAGCACAGCCCGACTGGCAACCGGCTCCGGGCGATACCTTCCGGCTCACTACAGTGCAGTACAACAGTTTTTATTTTGAAAAGCAATGGGCGGAAGAAGTTCGTTTCCGTTACCGCCTTGCGTTGGACAGTTTTATGCTGCGCATGGAAATGGACCAGCAACAGGAATTCCTGGACCAGTACCTGCTGGTGGCCGATGCGGATGTGGTCTTTAAAAGCGCCGGTGTTTCCATTGCAAAAGATTTCGTGCTCGATTCTTTTCTGAAAAAAGAAAACAGGTTCACATCCGGTACCACCGTGCTGTCTATGGATGAATCGCCTGTCCGTATTTTTTATTATCCTTTCCAGTTGGGCGGGAAGAACATGTTCCTCTGTGGCGTGGTGAAAGAAGCGGATTACAAAGCCGAATTGTACCGCCTGCCGGATGGTTTCATTTACATCATGGTCACTTTGCTGGTATTGCTCATCATTACACAGCCCATTCTGAAACTTCCGTTAATGAGCATGCACGAGCCGGTGCGCTTTTCAGGGTTCGTCTTGTTCGTGGGCGCTTTGTTTACCGGGGTTTCAGCCATTACCTTACTTACGGTGCATGTCCTGATGTTAACGGGCAGCAGTGTACGTTCCGAAAGCAATCTGCGGGAACTTTCGGCACAAATGAAACGCGGCTTTAATTATGAAGTCTGGCGCACACTCAAAGTGATGGATATGCTGGATTTGAATGTGGGTGAAAGCTTCGCGAAAGTTAACCCAGATTCCGGGATGATCCTTCAGAAAGAAAAGGAACTGAAAAAGTTGCTGGACGCCATGGATAAAAGGGAAACCGCAACCGAAACCGACCGCGTTTTCTGGATCAGCAAAGAAGGATTGCAGGAAATGAAAGTGGAACAAGGTATGGAAGGGGTGGGTAACCTGAATGTGAGCGACAGGGCCTATTTCAGGGATGTGGTGGAAGGGCGGATGAATACGCTCGGCTTTTACAGTCCAAAGTTATTTGCAATGGAAGCGTTGCGCAACCGGGTGAACGGCGCTTTCCGGATGGTGATCAGTAAACGGAGTCTCTGGCAGGGCAGGGTGATGGCCATTTCCACCTGTATGGGCACCTGGTGCGATCCATTGCTTCCGCTCGGCTATGGATTCACGTTAGTGGATGCAAATGGGGTGGTTCAGGTGCATGAAAAAGAAAGTAAAAATTTAAAGGAGAACCTCTTCAACAGACTTCCCGATCCGGGTATGTTGAAAGAAGTGATTAAAGGCCGCAAAACAGTGTTCAGGTCAGATGTGCATCTTTACGGCCGGAAAGTGGATATGCTGATGACACCGCTGGATGGGTATCCCTATTTCCTGGTTACTTATTACAAGAAAGATTTTATGCTGCCGGTGGTGCTGAAGATACTGGTGTTTACCATTGCGCACGTGGCCATCATTTACCTGGTGTATATACTGGGCTGGTTGCTGTACTTCGGAAAAAGAATGGGTACGCACCCCAGATTGTTCGCGCCAATACACCTGGTGGGCTGGGCGATTCCCGCGGAAAAGTTGTGGTCGTTTTACCTGAAAGGGTCGGTGTTTTTACTGGTTTCCCTGGTGGGGATTATCACCGCGATGGTGTGCGCGCCAAAACTGGAACACGGCAACGCGTTGGTGTTCACGCTGATCATGGTATCGCCTTTCCAGGTGATTTCAGGGCTGGCGTTGATTTACGCCTGGGAACGGAAGATGCGGAACGTGGGGCGCTGGATGCGTTGGTCCTTTTTTTCCGGGCATACATTACTTACCATGAACCTCCTGTTGCAGGCCGGTATTTTTATCCTGAACTGTGTGGTGTTTGGCGGGATGGTGTATGAATGGATGCTTGTTTTCTGTTTGCAACTCTTTCAGTGGATCGTGATTGTTTTTCCACTGAAAATATTGCCGGGAAAATTGCTGTTTCAACTGGTCCGGAAGCAACCGGAAAAGCCACCCGTAAAACAAAAGGGTTACCGACTGTTTTATTTCGCTTACCTTTTTCTGCTGGTACTGATGGTGGGTGCCCTGCCACCATCGTTACTTACCTGGATGAGTCACAATATTGAGATCGAACAACAGATCAGGAAGCAGGAACTGAACCTGGCCGAAAGGGTAGGGGAAAGACTGAGCCGGGATACAGGATATCGTGCATTCCTGCCGGTTGGAACATTGCCGGATTCCGCATCATCATCAGAAGAGTCAACTGTGGCGCGTGCTTCCGCCCGTCGTATAACGGAATCTTATGGATATTTTTCACCCACGCCTTTCCGCATCCGTTTTTTCACCGATACTGTTCCCGTTCCATTCCGGCGTATTACAGAACCGTATTATTATGCGCTTTCGGCAAAAGTGGCCAACCGCGCCTACGATCCCATGTTCTACCCCGTGCTGCGCGACCTTGCCTCGGGTGCACAATGGAGTTTCGACCGCCAAAGGGATACCGTAATGCTTTGGTATAAACCGCCCTTCCCCACACGTCGTGCCGAAGGATTGTTCCTTAAAATGGAAACCGGTCCGAGGTTCGTTTATTTTGATATGGGTGCTGCAGGTATTGCATTAACCCTGTTCGTTTTAATCATTCTGTACCTCCTGGCCCGTGTCATAAAGTATGGCACTTCCTCCCTTTTCCTCTGGAAATACCTGGCTGCCGCCGGCAAAAAGGGCAGCAGCACCAACTTGCTGGCACGGTGGAAAGAACAGGAAGCTTTCGATGCGTTCCTTAATACCGGGAGCCCGGAATACCGCATCGATGACCGTGAAAGGGCCATCATGAAAAATGTGGACAGGCACCGTAGCTTTTTCGAGTTCCTTTGGGAAAACTGCTCAGATAAGGAGAAGTTCCTGCTTTTCGATTTCGCTTTGGATGGTTTGATGAATTACAAGAACAGTTACGAGATCACAAAACTGGTAGACAAGGGTATCCTGGTGCCGCACCGGAGGTTGGACATCCTCCGTTTGTTCAGCGCTTCGTTCCGGCTATTCGTGCTCACCAAAAAGAATTCCCTTCAGATGGCGGAGATCACCCGGAAGTACAACCGCGCCTCACCACTGGGGGTGTTCCGCTTCGTGCTGGTGGTGGTGGCCGTGGCGTTTTTCACTTTTATCTTCTTCACCCAAAATGATGTATTTGATAAGATTCTCGCTTTAACAGGGGGCATTGTTTCCGTGCTGGCGAATCTTTCCCGGATTACAGGTGCTGCCGCGGAAAAACAGGCGGGGTAGAAAATTTCCGCATCTCGTAAATGGATTTCCCGATTGCGTAGATGGAATGGTAGCTTTTGCGGCAAATTTGCGCAAATTCCAAAAAGGTGCAAAAATCACTACTACTCATTGCGTTTATTTTTAGTTCCCTTGTATCCTTAGGGCAAGCCACATTAAAAGGAAAGATCACCACCGCTGATGGTATCCCCGCCTCCGGCGTGAATGTGTTGCTGAAAGATTCCCGTAAGGGCGTGGCTACGAACGAAGAAGGACTTTTTATATTGAAGAACCTGAAACCCGGTACTCAATTGCTTGAAATCTCTTTTGTCGGCGCGAGGACCATACAAAGGGTGGTGGAACTGAAAGATGCCGGGATGACCGAAATACTGGTGGAACTGGCTGAAGCTTCCACCGACCTGGAAGAAGTGGTGGTGAACGGGAAGAAGACGATGAACAATACGGCCGTCTCCGTAGGTAAATTCCAGGCTTCCCCGCGTGAATTGCCACAAAGTGTTTCCGTGATCAGCCAGCAGGTGATCGCCGATCAGCAAATGGGCAAACTGAGTGACGTCATGAAAAATGTGAACGGCGTGGCCATAGGCACTGCGAGAGGTTCCGTTTCAGAAACATTTTATGCACGTGGGTACAGCCTGGGCTCTAACAATATCCTGAAGAACGGCTCCCGTACCAATACCGGGAGTATGCCCGAAGCTTCCACGCTTGAATCGGTGGAAGTATTAAAAGGAAGCGCGGCGCTGTTGTATGGCGGTGTATCCGGCGGTGCCGTAGTAAACCTGGTCACCAAGCAACCGAAGTTCCACCATGGGGGAGAAGTAATGTTGCGCGTGGGGAGCTACGATTTGTACAAACCCACGATCGACTTATACGGACCGCTTTCTCAAAAGCTGGCTTACAGGCTGGTAGGTACCTACGAAAAAGCCGGGAGCTTCCGCGATGGGGTGCACTCGAAAAGAAGTTACCTGAACCCCTCCCTGTTGTACAAACTCTCGGATAAAACGACCTTGAGGTTGCTGGGAGACTACCTCGCCACTGATTTTACCCCCGATTTCGGTCTGGGTTCAGTGGATGGAAAAATCCCTTCGGAAGACATGATCCCACGTAACCGCTTCTTCAACACCGTTTGGGCCTACAACAAAATAAAACAACTTACCTCTTCCTTCGAAGTGGAACATAAGATCAGTGAAAACTGGAAAGTGAATTTCATCGGTTCCTATCAGCAATACAACCGGAACTATTTCGGAACGGAAAGAATACAGGCCGCCGCCAATGGCGACTGGAGCAGACCACTCACCAGGACCAAGCAGGAAGAGGATTATTACACTGCGCAAATGAACCTGACCGGGGATTTCGCTACGGGAAAAATCAATCACAAAATACTGTTGGGTGTGGACGGCGACCAGAATACTACCGTTAATACACAATTCAGGATCGCCGGAGGAACCGCTTACGATAAGATCAACCTGCTTGATCCCGCCAAATTCACCCCGCGCACCGATATGCCCATGACCACCGATACGACCACCAGCCAGGCGCCCAGCTACCGGTTTGGTGTTTACCTGCAGGATATGGTGGCCATCACGCCCAAACTTCGTCTGCTTGCAGGTATGCGCTGGTCGTACCAGGAAACCGCTAAAACTACGGTCAATTATTTGCTGAAAGACAGTGTTGCATTTGGTGGAACACCGCGTACCGATAAAGCTTTTTCTCCCAAGGTCGGACTCGTATATCTCCCGCTGAAAACAACTTCCGTTTTCATCAGCTATTCCAACAACTTCGTGGTGAACTCCGGTGTTGATATCTATAACCAGGCTTTGAAACCTTCCATCATCGACCAGTTTGAAGCCGGCGTGAAGAA
>CAMLRX010000144.1 GCA_946482545.1 uncultured Flavihumibacter sp. | reverse complement strand
GGTGCGTTCCCTTTCAGGGCGCCCAGGTACACCGGCGTATTGGCCTGCACTTCTTTCCCTTTTACCAGCCAGTTTCCCCTTTCAAAAAGAAAGCTTTTCCGCTGCATGTTTTGGGGAAAATCCACCATAACAGGAATCACTTCTGAAGGGGCATTCAGCAGGGAAAGGTATTGTTCAACCGGGAAGTCTGCCGAAAAAGCAGGCGCAAAACTGAACCAGCTAAAGTTCACCCCGAAGCTTTCCGTATTGCCTTTCAGTTCAGGCGTGGCATATACGAAATAAAGGTTGTGCGTGCCCTGTACCGGCGGGATATCGAAGCGGCGTATCTCCCAACGGTTGGTGGCTGGAAGTTGTACTGTAGTGAGGACAGGACCGTTCACACTATCGAGCCTGATCTGCCATTGGGCCTGTTTGAGACCTGTGGCATACCTTACGATCAACTGCCGGGCAGCATCCAGGTTTACCTTGCGCAACCTTGCCGTGCTGTTGTTGCTCATACCCAGCCATTTTGTATCTAGTAATGCTGCACCGTTGAATTCATCGCAGGTCACTGAATTATAGGCTGGCTGGTAAGTACGCAGGAGCTTGGTCCAGTATTCGGATTGAGTTTTTGGATATGCCTGTTTCATCCAGGTCATCAACGAATCAGCCCGGGTACTGTCTGCGCCATGAAAAGAACGCAGTACCGGATAATCCTCATACGAATCCTCGTCTCCGGATTGGTTGAAGAAAGCGAGGAAAGTATAATAATCTTCATGAAAGAAGGGGTCATAAGGATGGCTATGGCATTGCACGCAGGAGAAAGTGGTGCCCAGCACAGCCTCCCAGGTGGTGTTCACACGGTCCATGAGCGCAGCGTTCCTGAATTCTTCATTATCGGTACCGCCTTCATCATTCGTTTGTGTATTGCGGTGAAAAGCAGTAGCGATATACTGCGCATCGGTGGGATCCGGCAGCAGGTCGCCAGCCAGTTGTTCTACGAGGAACTGGTTGTAAGGCATACCGCTGTTGAAAGCATTGATGAGCCAGTCGCGGTAACGCCAGATGGGCCTCGCGCCATCTCTTTCGTACCCTTTGGAATCAGCATAACGGGCAAGGTCCATCCATACTGCGGCCCATCGTTCGCCGAAGCGGGGTGAGTTCAGCAGGGAATCTACCAGTTTCTCGTAAGCGTTGGCGCTATTGTCTGCGAGAAAAGCGGCCTGTGTTTTTTCCGGCAGCGGTACACCCGTAAGGTCCAGGCTCACCCGGCGCAGCAAAGTGTGCTTATCTGCTTCCGGAGAAGGTTCCAATCCATGCTCCTTCATTTTATCGAAAGTGAAAAAATCGATCTCGTTGCGGGCCCATTCTTTTTTGCGAGAGAAGAAGGATAAAAATCCTGGTTCGGGCACCTGGGGTTTCTTCACTGGGAGATACGACCAGTGATCGTCCCAATGCGCGCCCTGGTCGATCCATTTTTCAAGCAGGGCTATTTCTTCTTTGGAAAGTGGGTCGGCATTCATGGGCATCCTGGATTCAGGATCGGGATGCGATAACCTTTTGATGAATTCACTGGCCGAAGCATCGCCGGGAACGATGGCCGGATGGCCGCTTTCAGTTTTTTGCAATGCCTGTTCACGGGTAAGCAGTCCGAAGCCGCCGCTTTGTTTTACGCCGCCATGGCAGGAGATGCATTTCTTGTTGAGCAATGGTTTCACTTCTGCATTGTAATCCACCTTACCCGAATTGCTGAAGAAAATTCCCGCAATAATGGTAATGCCTAAAATGGCTATAACGAGTTTGATGGTCCGGCTGGTCCTGGTATTCATATAAGCAACGCAATTCTCTTTAAAGTTAGCGGGTTTTAAGCAAAGGCCTTCCTGTACTATCCTTGTGGGAAAGTACAGTTCAAACAAATTACGGTTTAAAGGAAGAAGTTGACAACGCAAACGACTGCGTAAAAAAGGTATTATTAGTCTGGCACCTGCTTAAAAACAAAAATGACCACTTTTCAGTGATCATTTTGATGAGGTCCCGAGCGGATTCGAACCGCTGTACGAGCTTTTGCAGAGCTCTGCCTAGCCACTCGGCCACGGAACCATTTCTTCGGCTCTGCCTATCCGCCGGTTGGCGGACAACGGAACCATTTTTAATGGCCCTGCGTATCTGCTCATTGCGGATAGCAGCACCATTATCCTTTGCAGGACGGCAAAAGTAGGAGAATTTCCGGAAAACAAAAAAACTCCTTCCAATTATTTGATAAACAATAATATGAGCCATCTCCCAAAAAACATAATTTTGTGCTACTTTAATGCACGTTATGCAAAGGATAGGCGATTCCGAACTCATCATTAACGCACGCGGCGCTGTGTACCACCTCGACCTGAGGCC
Organism: uncultured Flavihumibacter sp.; assembly: GCA_946482545.1. The sequence continues at coordinate 10,350 of CAMLRX010000144.1, read as the reverse complement.
GGAAGAACTGGCCCCTGCCGTTATCACTGTAGGCGATCCCGACCGTGTTCGCGCAGTGAGCAAGCATTTCGATAAAGTGGAGTATACCACCCAACACCGGGAGTTCGTGACCCATACCGGGTTTATCGGCGATAAAAGAATTTCCGTTGTTTCAACCGGGATCGGCCCCGACAATATAGATATTGTTCTGAACGAACTGGATGCCCTGGTGAACATCGACCTGGAAACAAGGACCATCAAGCCTGAAATCACCACGCTGGACATCATCCGCATCGGTACTTCAGGTTCCCTCCAGGAACATATCCCCGCAGACAGTTTCGTGGCCTCCACACATGGCTTAGGGCTGGATAACCTCCTGCACTTCTACCGCCACGAAGAGCATGAAGAGGAAAAACAATTGTTACAGGCTTTTGTTACACAAACGCAACTGCACCACCGCGTGGCGCATCCTTATATTTCAGGCGGTGCGCCGGGGCTGCTGAAGAAGTTCGTGGGCGAAGATTTTCACCATGGCATCACGGTTACCTGTCCGGGATTTTACGGACCACAGGGAAGAATCCTTCGACTGGGACTGGCGCAGCCCGAACTCATCAACCGGCTTACCGGTTTCAGCATGGGCCCGCACCGCATCACCAATTTCGAAATGGAAACATCGGCCATTTACGGGTTAGGGAAAATGCTTGGTCACCGCTGCCTTTCACTCAGCGCTATCGTGGCCAACAGGGTTGCCAAAACGTTTACAAAAGATGGGCAGGGATTGATGGAAAAGCTGATTAAAGAGGCGTTAGAGCGAATCTGTAATTCATAATTTTGAATGATGGATTTTAGATAATGGATGATGGACGCGAAGTAATAGGTTACATTAAATTTAAAAGAAGAAAGAAAATTGTTTCGTAAAAATATTGTTGAATAAAACCATGGCACAGCGGTGCTGAATAATGAATCCGCTTAAAAGCGAGCTCTATTCATCATTCAACATCCAAAATTCAAAATTAATATGCACCTCAGTTTCTATAAATACCAGGGTACCGGCAACGACTTTGTGATCCTCGACAACAGGGATGGCAAATATGACGCGCTTTCCAACGAACAGGTGCAGTTCCTTTGCGACCGCCGCTTCGGCATCGGCGCAGACGGACTGATGCTGCTGAATACAAAAGAAGGCTTCGATTTTTACATGAAATACTACAATGCCGATGGCCGGGAAAGCACCATGTGTGGCAACGGCGGGCGTTGTCTGGTGAAGTTCGCCTGGGACCTGGGACTCCGGAAGAGTAAAATCCATTTCCTCGCCGTGGATGGTGAACACGATGCCGTGGTTACCGAGAAAGGCTGGGTGAACCTAAAAATGATTGACGTGCATGGCGTACGGGAATATTTCGGCGACCAGATCCTTCAAACAGGTTCCCCGCATTACGTGAAGATCGTGCCCAGCGCAGAAGAGATTGATGTATTCGAAGAAGGCCGCAGCATCCGTTACAGCAAAGACTTCGCCACAGAAGGCATTAACGTGAACTTCCTCGAGATCACGGGCGACGACACCATTCGCGTCAGGACCTACGAACGCGGGGTGGAAGACGAAACCTATTCCTGCGGAACCGGCGTAACCGCAGCCGCTTTGGTGGCCGCCCACAACGACAATGGCTTCAACCGCGTGGAAGTGTCCACCAAAGGAGGAACCCTCAGCGTTGAATACGACAAACACGGGGAGGAAGACTTCTCCAACATCTGGCTTTGCGGCCCCGCTGAAAGGGTATTTGAAGGAAGCATTAGTATTTGAATATAAATTTTGGAGGATGAAATCCATCCTCCAAAATCCAAAATTAACCACCATTGATCCAGTATTTCAAGATAGTTGACAGCCAGACCTTCGCCATCGACCGCGCCGAAAAAGGCGCCTGGGTGAACGTATTGCCGCCTCTGAAGCAGGAAGAGTTCACCGAATTGTCGGAGAATCTGGAAATACCGCTCGACTTCCTTACCGACTCACTGGATATTGACGAAAGAACACGTTTCGAAGAAGAAGACAATGTGAAACTCATCGTCATCAAAACGCCTACCGAAAACAACTCTTTCAACGACAGCGACGCCTACTACATCACCATCCCGATCTGTATTATTCTGACCCATAACCAGATTGTGACCGTGAACTCTTTTGAAAACGCGGCCATCAAAAAATTCCTGAACACCTTTCAGAACCGTCACCCCGATAAAAGGAACATGATGGTGCTGAAGATCTTCGAAAAAGTGGTGCAGAACTTCCTGGAATACCTGAAAGAAATCAACCACCGCCGCAACCTGCTGGAGCAGAAACTGTACGATGCCAACCGGAATGAAGAATTGCTGCAACTGATGCGGATACAGAAAAGCCTGGTGTACTTTGTAACCGCCCTCCGCTCCAACGAACTGCTGCTCGTGAAACTGGAACGCACGAATTTCCTGGGTCTGAACGAAGAAGAGAAAGAATTCCTGAACGACCTGATCGTAGACAATTCACAGGCCCTTGAAATGGCCAATATCTACTCCAACATCCTTACCAGTACGCTCGATGCCTTCGCCAGCATCATCGCCAACAACCAGAACGAAGTGTTGAAAAGGCTTTCCGTAATCACGATCGTATTGTCATTCCCGGTACTTGTGGCCAGTATCTATGGCATGAACGTGCCCATCCCCTACGCCGATTCTCCCTTCGCTTTTTATATTCCCGTATTGTTGTCGCTCATCATTTCACTGGTGGTGGGCTGGTTTTTTCTCCGCAAAAAAATATTCTGATCCATGCCGCTCTTTAATGTACGTGTGTACGGTATTCTTATCAATGAAAACAACCAGGTACTCGTGGCCGATGAATACATCCGAGGTGCCTATTATACCAAGTTCCCCGGTGGCGGACTGGAATTCGGGGAAGGTACCCGCGATTGTCTCGCCAGAGAATTTATGGAAGAGATGAGCCTGCGCGTAGAAGTGCAGGAACACCTGTATACGACCGATTTTTTTCAGATGAGCGCCTTCAATCCACAACACCAGATACTTTCAATTTATTATAAAGTGAAAGCGCTGGAACCCATTACGGTACCGCTTCGCGATACCCCTTTCGATTTCGATGAAACGCAGTTGAAAGTGTATGAGGCCAAAAATGAAATTGAAACTTTTCGTTTTATCGACTGGGAAATGTTTTCCAGTGCATCTGTAACGTTGCCGATTGATAAGGTGGTGGCGGAGTTGCTGAAGAAGGGGTAATTTTTTTCCCGCAAGCGCTTACTGCTTCGCAGCGTGCGCCGCAAAGTAGCAAGGACGCAAGGCCTTAATTAGTGGGTTGAATGTTTTTTTGCAGATAAATTTGCTTTCCGTAATTGCTTCTTTTGTCGCAACGCTATAAGGCCATGAATAAAATGAAGATGGCCTTCATGAGAAAATAAAGAGAGGGTGTATCTAAGTCCGACACACCCTCTCTTTATTTATTTTTGATGTCAGCAAATGAAACGCGCTTTGCGTCCTCGCCCCTGCGAGGAACGAAGCAGTGCGTTCTTTGCGTGAAATTTCTCTAAAACACGTTATACCCGAAACTCACATAATACAACCCACCCACCTCAGGATTACCGAAAGCACTTCTGTAATACTTATTCAGCATATTGGAAGCCCCGATCTTAAAGAGGTTTTTGGTTTTCGGAATACGATAACTCAACTGCGCATCCATGGTACCATAGGAAGGAATATTTCCTGTTCCGAAAGTACCTTCCCAATACACCTTATCCTGCCAGCGGTAATTAATATTAAAACCGAAACCATTGGAGAAATCAGGATTGCCGAAACCCAGGTTGAACCTGTATTTTGGCGTATTGAAGAATGTTACCAGGCCATCCGGTATATCGTTGAGTTCATCGCTGGCGAAGTTGCCGTTGAGGGCGTAACCTTTGCCCATGCGGTATTCCATACTGATGCCGTAGCCAATTGATTTCACATCGTCATTACTGTTTTGCGGATAAGAGAAATTGTTGGAGAACGGTCTGGCCGGAATAGCGAGGTTGGCGATGGAAGCAGGTGTATTGTCCTGGGGCTGGATTACCGCTACTCTTCCGATGAAGTTTTTGTAAATACCGTAATAGGCATACATATCGATCAGGAGCTTCTTGCCATACAATCCTTTGTAGCCAATTTCGTAAGAATTGGAGGTTTCAGCTTTGAGCGGAGAGAAAGTGTATGGCACAAGTACCGCCGGATTCAACGTTTCCCTGAAGCGACGCACACTGGCTGCATCATAAGCAGGATTGGATGCGAAATTGTACTTTTCTATACTTTCAGCCAGTCCGCCGATGAGGGTGGAAGAACCTGTAAACAGGTCTATGTATTGATCCTGGGTGGAAGGGAAACGGTAGGCAGTCTGGAAACTGGCGCGCACATGACTCTCTTCCGCCACTTTTACCACGGCAGAGAAACGGGGTGTGAAGCGGCCTACAAAATTCTTACTCTTATCGTAACGCACCGATCCCGTGAGTTTCAGTACATCGTTCAGCAGTTTTTTCTGTATTTGAAGAAAGCCGCCATATTCACCGATTTTAATGGCGCCTTCATCATCGTTAAAAAGTGTCCCCTGCGAGTTGAGGATAAACTGGCGGTAGTTACCACCAATGAGCACATCGGCAAACTTCACATATTCGCTGAGGTTCAATTGCGCATCGTATTGCCACATATCGGTTTTATCCACGAATAACGCGCCCTGCTGTGAGATGGGCACTCTTCTCAGTCTGTTATATGCACTTTCAAATGCATCAGTTCCCGGCATAAAACGACCCTGATCGGCAAAGGCGCGCGCCACGCCATGTGGATTGGGTGCAGCGCTGCCCACCGCCTGAAGGTAAGCGCCGATGTATTGCGGATACCAGGAACCGGCAAGCGCTGTAGCAGAACTGGTGCTTAAACTTGGTTTCCAGGCTTCGTTGATATAGGATGCAAGCGCAGTGGTATTATAGGATTCGCCCGCATTTTCCTGGGTAGTGTAAGCACGAACGAACCAGTTCTTCCCTTTCACTTCTGCTTTGTACTGACCAATTTTCAGGTTACGGAGCGAATACCTGTCTGCGCCGGTATACACCGTTGTACCCGTTCCCCAGTAAGCCAGCAAAGAAGCTTCAATATTGGGGGTGATGTTGTAATACAATCCGCCTGAGAGTTTCACATTGTAAGTGCCGTAATCCACCATATCGGGCTCGTTGTAACCTGTTCTGGAAACGTTCTGATCGGGGATGAGGTTATTCTGAAGGCCCAGGTAGAATGGAGAAACACCGCTTCCAGCGCTTCTGAGGAACGCGTCAATTTCAGTGGCTGAAGGCATATTTCCCGTGGCCTGCATATATTGGGCCACATATTGTTGCTGCGCCGTTCCCACAATTATGGAAGAAAGCGTTCTCATATTAAAGGACACTTCATCTCCATATACATTCACCCCATCATAGTTGGGATCAGAATTGCGGTCGCCGCTTTTGATGGCGCTGAACACGTTGTTGCGGTCCAGGTTGCGGAAATCTTCCGCCTGCCAGTCGCGGGCCTGAATATATTGTGCTGAAAGTTTGAACGCGAATTTATTGTTGAAAGCTTTTCCATAGCGCACGGCCCAATCATAATAGGGGGAGATATCGCGCTGACTTCCATCCGTGTGCATGGCGCCCTGTTTGATCTGGAAACTCAGTCCCTGGTAGCGGAACGGGTTCTTACTGTTCATCAGCAAAGTACCATTCATGCCGCCGGAGCCGTAGAGGGCGGAAGATGCGCCAGGCAGCAATTCCACGCTTTCCACGTCCAGTTCGGTCATGCCGATCACGTTGCCTACGGAGAAGTTCAGTCCGGGAGCCTGGTTGTCCATCCCGTCGATGAACTGGTTGAAACGGAGGTTACCACTTCCGTTAAAGCCGCGGGTACTCACGGTGCGGAAAGTGAGGCTTGAAGTGGTCATATCCACGCCTTTCAGGTTGGCCATCCCTTCGTAGAAGTTAGGTGCGGGCATATTTCTTATGGTGGAAGCATTCACCCTTTCCACGGTAACGGGCGATTCGAGTATACGTTCGGGTAACCTGGAAGCGGCCACCACAATTTCTTCGCCCATGGCGGCACCTGGGGTAATGGTCACCGAGAGGTCTTCAGTAACCGAGGTTACATTGACTTCTTTGGTTTCGAACCCGATGGAGGAAAAAACGAGTATAAATGGAGGTTTCTGGTTTGTGGTTAACCGGAAGAAACCTTTGTCGTCTGTGAAGGTGCCAGTTGTCGAGCCTTTGATGGTCACGGAAACTGCGGATACGGTTTCATCAGTGGAAGCATGCTTCACGGTTCCGGAGATGGTAGCAGTCTGCGCAATGGTGGCAATCGAGATAAAGGCAGTCATCATCAGAGCGAGGGCGTAACGGAAGCTCTTTCTCATAACTGTAGTTTTTGTTTAGGCGATAAACATACTTGAATTTACAATTAGTTTGTGGTTGCATGAAAAAAATATTTTTCCCCAAACTAATTGATTACATGAAGGTTAGAGGTATTTTTTGGGGTATTTGGGTAGGAGATATAACTTCGCGGCATGAGTAATTTTTCCTTCCCCCGCCAAACAGCCTTCTACAAGGGTAAAGTACGTGATGTATATACGATTGGTGATGACCTGCTGGTGATGATCGCTTCGAACCGGATTTCGGCTTTTGACGTGATCCTTCCCAGGCCCATCCCTTATAAAGGACAGGTTTTAAACCAGATTGCTGCATACATGCTGAAAGCGACGGAAGATATTTGCCCCAACTGGCTGGAAGCATCTCCCGCACCCAATGTTTCCATTGGTAAAAAGTGTACCCCATTTCGGGTAGAGATGGTGGTGAGGGGCAACCTCACCGGACACGCGTGGCGCACCTACAATTCCGGTTTACGTGAACTCTGTGGTGTTCCAATGCCGGATGGCATGAAGGAGAACGATTACTTTCCCACGCCCATCATTACCCCCTCCACCAAAGCAGAAGTAGGGCACGATGAAGATATTTCCAGAGAAGCGATCATCGAGCGTGGCATCGTTTCCGAAGCAGATTATATTCAACTTGAAAAGTATACACTGGCACTGTTTCAACGCGGAAAAGAAATCGCCGCCAAACGCGGACTGATCCTCGTGGATACCAAATACGAATTCGGTAAAATCGGTGATACTATATACCTCATGGATGAGATTCATACGCCCGATTCCTCCCGTTATTTCTATGCCGATGGTTATGAAGAAAGGCAACAGAAAGTTGAAAAGCAAAAACAACTGAGCAAAGAGTTTGTAAGGGAATGGCTCATCGCCAATAACTTCATGGGCAAGGAAGGGCAATCCGTTCCCGAAATGAGTGACGAATGGATTCAAACGATTTCGCAACGCTACATTGAGCTGTACGAGCAGGTGATCGGGGAAAAATTTGTTCCGGAGGAATTGAGTGAGGAAGAGACTTTCAGGCGCGTGGTGGGGTATCTGGAGAAGTAGGGTTTGCGTGATTTTTTTCACGCAACTGCTTTGTGCTTCGCACTGCGCAGCGCGAAGGAGCAAGGACGCAAGGAGCGGTTGAGGTGCTCGTTGCTGTAGAATACTTCTCGCACTGCTTCGTATCTCGCAGGCGCGGAGGCGCAAAGTGGCGGTTGTAGGGGTAATGGCTGGTTTATGGGAGTGCTTTTCCAAGCCGGGCAGAGTTATTTTCTTGCATAAGGGTTGTCATATTGCGGATAGCTGATTATTATGGATTGCTTTTAGTACCCCTGCAGCAAACTATTTCCGGCGTACTCCGGTGCTATAAAAAAGATATGGCTGCTACCCGCCAATGAATATGAAGAAATTAAATAATCCTCCAACGTTGCGCCTTTGCGCCGTGGCGAGAAATAAAAAAACTTACTCCAGCAACCGCCCTAAACACAAACAACGTTGCGAGGCACGAAGCAATGCGTCCTTGCTCCTTTGCGTTGCGAGGTACGAAGCAATCGCGTGAAAATAAAAATCCTTAGATTGCAACAAAAACCACCGCCAGCATGGAAGTACGCATCGGTCCCTCCTGGAAAGAACAACTCAGAAACGAATTCTCCAAAACCTACTTCCAGCAAGTCACCACTTTCATTAAAATGGAAGTAATGGCCGGCAAAACCATCTACCCTCCCGGCAAATTCATCTTCCACGCATTCGATAAAACCAGTTTCGAGAACGTAAAAGTGGTGATCCTCGGGCAAGACCCCTATCACGGTCCCGGACAAGCGCACGGACTCAGTTTTTCCGTTCCTCCCGGCATCAAACCACCGCCATCACTGGTGAATATATTCAAGGAATTACATGCTGATATTGGCATGCCCATTCCTTCCCATGGCACACTGGAAAAATGGGCTGAACAAGGCGTGCTCCTCCTAAACGCGGTATTAACAGTAAGGGCAAATGAACCGGCCAGCCACTCCAAATCGGGCTGGATGGAATTCACAGATGCCGTGATCAAAACCATTTCTGAAAGGAAAGAACATGTGGTATTCATGTTGTGGGGAAAGTTCGCGCATGAAAAACAGGTGCTGATCGATGAAACAAAACACCTGCTGCTGAAAGCGGCCCACCCCTCACCTTTTTCCGCCGACAAAGGCTTTTTCGGCTGCAAACATTTTTCGAAAGCAAACGCCTATCTCGCCGCAAACGGATTGGAACCTATAGATTGGTTTTTGTAATCAGCCATCATTCAAAATTTAGCATTCAAAATTAAACATCCTCTCCCCCGTTCCCATAATATCCTACCTTTGCGCCCTATGCAAAACAAGCTTCCACACGACGAGATAGTACCGTTCAAAGACTCGGAAAGCACTAAAAAGAAGCAGGTAGCCGAAATGTTTAACCAGATCGCGTTCCGCTACGATTTTCTCAACAGGTTCCTTTCCATGGGCATCGATAAAGGCTGGCGCAAAAAAGCCATCAGGTTGCTCCAGCCCCTGCAACCCAAAAGAGTGCTGGATGTGGCCACAGGAACCGGCGATGTAGCCATCCTCACCTGGAAAATGTTAAAACCAACCGAAATTATCGGGATCGATATCTCTGAAGGAATGCTTGATTTTGGCAGAAAGAAACTGAAAACCAAAGGATTAGAAAAATATATCCGGCTGGAAAGCGGCGACAGCGAAACAATAAACCACCCCGACAACTCGTTTGATGCGGTAACGGTAGCGTTTGGTGTAAGGAACTTCGAAGACCTCGAAAAAGGACTCCGCGAAATGAACAGGGTGCTGCGCCCCGGCGGTCAGTTGATCGTCCTGGAATTTTCCAAACCCAAAACAGGTGGCTTCCGGAACCTGTATAATTTTTACATGGGACTGGTAGCGCCACAGTTTGGCAAGCTTTTTTCTAAGAGCAGGGAAGCCTATCAATACCTGAACGATTCCGTTAAAGCATTCCCCGAAGGCCCGGATTTTATAACTATTTTAAACAAAACCGGTTATTGCGACACCGCAATGAAACCGCTGAGCTTAGGAATATGTACAATTTACAGTGGAAAAAAGCCTTCTACGCCTGTTGCTTCCTGATCGCTTCTTTTGCGGGTAAAAGCCAGCAAAAAGAACTTTACCTGCCAGACCATGATCTTAAAAAATATTATTTCGGTATAACACTCGGCTACAACAGCAGCCGTTTTCACCTGAACCAGCACCCGCGTTTTCTTCAATACGATTCGGTGATGGTGGCGGAACCGCTCAACAACGGCGGCTTTGGGCTGGGTCTTTCGGCTACTGCGCGCCTCACAAAAAGATTCGAAGCCAGGTTTAACCCGCAACTCATTTTCGCGACCAAATCAGTGTCGTATCACCTCAAATATCCGGATGAAATTAAGGAGGAAGAAGCCATTACCACCAAACCAGTGGAATCGGTAATCGTCTCCTTTCCGGCGCAACTGAAATTCAATTCGGACCGCATCGGCAATTTCCGCGTGTACATGTTGGGGGGCTTAAAAATGGACTATGATCTCGCATCAAATGCAAGGGCCCGCCAGGCTGAAGACCTGGTGAAGATCAAAAAAATGGATTACGGTATTGAAGCTGGCATCGGTTTCAATTTCTATTTCCAGAGTTTTATCTTCTCCCCGGAAATCAAGATATCCAATGGGCTGGGAAATATTCATGCAAGGGATGAAAGTCTAAAGTTCTCGAATGTGATCGACAGGATGAGCTCCCGCATGATCATGTTTTCTATACACCTGGAAGGCTAGTACCGGGAAAAACCGGGAACACTTCCAATTCTGTCAGTTTCCCATTTTTTCTTTCAAAGCCGCGGGTATAGTGCCCGTTCGTTACTATCATGTAGGTAACAGGAACCGCCATGTTATAACGGATCACCTGTTCCAA
>CAMLRX010000143.1 GCA_946482545.1 uncultured Flavihumibacter sp. | reverse complement strand
TCATCAGGAGCGGCAGGCATCAATTTGTTGCAGGACGTTGAACCAGCGGCAACAGCAACAACGAAAAAAAGTAGCCAAGTATATTCTTTTCTCATAAAACGACAAAAGTATATACAAATCTAAATAAAAGATTAGATTAGTCTAATTTTTTATTTAGATATATCGTTTTTTTTGTTGTTAACTTGCCGTATGCTACTTAGTCAAACGGAAGAAAATTACCTGAAGGCCATTTATACACTTACTGAAAAGAGCCAGCATGCGGCTACCTCCACCACGGATATTGCAGAACGCATAAATACCAAACCACCCACAGTTACCGACATGTTGAAGAAGCTGGCGGCTAAAAAGCTGGTTACCTATGAGAAATATAAGAAGATACAGCTAACGAAATTTGGTCGTCAATGGGCCATTCAGGTTATTCGTAAACACCGCTTGTGGGAGGTTTTTCTCCATGAGAAACTCCGCTTCACCTGGGATGAAGTACACGAAGTAGCGGAGCAGTTGGAACACGTTCAATCTGATCAGTTAACCGAGCGCCTTGACGAATTTCTCGGCTATCCCAGGTACGATCCTCATGGAGATCCTATTCCAACTGCCAGTGGTGAGTTGAAAGCCGCCAAACGCCTGATGCTCTCTGAGATTCCTATAGGCACTATCTGCCAGGTGGTAGGGGTAAATGATTCGTCTTCCGATTACCTCAAATACCTCGAACACCTGAATATAGGCATTGGCACCAAAATAAAACTGATTGAACAGATTGCTTACGATGCCTCGTTGATTATCAGCTTCAGGAAAGACGCCAAAACAACGGTTACTAAAAAATTTGCCGACAATCTTTTTGTTACTATCTGAGTCTTTGGCGGTAGGCCAGCAGCCGCAGGGCATTGAGCACCACTACAAGCGTGGAGCCCTCGTGTGCTGCAACGGCCGGCCCGATAGTAGCCACATCTAAAATTGTTAAGGGAACCAGTAATCCAACCATTCCCAGGCTGATCACGAGATTTTGTCTGATGATCCTTTTAGATTGACGGCTCAGCCCGATCGCAAAGGGCAGCAACGAGAGTTTGTCACCCATCAGCGCGATATCTGCTGTTTCCAGGGCCACATCACTACCTGCCGCTCCCATGGCAATACCCACAGTACTCCTGGCCATTGCCGGCGCATCATTTACACCATCACCCACCATTGCCACCTTGTTTTCCTGGGCAGCCAGTTTGGTGATCGCTTCTACCTTCTGCTCGGGTAACAAACCACCCCACGCTTCGGTTAGGCCTGTTTGCGCAGCAATAGAATCGGCTACGGCCTGGTTATCACCAGTCAGCATGATCATCTTTCTTATACCTTCCTCTTTTAATTTTACCAACGCATCTTTTGCTTCCGCCCGTGGCGTATCCATCACAGCGATTATACCGATATATTCTTTATTTCTGCGGATAAGCATGGTTGTATTTCCTTCTTGCTCGGCCTTGCGTACAGCCTCCACTACTTCTTCCAGCGGCTTTGCTTCATCCAGCGATTCAAACAACGCAAGATTACCTGCGAAAATAGCATCCTGCTCCAGCACCGCTTTAATACCTTTGCCCAATACAGCTTCCATATCATGCGCAACGGGAATTTGTTCATTGCCCAGCTTTGCCTTGCCATCCCGGACGATAGCTTTAGCGATAGGATGGTCGCTTAACCCTTCCACGGCTACCACAATCCTGAGCAGTTGAACCTCGGTTATACTATCCTGCAACGGAACCACCTTTGTTAGCCTGGGTTTACCCTCTGTTAGCGTTCCTGTTTTGTCGAAAGCGATCGCCGTCAGTGTACCAAGATCTTCCAGCGGTCGTCCACCTTTAATCAGTACTCCCGCCCGCGCTGCCCGCGCCACGCCACTCAACACGGCACTGGGCGTGGAGATGGCCAGCGCACAGGGGCTTGCCGCTACCAGTACCGACATTGCCCTGTAAAAACTGGCACTGAAAGGCTCGTCTATAACAAGAAAAGCGAAGCACAACAGCGACATGAGAATTAGTACCGACGGTACAAAATACTTTTCAAACCGGTCGGTAAACTGTTGCGTGGGCGACTGCTGCGTTTGTGCTTCGTTTACCATCCGCACGAGCCTCGATAAAGTGGAGTCGCTGGCCTCTTTGATCACCTTCACCTCCAGTAAATCGTTACCATTGATGGTACCGGAAAACACAAGGAATCTGGCATCCAGTTTGCCAGCCTCGTCTATGTTGATATCGGCATTTTCCACTGCTTCTTTATCTACCGGGATACTCTCACCTGTTATTGGTGCCTGGTTCACACTGCTTTTACCCTTCATCACAATGCCATCTGCGGCGATCTTGGTATTGGGCCGCACCACGATCAGATCTCCTTTTTTCAGTTCCGATATATTCACCTCCTGCGTAACTCCTTCCTTTTTGAGCAGCGCAGTTTTCGGTGCCAGCTCAGTCAGTGCGGCAATCGACTTACGCGCCTTCTCCATGGCAAAATGCTCCAGCGCATGCCCCAGGCTGAAAAGGAACAGCAACAAAGCGCCCTCCATCCAGCTACCCAGGATCGCCGCGCCAATAGCCGCCACCAGCATCAGAAAGTCTATTTCGAAACCGCCCCTGGCAATGGTTTCTATGGCTTCCTTGGCTGTAAAGAACCCGCCAAAGAAATAAGCCGCGATATAGCACACCAGTGATGCCGCTGTGGGTATCCCCTCAATAAAGGAAAGCCCGAAACCAATACCGATCAGCGCGCCGCAGATAAGACTGAAAATAAGTTCGGTATTCTTCCCGAACACACCACCATGTGCATGATTATGCCCATTGTTGTGCTCATTCCTGCCATCCTTATGCTCATGGTTATGAGCTTTCCCTGCTGCATCCACATGCTTTCCCCTGTCCGTTTTCCCTTCCAGTTCACTGATGATATGCCGCACACAAGCATCCTTATCATCCAGAATATGCGGTAATAATAGCTCAAGATTGATCTTTGTTTTTTCCATTATCATTGCATTTAAAGTCGAAATTTAGACTGAATTTAATGAAGCCTGTCAATGCGCATGCCCCCCTTCACCCGCATTGTTGATCTTCGCCAACACGAAAAACGCACCCTTCGTTACGATTTTCGCACCGGAAGGAATAGGCTTCAATAAAGTGATCTGCGTGAAACCCACCTCGGTGGTGCCTTTTGCGACGGGCACCTTCTCAAAAGTGATGCCGCCCCCCGCAGGACCGTCAGTTTCTTTATGATCGTGCGGCTCCCCGTTGTGTGGTTTATTGTCTTTTCCCTCTTCATAATGTTCCGCTTCAGCATGGTCATCAGTAACCATAAAAATGAAATCCTGGCCCTTATCTGTCACTATAGCATCCGTAGGCACTGCAGGCGTCGTGATCTTGTTAAGGCTGATCAGCGCGGTAATATTCATGCCATCGATCAGCCCGGTCTTATCTCCCTGCACGCGGGCATGGACACTTACTGCCTTACTTTCATCCTCGAATGAGGAGCCAAGCGAAAAGATTACCGCATCGTATTCCTTGCCGGGATTATTGGTCAGCGTAAAGTGAATAATCTGGTTGTTCCGCAACCTGGGCAGGTCCTTTTCATATACGAAAAGGTCCAGGTGCAACTGACTGTTATCCACCACCTCCGCCACCGGTGTGGTAGCATTGACATAACTGCCAATTTGAACCGGTACTGTGCTTACGATGCCACCAATGGGCGTACGGATCGACAATACCGATACCAGCTTCCCGTTTGACAGCGAAGAGGCAGTAAGCCCCATCAGTTGAATTTGTTGCTCCAGTGCCGCCTTCCGTGTTCGTAAAGCACGCAAGTTCGATTCCGCAGCCTGCAGGTTCTTCAGTGCCCCTGCATTACCCTGGTTCAGTTCCTGCTGTCGTTGTTGTTCCTGCTCGGCAAGCGCTATCCTGGGGGTGATGGCGAGGTATTCTTCCTGTACCTGGATAAATTCCGGATTAGTGATTGTAGCGATTACCTGCCCCTTCTTTACTATGTTACCAGGCTGTATCAACAATGATTTTACCACACCGCTGTACAGCGAATTCACCTGCGCCCTGTTCTGGTTAGGTACCCGCAATACGCCATTCGCACGTATGGAAGCCGTTAATTGCTTTTCCTCGATAACACCAAACGCTATACCAATACTTTTTACCTGCGCTGCACTAAAAGTGGCTGTATTGGTGTTCTCATGTTCATCGGTATGTTCTTCTTCTGCAACTGCATGTTCTTCAGCAGGCTTGTCTCCACCTCCGCAAGCGGTTATAAATGTGACGGTGTAGAAAATTGCTATAAAAAATAATAACTTTTTCATTTGCTTATAGTTTGATACGATGCTATTGATTGCTGTAATAATTGAATTGAATTACCGATTGATTGTAGGCATTCAGGTGCTCAAGATAGTTTTGCCGGATGCTGATGGCCTGCGCGAGGTACTGCGATAGTTCCGCAAAACTGATTTCCCCTGAACGGTAAGCAAGTGTTGAAGCCTTTATGATCTCTGTGGCCTGCTTTAGTCCCGCGTCTTCATAAAAGGCCAGCATCGATTGATTTTTTTCCACCTCCTTTCGCATTTGCGCACGTTCCGTAAAAAATAGCTGTCGGTCGTAATCGAATTGTTTCTGCTGCAGTTCTGCTTCGGCCTGCGCAACCTTTACCTTGTTGCGCGTGGCTCCGGCGCCGAATAAGGGGAAACTGGCCATCACTGAAAATCCTGAGAAAGGGTCACTGAGCCCATACAACCGCTGGCTGAAAAAGCGTCCTGAAAACTCAGGCCTGTTATCATTCCGCGCCACGGATATACCCGCTTTGGCAATATGGATACTTTGCGCTTGCAGCGCAATAACCGGGTGAGAAGAATCACTAAACCAGGGTGGGAGCGGCAGTTTCTCCAACGGCGTATCCGGCGACAAATAAGCGGAATCGGTATTGAGCAATTGCATCAGCGCCTGTTGCTGCACCTGTATGTCATTTACAGTTTGCCTTACCTGCGCCTGTAACTCCTGTAACCGCACATTCGCAGCGATACTGTCGAGACCCGGGCTGTCGCCGGTCTTTACTTTGAGTACTGCCGCCTTGCTCAACGACCGGTAAATACTATCCAGCCGTTGATACAACACCTGCTTATCCTGCAGGTACCACAGTTGGTAATACACAGCCCGCACATTCCGCTTCAGTTCAGCATTGAGCGCAGCCGTATTGGCCTGATAATACTTTAGTTGTTCGGTATACAGGTTTCGGTGCGCTTTATACAATCCTGGCCAAGCAATACTTTGCGATACACCGATCTTTAAAATGCCTTTTCCGTCACTGGGCCTCAGGTCCTCGTTTTCGGCAAACAATCCCGTTTTTGGTAATGCCCTGGCTGTTTTCAACTGGGCTTGTCCTTTATAAATCTGTTGTTGGTTAATGCCATATTGCAGGTTATGACCAGCCGTCTGAATCGCCTGTTCAATACTAATGCGGGTACCCGAAGGCGCCTGCGCTTGCGTAACCGATCCTGTCAGCAACAGTCCTACCACAATAACCGCTGTGGTTGCGGGTTTCAGGGAACCTCCTTTTTTACGTGTGAAAATGATATACAACAGCGGCAGCACAAACAGTGTGAGAAAAGTGGCCGTTATCAGTCCGCCGATCACCACTGTAGCCAGTGGCTTTTGCACCTCTGCACCTGCGCCGGTAGAAAATGCCATAGGGAAAAAGCCAAGTGAGGCCACGGTAGCCGTCATCAATACAGGGCGTAGCCTGGTTTTTGTGCCTTCATATACCCGCTCGAAAACATCGTTCACGCCCTCCTTCTCCAGTTGATTGAACGTGCTGATCAGCACAATTCCATTCAGCACCGCCACGCCAAACAACGCAATAAATCCCACGCCTGCTGATATACTGAAAGGCATATCCCTTATCATCAAAGCAAACACGCCACCAATCGCGCTCATCGGAATGGCCGTATAAATCAATAGCGCCTCCTTAAAAGAGCTGAAGGTGAAATACAGCAACAGGAAAATAAGCGCCAGTGCCACAGGTACGGCGACCATCAGGCGCGCCGAAGCCTTTTGCAGGTTCTCGAAAGTTCCGCCGTAGGTGTAATAATAACCGGCGGGCAATAATTTGGCACTGGTTAGCTTCGCCTGTATATCCTGCACCACACTTTCCACATCACGGCCTGAAATATTGAAGCCGACTACGATCCGTCGTTTACCTTCCTCGCGGCTTATCTGCGCAGGACCTTCCCTGAATGCCACTGTCGCCACCTGTGTAAGCGGAATTTGATTACCAGCCGGTGTTGGTACAAAAAGATTGCCCACATCCTCAATGGATGTACGGTGAGCGCTGTCGAGCCGTACCACCAGGTCGAATTTCCGCTCATTTTCAAACACTACTCCCGCGGCTTCGCCGGCAAAAGCCGTACTGATGGTTCGATTAATATCCGCTACATTTATACCGTAAGCCGCGAGGCGCGCCCGGTCGTACTGAACTGTTATTTGGGGCAAACCGGTTGTGCGCTCTACCTGCGGCGCCGTTGCCCCCGGTACAGATTGCACCACTTTGGCCACCCTGGTAGCAAGGTTAGCAAGGGTGTCGATATTTTCGCCAAATATTTTGATGGCCACGTCTTGCCGCACACCGGTCATCAGCTCATTAAAGCGCATCTGAATAGGTTGGTTGGCTTCAAAGAAAACGCCTGGTATTACTTCCAGCTTTTCCATCATCATACTGGCGAGTTCATTGTAATCCTTCGTGGTTTTCCATTCTTTTTTAGGCTTCAGTACTACGATGAGGTCGGTCGCTTCCGGCGGCATCGGGTCAGTAGGCACTTCAGCCGAACCGGTTTTGCCTACCACCATCTTCACTTCCGGGAATGAACGGATGATGCGGCTCGCCTGCATAGATGTTTCAATACTTTGTGATAATGAAGTTCCCTGCGGAAGGATACAATGAAATGCATAATCACCCTCCTGCAGTTGCGGAATGAATTCACCGCCCATTCGGCTGAAGAAGAAAAGTGCGATAGCAAATAATGCCACGGTAATACTTACTATAATTACACGCACCTTGATGGCCTTTCGCAACAACGGTGTGTAAACGCGCTGAAAGAAATCCATCATCCGGTCAGATAGCGTTTTTTTATGCCGTATCTTTTTAGGCAACACCAGCGCCGACATCATAGGGATGTAAGTTAGTGACAGGATCAATGCGCCAAGGATGGCGAAACCCACGGTTTGAGCCATGGGGCGGAACATTTTTCCCTCGATACCGATCAACGTAAGAATAGGAATATAAACAATGAGAATGATGATCTCGCCAAATGCCGCACTGCTGCGGATACGCGAAGCGGATACGAAAACCTCCTGGTCCATCTCGGCCTGCGTTAACCGGTTGGTTGATTTGCGCATTCCAAGATGGTGTAATGTAGCCTCCACAATGATAACGGCACCATCTACGATCAGACCAAAGTCGATAGCGCCCAGGCTCATCAGGTTTGCGCTTACGCCAAAAGCGTGCATCATGCCCAGCGCAAACAGTAAGGAGAGGGGAATGGCTGAGGCTACAATGAGTCCTGCACGCAGGTTTCCCAAAAACACCACGAGCACAAACACAACGATCAAAGCGCCCTCAATAAGGTTTTTCTTTACGGTACCCACGGCCCGGTCAACCAGGTCCGTCCGGTCCAGGAAAGTTTCGATCACAACATCTTCCGGCAAAGAACTTTTAATGGTGGCCATTTTTGCCTTTACACGCGATACCACGGCAGCGCTGTTCGCTCCTTTCAGCATCATCACGATCCCCCCAACCACTTCTTTGTCCCCGTTATACGTCACGGATCCATAACGTACGGCACTTCCCAGTTCCACATTAGCGATATCGCTGATCAGGATGGGAATTCCATTAACAGACTTTACCACGATATGGCGGATATCCTCCATCGACGACACAAGCCCGATGCCCCGGATAAAATAGGCGTTAGGCTTTTTATCGATGTAAGCCCCGCCGGTATTCGCATTATTATTTTCCAGTGCAGTGAAGATTTCGGCTATGGTTACATTCATACCCTTCAGCCGGTCGGGGTTCACACTTACCTCATATTGTTTCAGTTGGCCGCCAAAACTATTCACCTCCGCAACGCCGGGTGTGCCATACAGTTGACGGGCTACGATCCAATCCTGCATCGTGCGCAGGTCCATAGGCGAATACTTGTTTTCAGCTCCGGCCTTCGGGTGTATGATATATTGATACACTTCACCTAATCCCGTACTTACAGGCGCCATTTCTGGCGTACCGATACCAGCGGGGATTTTTTCCTCCGCTTCTTTCAGTTTTTCAGCAATGAGCTGCCGCGCGAAATAGATATCTACCTCATCTTTAAAAACCACGGTGATCACCGATAGCCCAAAGCGTGAGATAGAACGCATTTCCTCCAGGTCGGGCAAGTTAGCCAGACTTTGTTCGATGGGGTAGGTAACAAGCTGTTCCGTTTCCTGCGCAGCGAGGGTGGGGGTATTCGTTATGATCTGTACCTGGTTATTGGTGATATCTGGTACGGCGTCCACGGGCAACCTGCCTGCGCTCCAGATGCCCCATATGATCAGCGTCAACGTGAAAAAGCCAATAATCGGCTTGTTTTTTATTGAAAAAAGAATGATTTTATTCAGCATGCTTGTTAATGATTTGAAATACTAGGGTAATGCCTTATAACAATCTCAATACACGCAAGGAGTACCCGGAAAAGGTTGGTAAAATTTATCCTTTCACCCTTGTTCATATCGGGCATGTGGACTTTTAGCCTTTCCTGAGCATAGCATTTGTAGATTACCGACTGCGGATGCGTCGTAACCAACTAAGATTGAGAATATTTAAAGGAAAATGGTGCAGATGCCGCACCCTGATAAAAATTGAATCTAAGCGATGCGTTGCGGAGGTTGCCATATAGGCAGGGAGATGGCCGTAACGGAACCCGTATAATGTTCAATAAACGCAGGTTTAGCGGCGCGAAGAATAATCGCGTCAATTGTTAAAGGTATTGGGACAGTGGTGGACGCCGATGAGCAACATGCGCAGATGCACAGCGGTGAGCAAAGGTCTGCATGAGGTTGATGCTCTTGTCCATTCTTATGCGATAGCTCAATATGGTACATTTCATTGTCAGCAACCATGGCATCGTTATCCCTGCAAGGCATAAAGCTTAGCGCAAGAACAACAACGGACATTATGAATGCTGATAACCTCATAAGCACGAAGGTAAAACCAAAAATAATTTCACGTGTTACTATTAAATCAACATCGTTGCAGTTATTTAAAATTCAGCTTATTGGGTTGCTTTCATCAGGCAGGATGGCAGGCTTTATTGGTAATAACATGTCAAGATAAACAGAGTCTGTTATTCTGGGCTCAATGGAGGAAGACAGCATCCTGCCTGCTTTTTGCTATCTGCGAGTAGCTCACCTTTTCAGGTTTCTTAGAAGTCTACTTTTGAATAAGCCTGTAAATGCAAGTGTTTGAAGAACGTTAGCAAATTATGCAGATGGTTGAATAGTGAAGGGTAAAAGATAGATAGGGTTTATTAGGGTAGAAGGAGATGTCGTTTGGCATCCGCAGGACTTAACTATCTCATTCTATTTTTTTTACTAGATTAAGTAAAAGCATCAATGGTTCGATTCCAATCCTATCATCCGCACGAGATGAAATTTTTCCCAGGTGGGGAAAACTCACAGAAATTGAAACGGCTATTCTTTAGGGAGTGGCCGTTTTTTTTAATCCTATCTGAATATTTTTTCTCTTGCAAAATCAAGGCGTTGTGTGGAATTCGCTGATCATCCAGATGGTTCGATAAAGTCTCATAATTTGCTTTCGAACAACAGGGCGTTCAATCTCATTTTTCACTCATCCAGCTTCATTACCCTGATTTTATTTACTTTTCTGCTATTCTGATGTGTTTATAGGTTTACGAATTGTATAGCTGGCCAATCAATATTGGTCTTCTTCATAACACGCCTAAAAATCCTTTTTTAAATAGTATTCCCTTTTAATTTTAGTCAAAGGGTTATCATACCAAATTCAAAAAACAACTCTTTCAATTGGCATGTTATTGATTATTCAAAATTTGAAGCTGTATCCTAATCTGATAACTTGCGTTTCGTAATAGTCATCGCTGGTATAATTAAATGTAAGCCCACCAATATTTCTTTTTATAACCATTGTGTTCAACAAATCAGTAGCATTAAAAAATAACGCTCCTTTACCTTTCTGAACGGTTTTCTTCAATCCTGCATCAATCGAAAATCTGGACAAAATTTTTCCTTGTGGTATTATATCAGGTGCCAAATAAACGGCTGTAAGTTGTGCGTCCCATTCCTTTGGGAAATGGAAAGTATTGTTCAGTTTCAGGTTGCCTGATATAGCTGATTGCTGGCCGGCAGAAAAAATGTTGGGTTCTGGATAAAGGTTTTGCACCGTGAAAGCATCTATATGGTTTCTGTAAATATTTCCGTTGATGTTAAGGGAGTAAATGTCAGAAACCTTTTGATTCAAAATAGCTTCCAAGCCAGTATTATAGCTCTTTCCCGTATTTTGGAATATGGCATATATCAATGTGCTGCCTGGAATGGTAGTCGCAATTCTGGTAATGGTTCCATCAGCAAAACGATGGTAAAGTGCGGAATAGAAATAGCCACTGTTCCAGGTGTTCTTGAATCCCAACTCTATTGAATTAGTAAACTGCGGGCGCAATCCAGGATTGCCGACCTTGATGATTTCAGCATCATCGTATTTAGGGAAGATACGGATGTCCACTTCATTCGGTCTGTCTACCCTGCGGTTGTAGAACAAAGACAATTTGTTGTTATCACTCAGCTTATATGCCAATCTCATATTAGGAAACGGCTGCGTATAATTATAGCCGTCACTTCTGTAAGTGCTGTGGTTGGGATTAACATCATACTGGATTTTAACGTATTCCATACGCAAGCCCAATTCTGCTTCCCATTTTTCATTCTCAAAAACGTAGTTGCCGTAAATAGCTGGTATCAATTCCTTATAGTTTGCCCAACCTCCTGCATTAATATCCAATACAGAGTTTACTCCGGGTTTGAACGCCATATTGGTAGGAATAATTCTGTTGCGCAATTTGATGCCTGTTTCAATACGCCCGTATTTCAGAGGCTTGATATAATCTATATTGAAGTCATAAACCTGTTCGTCTGATAGCAATTTAAAAGCATCTGTTCCGGTTGATGATGGCAGGTAGTTGTCATAAAAATATTGTTCGTCTTCTCTGTGAAAGGTGTAGTTGAAACCTACGTTCAGCAAATGACCTGCTTCTTTAAACTTGTGCTGGTAGGCGGCCGTAGCCATGGCAGTTGTCTTCAGTTCATCTTCCAAAAACTGCCAAAGGCGTAAACGTTGTGAAATATCACCATTGAAGAATGGCTGGTCACCTCGATCAATAATTTTCTCGCTGCCGTACATGCCCGAAACGGTAAGCGTATTTTGCGCATCAATATTCCAGTCCACGCCTCCTTTTGTTGTCAGGAAATTCGTGTTCCTATTTCGTTTCAGTTGCGAGTTGATAACCGTTCCATCATCATATTTCCGGGTTACGAACTCATTTTTATTCAGCGTTTGTGTATATAGGTTATCCGCTTGCAGGAATATGTTTACGTTCTTCTTCCTGTAATTCAGGGATAAAGATGGATTTATTTTAGGCGTGAAAGTATATTGAGGCCTTATGGTCGGCAGGTTTTCTTTTCGTACCCAAAGGGCGCCCAAGCCAGAAGTTAAACCTACCTTGCCGTTAAACCCGTTCTGTTTGTTTTTCTTCATGATAATATTTATGATACCCGCATTACCGTTGGCATCATACTTTGAAGAAGGATTGTTGATGATTTCTATTTTGTCAATGGCAGATGATGGAATATTGTCAAGGCCTGTTTGGCTGCCAAAACCAGTTAAAGCAGTTTGTTTTCCATCAATCAAAACCATTACCTTATCATTGCCACGCAATTGAACTTTTCCATCCTGAACAGTGACGCCGGGCAGGTTTTGCATACTTTGTAAAACTGAGCCACCACTTTGGCTGATGTTATCGGCTACGGAGTAGGTTTTCTTGTCCAGCCTGTTGCTCACATCATTTGCCTTTGCGGAAATTGTAACGCCTTTTAGAAAAGTTGATGCCTCTTCCAGTTCTATGACCGCGATGTCCAAAAACTTTGAAAGGCTACCGACATATAAAGGGAGTTTCTTTTCCTCAAATCCCATATACGAAACCTCTAATCGATAGTTTCCAGGCTTAACATTCGAAATAGAAAACCTGCCTTCCTCATTAGTTACCGTGCCGGCCAAAAAAGCACTGTCTTTTTCAGTTTTTACTACCACATTTGCATAGCTAATAGCCGATTTGTCTGCCTTCTTTTTAACAATACCTGAAATTGTAATATATGATACCTGGGCAGAAGCGAGGTTAGCAACCAGTATTGTTGTAAGTACAAAAAAAAATCTTTTCATATTCATCCACTTATATTTTGCCTCTTTCTAAAATCTACTTGAATTAAATAAATAAAATACTTACCGTGCATTTCTCCTTAATAGGCACTTCTGCATACTTTAATCTGCATCTTGTTAAGGCTTATTCTTCATTTTTCCGTTTTTAAAACGTTCACTGGCAGTTTGGTAATAGGCAATGGTTTCCATTACGGATTCCCTGTTTTGGTTTTTTGTTTCAGAAAGGGATCTGTTACTATATGACAAGCTGAATTGCTTTATTTTTTTATGGTCGTCAATTTGTGTAAATAGATTTTGTTGAAGTAACCCGAGTGTTCGGTAATTTCCGATAAACGCTCGTTCTTCCCCATGCTTTGTTTGGTTAATATCTTTTCCATATAAAGCTGTATTATAGTTCC
>CAMLRX010000142.1 GCA_946482545.1 uncultured Flavihumibacter sp. | reverse complement strand
CCAATTGGTGCGATGAGAAATTCGTTGTTAAAAATTTCCGATACCCTGTGCCCGAGGTTGCTGGCGCCGGAAGGTTGCCCTAGTGGCGTAAGCAGGTTGTTGAGTTGGATGGTATAACCGGGGAACATGGGTTCGTCCTTCTCCTGTGGAGTGGGTACGGGTTTCCCGAAATCGCCTGCTTTCATTTTGAGCTGGATACCACCTTCCAGTTTATAGGTGCCATCGCCATTGCTGCGGAAGAGTGGTCGGAGGTTTTCGATATCAGGTTTAACGGGTTCTACAAAATTCTTAGAAATGAAACTGATGGCTTTTAAGCCGAATGGAAGCGTAATGGCGGCCACGGTGAAGTTCCTCGGATTCTCTTTAAAATCCTTTATCAGCGCATCGATAACGGGGATGGGTGCCAGCGCAACGAGGTCGGTGCTGTTGTTCCAGATGCGGGTAGCGCCGCCATCGTCGGGGAAGTAGAGAGCACCGGCTTCAGGATCCATGGCCAGTTTGGGGGAATTGGGGTTGTTGGGATCGTCTCTGTCCGGGGGTGTCAGATTAATTACGGGCTCCCAGGCCATCTGCGGAAGGGTGAACGATTTCACAAGTGTGCCCGGTGATTTCACCTGCATGCCTTCCACTACAAACGGGAAAGAGGGGTTGACGTTGGTAACGGCCTGTTCTCCTTCGGCCACGCCCCGGATATTGCCTGTTTTCACGAAAAGCAAGTTGGCGTTCAGACTGATACCCATCTGGTGGGCGTTACTACTTACATCAAGTAAGGAGAACGCATCGGCTTCGAGCCGGTTCCCGATTACATGATCGTCCCAGAAAGATTCGTAGGAATTGTCCTTTTGCGTGCGCAACCGGGCACCATTAAACACATCACCGGAGGTGGCGGTTTGCAGTGTGATCTTTTCTTTCGGCGCATGAGATATTTCGGGATCCAATGGCTTGAAAACATCTCCGATGGGATGTTCGGTGATTTTATCCTTAATCAGATCGGCCACGTTCAGTTTGGACACATTTTTAAACTGCGCCAGTCTTCCGCCGGTATTCAGTTTTACCGTTTTCAGCATGGGGTTCACGGTAACTGCTGTGGGGCGGAGTATAGCGGGGTTAATGCGTATAGGCCTGCCCGTGAATATTGGCCTGAAGGGGCGACCAGGTTGTAAAGGTGGTGCCGGTTCTACGGGCGGCGCAGGCTGAACGGGTTCAGGCACCGGAGTTGGCGCATCCGTTTCGGCCGTGGGCAATTCTAACCAGCCGTGCGCTGGTGGGGTGCCAAAATAAAAATCGGTATCCACCACATCACCTTCAGATCCCGCCGCATAGCGTACGGTACAGATGAGTGTGGTATGCACCTGCGACATGCTTTGCATCATGGTGGCACCGGCGGCCGTACCGGCTGTTCTTCCGCCGAAGAGCCTGCGCCAGCGCAGCAGGTCGCCCACATAAGGATCAGGTAGAATGGGCAGGTAGCTTTGCAGGCCGAAGAGCAGGAAGAAGTTGGCACGCTGCACTTTTTTATAGGCATCATCCAGTTCGCCGAAGAGCATGAAGCCGGTAACGGGTGAAACGGTAAAAACGGCGTTTTCAAGCGCAATGGCGTGCCAGGTAATTTTGGGTTCTTTGTCTTCCGGCTTTTTGTTGTCCCAGAGTAAATTATCATCGAAGAGGTAGAACAGCTTTCTTGTTTTGTTGGCACCCAGCACCAGCGCGGAAGCGCGGGAACGCACAGGGAATGGAGTGCTGTCTACTTTTAATGGCCGGTCGGCCTGGATGTCTGCGTCGCAGAAAACGGTCAGCATTTCCTGGTTTTGTTCTGCGGAAACCGCAAGCATGAACGGCGATGCGTTGAGGAATGAAAGTTCCGCTGTTGAAGGATGTTTTTCTTTTTCTTCCCACAGCACCAGTTCATGTTTAGCACCCTGTGCTTCCGCTTTCAGATCCAGCAGGGAGATCATCGAAGGTTCCGCGTTGAGGAGTGGTTGCTGTAAACGCAGTTCTTCGTATTGTAACCCGTTCCATGTTGCGCGCAGCCCTTTCCCCAACTGCAGGATCACCGAACCGCCACTCTCTGCCGCAACCGGATTGGCCACTTCCAGGCTGGCTACGGGAAGCCCCCAGTACGTTTTTTCAATGGGTGCGGAACCTGAAATTTGCGTGAAGGCGCTTTTGCAGGATGTTACTTCAAAAGTGGAGACATCCGCTTTCCAGGGGATCAGTATTTTGCTGATGCCTGCATTGTATTCCAGCGTTATCGCTGCTTGTGTGGTATTGGTAAAAGAGATGGGTTGTCCGTAGAGGGTGCATTTGGCCGCTCCCAAACCGGTAATGTCCACCTTCGCGTTCTGGTAAACGAAACTGAGTGTGGCGGGAAGCTGGTAAGTCGCGTTCCGGGCATCTTCTCCGTAAGGAGAACCGTCTCCCGGAAAAGTTTCCTGCGTGTGATCGATGGTAAGGGTGAACGTGAGTACCGAAGCGGGGTTCAGGGTTGCCTGGTTATTTTGTAATACGGGCAGTATAGAGGTTTTGATGCTGCCCGATTTTATTTTCAATCCAACGAATTTGTCTGTTGGCGCTGAAGGAGAAAGCAACCTGGCGTTGATCCACAAACTGCCGGGATTCAAAATATATTCATTCAGCAAGGGCGGGGTTCCGCCGCCTATCGGCACCAGTCTGCCCCGTACGGTTGTTTTAAAGAGCAGTACGGGAACACCGCTCATATACAGTGTTACCAGCTTTTCGATGCGGTACACATCTATCCAAATTTCTCTTCCTTCCTGGTTCAGGAATGGCCCGTGTGTTTCAGTGGGTTTGGCGCCCACGGCCCAGTCGGGAATGCTTCCTGCCACTTCATACTGCCTTACCGGAACGCTTCGGATGAAGAAACGGGTTTCAGGGTCCTTGTTTTCTTCCAGGATTTTTTTTGAAATGGAAGAAATCTGTTCCAGGGTCTCCGTTCCTGCCTGCTTCCTGGAATACATATCGGAGCCTGAGAAAAGAAACCGCTCACCCGAATAGGGGATATCCCCTTTTACGACGGAGGCGGCGATGGCCCGTTGCGCCTTTTGCAGCAGTTCCTCCTGCCCCGGTTTTCCGGGTGCGATCTGCAGGGTGATGTTCTCGAGTAACCGTGTGAGTTGGTCCTGTGTCATAGCACGTTGATGTTTTAATGAGCATACGGGTTTACTACGCGATGGAAGGTTCTTTCCAACACGTTCTTATTGCCTGTGAGGGAATAAGGTTTTTAAATGCTACACCTGGAACACGGCACCGGAAGAGGATTCCGGGCTTTCAATGGCACATCAGAAAAATTAACCTGCACGGTTCAGAGAATATTTGTTTGGGGAGGGTGAAGGTAGACGTTTTATGGATAGAAAAAAGAGAAGGGGGTGGTACTTTTAGTGGTATTTTCTGAGGAAGATGGTTTCACGCGATTGCTTCGTGCCTCGCAACGCAAGGGGGTAAGGACGCACTGCTTCCTGCTTCGTACCTCCCAGCCTTACAGAGCGGTTGAGTGGAATCAATCAGAACAATATTTTACTCAGCAGTACTGAAAACTGCTTCGGGGTCCTATTAAAAGGCGGTACCCAGCACCAGTTTATCACCGGAATCATCTACTTCGAACAGTCTTGGAATCCTGATATACCTTCCGTTTTCACCTTCCCTGTGGCTGTGCACAGACATCAGCAGTTTTCCTTCGAATGTGCGGAACATCATGCCATGCCCGAAGTTTGGCGGCGTGAAAGGCTTTTCCTCGTGTATCCACGGCCCTTCCAGTTTTCCGCTTGCAGAATAGGCCAGGCCTTGTGTGTACACATTAAAAATCCAGCTTGTCCATAGCATACCAAGTTTCCCGGTTTTGGTACGGAACAGCCAGGGGCCATCGGTTACTTTGTTGGGGATGGTGTCGCCGTTATCATTACGTTCCCGGCTCCATGGGGCGGTGCTGGCTTTAAAGAGCAGGGCGCTTTTGCCAACTGAACCGCTCAGGTCGGGCTTCAGTTCAATTTTTTCAATGGTGCCGTCCCAGTTCTGCAGCCACTCATAGCAGTACACCAGGTAAGGCTTCCCGTTTTCCACCCACAGCGTGCCATCCAGTGTAGGCATTTCAGCGGGAAGATAAGTAGGGTCCTTCATCGGCAGATAGGGTCCTTCCGGACGATCACTCACCAGGATATGGCAGGCGCGCCTTTCAATTACATTGCCTTTCACGGTATCAATCTTAATATCTCTGTTGGTGAACGTGGCGAAGTAATAATACTTTCCCTTATAAGCGTGAATTTCAGCCGCCCAAATCATGGGGTTTGGGCCCATCCAGGAACCGGGGTCTGTTTTTACCACATTAAAAGGGCCTGTCCATTTTTTCAGGTCCTTGCTTTTCCACAACATACCGCCAGTGCCGGTCATGTAGTAGGTGGAAGATTTTTTATCGGCAAGTATAAACGGGTCGCTGAGGCGGATAGAATCGAGCGGGATATCTGTTCTTATGCGGTTTTGAGCGAATATAGCGGCGCTGGAAAAGATGGCCAGCAGTAAGGTTAACTGTTTCATTGATTTATTTTTGAAGGGCGTTTCCTGAAAATTTCTGCTTTAAATCATTCGGCACAATGTAACGAATGTAGCTAAAGTCTTTACCACAAATAAAGCCATCCCGTAAATAACGCAAGTTGAGAGCAATAGAAATTCCATTCTACAAACCCAGCCTGCCAGCACCAAACCAGCGCCTTGCGTCCTTGCTCCATTGCGTCTTCGCGTGAAAACACCAATTGTTCCCAGCACGAATTCTTCCCATTCAAACGTATATTTAAAATACGCCAATGGCCCTTACCGCTTCAAAACCAGCGAAAACACGGCTACATGGCCAAAGATTGCACAGTTTGACCATATTAATTTTGAAAGCATGAAGAAAAATCGCCTGCTGAAACATTGTTTTATTTTAGCAAATCTTTCATTTTTATTTGCAACTTCCCTGGTTGCGCAGCAACGAAATACACTGACATTATGGTACGATAAACCCGCCAACAAATGGGTGGAAGCGCTTCCCGTTGGGAACGGCCGCATCGGCGGAATGGTATTCGGTGGCGTGGAGGAAGAACTGCTGCAACTGAATGAAAGCACGTTGTACAGCGGTGGCCCCGTTAAAACCAATGTGAACCCTGAGGCACATACTTATCTTGCACAGATCAGAAAGGCATTGCTGGAGGAAGAAGACTACGGTAAAGCAGCGCAACTCACGAAGAAGATGCAGGGCTATTATACACAGTCTTATATGCCACTCGGCGACCTGGTGCTGCGCCAGCAACTCGATGGCGCGAAGCCTTCTTCCTATTACAGGGACCTAGACCTTACCAATGCTGTGGCCACCACGAAGTTCACGGTAAATGGAACGGAATATACCCGTGAAGTGTTCGCGTCGGCTCCGGATAAAGTGCTGGTAGTGCGCCTCCGCGCCAATAAGAAAGCCGCACTAACGATAGATGTATCCGCGAAAAGCCTGCTTCGTTACAAGCTTGCTCCGGTGGGCAATAACGGGTTCGCCATGTCTGGAAAGGCGCCTGCGCATGTTGATCCCAGTTACTACAATCCAAAGGGCCGCGAGCATGTAATCTATGAAGATACTTCAGGCTGTAATGGTATGCGTTTCCATTGCCAGGTAAACGCGTTAACGAAGGATGGCACAGTTTTGGCCGATACTTCCGGTATTCATATCAAAAATGCTACGGAAATCGTGTTGCTGGTAGCCGCTGCCACCAGTTTCAACGGATTCGACAAATGCCCGGATAAAAACGGAGTGGATGAAAAAGCCCTCGCCAATGCGGCATTGCTGAAAGCAACACCCAAACCTTACCCCCAGTTGCTGCAGACACATCAGGCGGATTACAAAAAGTATTTCGACCGTGTTCATTTCAATATAAAAGATACCACCGGAAGTACCACACAAGGCAACCTTCCTTCCGATCAAAGGCTGGAACGGTATTCCAAAGGCGCTTACGATCCTGGAGTGGAACTGCTTTATTTCCAGTATGGCCGTTACCTGCTTATTTCTTCCAGTCGCCCGGGAGGCCCGCCCGCCAACCTGCAAGGACTTTGGAACAAAGAACTGCGTGCGCCCTGGAGCTCAAATTATACGATCAACATCAACACACAGATGAACTACTGGCCTGCGGAGGTCACCAATTTATCGGAGATGCACCAGCCGCTGCTCGACTGGCTGAAAGATCTTTCCAAAACGGGTGCGGTTACAGCAAAGGAATTCTACCGTGCCAACGGATGGGTGGCCCACCACAACTCGGATATATGGGGACTTTCAACCGCCGTAGGCGATGTGGGCAACGGCGATCCCGTTTGGGCCAACTGGTACATGGGCGGCAACTGGCTCAGCCAGCACCTTTGGGAACGGTACGCTTTTACCCGGGATAAAAAATTCCTCGCGCAACACGCTTATCCCATCATGAAACAAGCTGCGGTGTTTACGCTCGACTGGCTCGTGGAAGACAAAAACGGCTACCTGGTTACTGCCCCTTCCACTTCCCCGGAAAATAATTTCAGGGATAAAAATGGAAAGGGTCAATCCGTTTCCGTGGCCACTACGATGGATATGTCTATAATCTGGGACCTATTCACCAATGTGATCGAAGCATCTGAAGCATTGGGAACAGACAATGAATTCAGGAATAAAATTATCGCCGCCAGGAAAAAACTGTTCCCACTGCAAATCGGCAGTAAAGGGCAATTGCTGGAATGGTACAAAGATTTTGAAGAAACCGAACCCGAACACCGCCACGCTTCGCATTTGTTCGGTCTGCACCCGGGCAGGCAACTTTCCCTGAACAACAACCCCGAATTTTTCAATGCCGCCAAAAAATCCCTGGAACTCCGGGGCGACGAAGGTACCGGTTGGGCCCGCGGCTGGAAGATCAACTGGTGGGCCAGGCTCCTCGATGGCGACCATGCCTACAAACTGATCCGTAACCTGCTCAACTATTCCGGTCCCGACGGGAAAGGCGGCGGCGGAACATACCCCAACTTCTTCGATGCGCATCCTCCCTTCCAGATTGATGGCAATTTCGCCGGAACGGCTGGTATGGCTGAAATGCTGCTGCAAAGTCACCTGGGTGAACTGCACCTCTTGCCGGCGTTGCCCTCGGCTTGGTCTGAAGGTGAGATCAAAGGGCTGAAAGCAAGGGGTGGCTACGAGGTGGCGTTGCAATGGAAAGATAAGCAGTTGGCAAACGCTGTGATCCTTGCATCGCAAAACGGAAACTGCACGGTAAAAACCAGTGTTCCGGTGGTAGTGAAAGGAACTTCAGTGAAGAGCAAAAAAGAGAAAGATTATTACCTGCTGCGTTTTAAGGCAGAGCAAGGGAAGAAGTATGCGTTGATGGCGGTGAAGTGATTTTTTTCACGCGATTGCTTTGTTCCTTGCACCTTGCAGGCGTAAGGCGTTGTTGTTGGCGGGGGAGTTGCTTTTAAGTAGGTATTTTTATTTCTCGCACTGCTTCGTTCCTCGCAGGCGCAGAGGCGCAACGTTTGACCCTGATTTAATTTCTTCCTTCTTTTTATTCAAGACGGAAATATTCCTTTTTTCTGGTTATTGAAAAAGAGCATAGAAATTAAATTGTCAGGTAGCCCGGTGAATAAAAGAAATGTCCCTCAAAAATTAGCCTTCGCGCATACAAACAGCACGTTGCGTCGCCGCGCCGTTGCGAGAAACTCTCCTCATCCTGCAACACCTCAACCGCCCTGCGAGGCTGCAAGGAACGAAGCAGGAAGCAGGAAGCAATCGCATGAGCTCAGTTTCCCGTCCGCAAATCTCTTCCCCCGTCTTCCTGCACAAAATACCTGAAAGTAAAATAGGGTGCGGGCCAGAACATATCGGTTACCACGGGAGGATTTCCTTTGTAGGCGTTGATCAGCTCCAGTTTGGCGTATTTGCCCGTTGCCGTGCGCAATACAAAAGTCCGGTTCCTGATGGGTACCATAATATGGTTGTCCAGCGAGTAATAGAACCAACCTCGGCCGTTCCCCGCATCCCATCCTATTTTAGAGAGATTGGCTGCCTGGAAGGCGGCATCATCCGGAGCCTCAATCACATTGTTGTAAGGTTGTTCTATCACTATAACTGCCCCGATACCGGGTCCTTCAAAGCCGGGATTATTGGGGTTTGATCCATTGTTTACATATACTTCTGAATTGTACGGGCCCGTAAAGGCGATATCCCATTTCGCCGATTTTTTTTCATCATCCGAAATAGAAACCGCTGTATTGGTTTGGAAACTGAAATACAGGCTTTTGAAGGATGCGGCACCATTTTGCATGGAAGCAGAGGTATCCCCTGCAAGGTCTTTTATAAAAATACTGTGCGGGTCATCTTGTTTGTTTGTCGTTTCTTTTTTGCAGGAGAACAGTGTAAGAGAACAGCACAGCAAGGGGAAAATAACTTTGTTCATGGGTGTTTTTCTTTTGAAAGGTTCAGTGAAAATCCGGCAAGGATCATTCTCCCCGGTTGGGCGGGCATTAAGTAATCTGTGTGATTGGTGATGTTGTCGATGACCAGTTTCATGGTCAGTTTTTTACCGATCTCTTTTTGAAAAGAGGCGTTGAACAAAGCGTATCCGTTAATGAATACATCGTATGGATCGATGAAGCCATTCACATCCCTGTCGAGAAAACCGGCACAACTGCGGTACATACCACGCAGTGAAGCGGTGATTTTCCATGGTTGGAAGGTGTAAAAAAACTGAAGGCTAGCAGTGTGCCTGCTGCGGTTTGGAAGCCCAATATAATCGGAGGGCACCGCTTTTCTTGGTGGTACATCGCGTACCGTAGCGTTCCCATTTTTAATAGAGTCACGTAATATGGTTCTGTCTTTGGCGTACAACAGTTGGTATCCTCCTGAAACCTGGAGGTTTGCATGTGGCTTCCAGGTAAACCCGGCTTCTGTTCCCCCAGTAAATGCCTTAGCGATGTTCAGGTAAGAAAACAACTGCGCACCATTGGTTTTCACGCCAACCTGTTGTTCGCTGATGAGGTTGCGTACGTTGTTGTAAAAACCGTTTATGGTCAGGTCCAGTGCTGCAAGGGGCCGTAGTTCAATCCCGAGGTTCCAGGAAACGGAAGTCTCGGGTTTCAATGGCGTTACTTTTCCGGCGAGGGGCCACACCTGCTGTACCATTCCTGCTTCTTTCAACGATTGTACCCCTTCTTCAAAAACATGTGCTCCCACAACGGTATAACCACGGATCATATTGGTAAAAACCTGGTACATCTGCCTGTAAGCCGGTGAACGGTATCCCCAACCCACGGATGGACGGATGCTCATCCATGCGACCGGCTCATATTTTACCGCCGCGCTGGGGTTCACACTGCCGCCGAACAGGTTATTTCCATCGTAACGTGCGCCCGTTATCCAGGACAGGTTCTTTTTCAATCTTCCATTCAACTGCGCATATACAAAGTAGTTGTACATTTTTCCATCTGCTCCTGCGGTATTCGTGCTGGTAGCATTGTATTCTCCGCCAGCGCCAGCCACAGCTTCCAATTTATGATCCGCTTTCTTCCATGCTGATTGCAGTTCCAGCCGATGCACCTGTTCGTTGAAGCGGTTGCTCGAAACGGAATGGGCTTGCTGGAGTAAAGTGATATCCTGTTGTGAGCGGTAGGTGGTCGAATAATATTTTACGGCCATCCTTGTTTGTTTACTGAATGTATGATTCAGTGCCAGCAAAGCGTTCCAGTCCTGTTCGTTCAGCAAATCCTGGTACGGAGAAACACCGTAGTTCCGGGTCATTTCAGATTGTCTTCCGGCATATCTTCCGGAGAAGATCAGTTCGGTTTTTTCTGAAAAGTGATACCCCGCACGCAATTGGAAAGAAGCGTTGTTATAAGGTGGTGCGGTCTGGCTTCCTTTTTCCAGATAAGGATTCACATTGAAGCCATCGGTACGGTAGAAGTTCCCGGATGCGTGGATGTTTCCTTTTTGTTGCAGGAACCCCGTTGCGCCTTCCACCGTGGCATCCCATGTATTGTAAGTGCCGTATAATGCAGTGGTGGAAATGTAGGAATCAACGACACTTTGTCTTGTGATGATGTTGATTACACCGCCTAACGCTTCGCTGCCAAATAAACTGGAGGAGGCACCCTTAATAATTTCTATCCTTTCAATATCAGCTACACTTATCCGTGAGAGATCAAGGTTCCCGTTATTCCTTCCCGCCAACGGAACACCGTTGAGTAAAACACTGATGTATTCGGAAGAAAAACCCTGCATTTGTAAACCAGTTGCCCGGTTTCCGGCACCGAGATCACTCACAATGGCCAGTCCGGTTTGTTCGCGCAGCACCTCGTCGAGCCGCCTGCTCCCCATCAGCCTGATCTTCTCTTTCCCAACCACAGTAACGGGCATAGGTATCTTCCTCGTATCTACCAGGTTTTCGGTTGGGCGCCAGGTTTTTGCAAAAATGGTCACAGAATCCAGCGACTGCTCTTTTTCCTGAGCCATGCCTTTCAGCGTAAAAAGCAACAGGAAAAACACTGGACCTATATGTGGGTGTATATACTTCACATCCTCATTTTAAGCAGCAAAATTGGACTCCGCACGAGATGCGCCGGGGAGAAAAACTTATCCTAAACGGAAATTCATTTTCATGAAACACTGATAGAATGGCGATTTTCCCAATCTCGCAAATCAAATTCCCAAACACGGAAGTAAGAGGTGCGCGAATGGACTAATATTGTCGCGGGGTTTATTACAATTCCATGACAAAACGAACAGCTATTGAAACCTTATTCCGGCGATACTATTTCTTGTCCCTTTGATATTTATGGCAACGGCAGCGCTGAAATCCGTGAAAGGAAGAAAGTGCTGGAAGGGCCGATGCACAAGGGGTTGTCGTATGAACTCGGCACGCCCGACGGTATCAGTTTCGGTTATTACAATGTTTTTTCGCAGGATTCCGGTAAGGTACAGATCGAGAACCGGCATCCTTTCTTCCAGATCAGTTATGTAGTGCGCGGCAGTAAAACATACGAAACAGGCAGCAATAATATTTTGCTCGCCCGTATGGCGCAACAGCAATACAATTACCTTTTCCTTCCGCAGGAGGCATTTCAACTGAACTGGCCTTCCAACGAGCAGGTGGAACTATTCGAACTCGGGATGAGTCCTGAAGTTTTTTCGCGCATGTTGCCTGAAAACCATCCTTTGTACAAAGGGTATATGGGCAGCATGAGAAAGATGGTACCCGCCCCCATCAGCCAGACCAACCTGCCTTTGCTTCCACGGTTGAGTTCTATTCTGTATGATATGCTGAATTGTCCATTGGAGAACCGGTACAAACAATTGTATGTCCGTTCAAAAGCAACGGAGTTGTTGCTTTTCCAATTGGAGCAATATGAAAGCTTCAGTGAAGCCGCACCTTCGCAAACGAAAGCGTTGAAAAAAGAAGAAGTGGAGCGGATGTACCTCGCGCGCGAGATTATACTGGATAACCTGAACAGTCCCTGCTCACTCATTGACCTTGCGCACCAGGTAGGGACGAATGAGGCTTACCTGAAAAGTCATTTTAAAAAGATATTCGGCACCACTGTATTCGGTTTTGTGCACCAGCTTAAAATGGACCAGGCGCGGGAACTGTTGCTGAACGGAAAGAATGTTTCAGAAGTGGCTTACGTAACGGGCTACAAGTACATTCCAAATTTTACGAAAGCCTTCAAAAAATATTTCGGCGTGGCGCCCACCCGCCTGAAAGGGTGAGAATTATTTGAAAACCCAGTAACCGAGGGCGAGCCATATCAGGCCTTTCACCAGGAAAAAAAGGAATCCCCAGAAGCCGAGCTTTTTTACCCAGCGGATGATTTTTTCTTTGCGGGATGTGTTGGAGGTGTTCATGTTTAAGTAGTTTACAAGTTAAGATTTTTTTCGCGCGGTGTTGCAGGGAAAGGTTGCTTTAGATTAGGTGATTTTGATCCTGGGGCACAGGGCTGTTTATTTCGGAGCAATTAGGTATACTTTTCACGCAAAGACGCACTGCTTCGTTCCTCGCAGGAGCAAGGATGCAAGGAGTGGTTGAGGTGTGGCACGCAAGGGATATTTTCACGCACTGCTTCGTTGCAGGAGCAAAGACGCGAAGCGTTGTTTGAGTTCGGGATGGTTTTTGTTTTTTCTCGCAACGGCACCACGACGCAACGCGTGGAACTGTTAGAATGATTTGGTACAGAGGACGCAGATCGTTCATTTTTAGCAGGATCTAGCTTGTCATCTGCGTCGCGCCGTGGTGCCGTAGCGTGAAATAAAAAACTCTCTCCAAAAAATGTTCCCACCAACCAATTAACGCCTTGCGTCCTTGCTCCTGCGAGGAACGAAGCAGTGCGTTGCGAAGTGCACAGCACAAAGCAATTGCGTGAAATTTCCTTTCCAAAACCTTACTCCGCAATCACCTCATACGTTCTGAAAGAGCTGCTCATTGGCATTGGCCTTCCTTCGGCCTTTGCTTTTGCGAGGTCCTCAAATCCGCGCTGGTGGCCTTTTATAAAGGCTTCGGATTTTGTCCAGTCTTTGAAGGCTTCTTCAGTTTCCCAATAACTTACGATAAGGTAGGAATCTCCTGCTTTGGCTGGGCGCAACACGTGCATGTTGATGAATCCGGGCATGGTATCTATGGCTTTGGCGCGGGAGCCGAACAGTTCTTCAAAGCGCGGGCGGTATGCTTCGGTGCAATCGATGTAGTTAATGGCTACGAAATTCTTTTTCATTTTGCTGATGATTTAATTGAGCCTCAAAAATAGAATTGTCACAGGAGTGTCACGTATCCCCGGGGGAATAACAGTTATCCAGGAAGGAAAATAACGGAGTGGTGTAGGGGAAAACAACGTCGGTGGCACCGCTTTCCTTCCCGCTACGCGGAAACGCGCATAAACTTATCATGAGAAAAACACTGTTCGCGAAGGAAGAAAAACACGTTACCCGGTGGCACCGCTATCGCGGCGCCACCGG
>CAMLRX010000141.1 GCA_946482545.1 uncultured Flavihumibacter sp. | reverse complement strand
TGGCCTGACCTTGTGTATTATACAGGGCGATGGCCAGTTTACCGGTGCGGGTGGTCTGGAAGGCGAGTTCGAAATTACCGTTGTTGGGGTTCGGCGCCACAAGTACTCCGTTGGAAATATTGTCGAGGTCCACCAATGCGGTCACGAGCGCGTTGATGGTATTAGAGGAAACGGTACATCCGCTAATAGTAGCATCAACCTTATACGATCCGGGTTCAATGATGGTATAAGTTGTGCCGTTGGCACCCGGGATGGCAATTTCGTTGCGGTACCATTGCAGCCCGGTGGATACATTACTTGTGAGCACGTTTCCGTTCTGCGTGATCACCGGTGCGGTGTTGGGAACGGCTACTATGGGGTTGCGGGTAGCGCTGGCGCAACCTTGAGAACGGGCCACCACATCGTAGGTAAGGAAGAAATACTTCTGGAAATCGTTTGGAGTGGTATTGGTATAATTACTATTTCCGGTAATCTGAAAGTAAGCACTTCCTATGGGGTACGGATTTGTGGGAAGGTTCTGGTTGATGGCTGCATACAATGTATCGCCGTTCAGTGTTTGCTCCAGGTCCATCAGCAAAATATGTTCGCCGGTTTCAGTTACAGGAAGATTTACCTGATAGAAACGGCCTGGGTCTGAACCGTCTGCGTTCCGGCTTCTCTGCACATTAAGCACCATCTCCTGCAATGGAACATAAGAGATATTGTTCCCGTCAAATGATTGAAGGTTCGCGACGATCAATGTCACTTTTCCTGAAGTGGCACTGTAAATTCTGAATCCTTCTATCACAATGGGGATGCTGTTGCTGAACTTGTTGAATGCGGTGAAAGTACTATAAGACGCCGTGGCGGTGCCAAGCGTAGTGATAGAAGGCGCTGGTGCGCTTCTGAAGTCATTCCTGCCGAGATAGAAAGTATTGTTGGCAGGTATGTTACTCGTATTCACGTTCTGTCCTACGCCTATGGGAACAGTGGCATTGCTGGCGTTGTACCACAGCAATGTGCCCGAAGACTCACTGCTGCGAAGTTGGGCGGAATTGCTGCAAA
Source organism: uncultured Flavihumibacter sp. (assembly GCA_946482545.1). The sequence continues at coordinate 12,081 of CAMLRX010000141.1, read as the reverse complement.
TAGTGGCTGTACCAGTTGGAGTGGCGCTTGCCGCTGCGATGGTAATGGTTTGTCTTACGGTATCATTGGACAGGTTCTGATCGGCCGTTGCATCAAATGTAGTATAGGCTTCAATCGTGTACGTGGTACCCGGTGTTGTGGCAAAAGTGAACTGGCCGGTGTATTGCACTTCCGCGCCTGAGCGGACGGTACCCCTGTAGAAATTCAGGTTATTGGCTACTTCCGTGGCACCCGATTTCACAATAACGCGAACCGGGATACTGTCCAGGGTGCCGTTGCCCTGGTTTCTCAAACGTAGTGTTACACGTTGTGCGGGATTGGCACATTCTCCCGGTGCAGGGTATTCTATAGATGTAACGCGCACATCTTTGGAAGGTTTTGTGAAGGTGACCGGGAAATCGTAAGTAGCGCCATTGCCATAGTTGCCGCAAGCATTGATGGCGCTGATATTTGTTGTTTCCTGGATCACGAGCCTAAGCCTGGTGGTGCTTCCGATGGATACAGTTGCGGGAATGGTGATAGTGCCAGCGAAAGTGCCGTTCCCTGCAATAGCGGTTGCCGTAGCCGCAACTTGTTCACCCGCTTCAAAAATGCCATTGTTGTTGAAGTCGATGAATATCTTGGCCATTTTAGCGTTCGTGCTTGCATCGCAACTGGTGAGTTTTGCGCTGAAAGAAAGGGAGGAAGACGGCTCCGCCGAAATAATACTTCCGGCCACATTCAGGTATCCCACACAAGTGGTCAGGCTGGGTGCGTTATAAGTCATACCACCTGCCACCAGTTGTTCAAGAATGCCCCCTGCGCCTGCTGAAACGGAGGTACAATAAGCTGTTCCGTTAACACCGGTCGCGATCAGTGAATAAGCCTGTGGTCCCTGTGCCAGGGTTCCTTTATTGGAAACGGTGATGGTGTAAGTTTCTCCCGGTATTGGGTTAAGTATTTCAATTTTTTCAAAGTTATCTACATTGTTGTCTGCTTTGGTCGCGGCAGCGGAGGGGGCAAGTACGTTGAGTCTCCAGGGGAGGTAAGTGGTGGAGTTGGCGCTTACGCGAAGATCCAGGTCGTGAATGAGTTTTGAGGTTCTGTCGTTAAGTGGGGTTCCGGCAGTAACTTCTCCTTTGGGATCGGTCCAGCAGATGGAAACGACCAAAGGTTCTTTTCCTGAAGCCACAACTGTTGTGGTGTAAGGCGTGCCTGAAGTCAGGCTTCGTTGATCGATTAACGAGCCGGCATTTCTATTGGTGATGACGGCTGCTGCTTTCACCATGTTCAGCAATCCCCAGCCATGCACGTAATCCGGTCCGGGGCTTGTTCCTGCCTCATCGGCTGTATGGAGTGCGATCCCTTTTAAAGTAGCTGATCTCATTACAGCATTACCATTTTTTTGCGCATACAATTCCTGAAGCAGAAGAAGCGAGCCTGTTACGTTTGGCGTAGCCATTGAAGTACCACTGATGCTCGAATAAGCATTGTCGTTAGTGGCATAGGTGGAAAGTACATTTGTTCCCACCGCCACGAGGTCGGGCTTAATGCGGCCATCATCTGTAGGCCCCCAACTACTGAAATCAGATATCTGTACATCTGAAGGCGCGTAGTATCCGGAGGGAATGGCGTCCACGGCGCCGATAGTAAGAATATTTTTTGCGGTTCCGTAAGTGGAAATGATATCGTAACCGTTGTTGCTGCTGAGGTTGTTTGGGCGCTCGCCCTTGTTCACAAGACTTCCCGAAGCGTTATATCCCCAATAATTGGCACCCACAGCCGGACCATTCTGGCTTCTGTTGTTACCGCCGGATTTTACGATGAGGTAATTGGGGGCATTGTACGCCAACTCATCCCATCTCTGTGCATCGTTACTGTAAAATCCGAATTTATAGTCTTCTGTGGCGCCATCGGGTGCATTAAATTCCCAACGGTTCTGTGTACTGTTGAATTGCCATCCTGCCGGTTGACCATAAGAGTGGTTCGATAGGAGCAGGTTAGCGGCCACTCCAGCCATTTCTGTTTGATAACTGTTAAAGTCGTAAGCCTGCAAATCCTGGTAGCCGAAGGCCATACCCTTCGCGAGCGGGTTCACGCCGGAGGCCATTAAGGTACCGGCTACGTGCGTGGCATGGTTCTGTGGGGTGTTCGCATTGTCTTTTTGGGTGACCCTCCCTGTTAGTTCAACATGCGTACCCCTTACCATTCCTTCATCCCAGATGCCCATTTTCCCCCTAACGCTTGCACTGCTTCCATTCAGGTTGAGGCCAGTGGAACCGCCTGCCCACAATTGGCTCGTTCCCACCGTAACGGCAGATGCCACGTTGTTGTGGCTGGAAATATAGATTGGTAGTCCGTTGTCGTCCACACCGGCCAGCATAATGAAATTACCTGCCGCGTCGCGACTGCTTACCGGCCAGCCCTTGATTTTAGAAAGTTGAAGCGCTTTTGATAAGCTGGCTTTTTCATAATCCTCAAAGGCCGCCTTCATCCGCGTTAATGCCGCCACATTCGTTTTTTCCTGGGCGGAAACTTTGGCACAAAAGCCGAACGGTAAGGTAAACAACAGGGATTTCCAGATGTTCTTCATATAAGGTGTGTGATTAATCGTTAATTTACGTAAAAACAGGCTTCAGGCCACCAGGTGAGCAGTGTTTATTTAATTACGCATCCAAGTTATGAAACAGATTTTCAAATCGGCTAAAATTCAGCTAATAATACCCATTCTGTCGATGATCATCCTCAACGCATGTGGCACCCGCCCGGGCAACAAAGGGAACGCCCTGAAACAGGGCATCTCCGGCCAGGTATTCTGGGTGGCAGGAAACAGGATGCCTTCACCCGACAATCCTGCAGATACCCCGCCCGGCATTCAGTGCACGCTATTTATCCACGAACTCACTGCCCCGGCTATGGCCGAAGCCGCCGCCAATCCGTCTTTCTACAAAAAGATCAACAGTCCGCTCGTGAAATCGTTCAAAACAGCAAAGGACGGAACCTTTTCTATTGAACTTCCCGCAGGAGATTACTCCATACTGATGGGGGTAGATACGCTTTTCTATGCCAACATATCCGACCAGTTCGGGAACCTGAACCCGGTTCATGTGGGCAAAGATTCCGTGACGCCGCTCCGGCTGATGCTCGATTACAAGGCCGTGTATTAAAAGAATCGTCGTACCTTTGCGCCCTGTTCCGCAAGGAACGGTACAGAATGGCAAGATGAACCTGCAGGAGTTACTGGACATACAATCGAAGCACCCCCGTCTTTTTCAATTGGCGGACAGGCTTACCATGCAGGAACCCCAACGCATCTTCTGTAAAAACCTGCACGGAAGCGCCACCCAGTTCCTGGTAACGGCCGTTTTCAAACATGAATTCACGAAGCACCGCAACCACCTCATCATCCTGAATGATGCGGAAGAAGCCGCTTATTTTCACAATACACTGGAGAACCTCACAGAGGCGCTCGATCTTTTCTATTTTCCTTCTTCGTTTAAAAACAAAAAGAACTTCCGCCTGCTCAACAGCAGTCATGTGATGCTGCGCACCGAGGCCCTCACCAGGCTCAGCGGAAGGGAAGGCGCGAAAAAGATCATCGTCACCTACCCGGAAGCCCTGTTCGAAAAAGTGGTATTGCCCGAAACGCTTTCCGGCAACATCATCCGGCTGAAAGCCGGGGATGAGATCAGTCCCGAAGCATTGATGACGCAACTCGTGGAATACGGTTTCCAACGAACAGATTTTGTTTACGAACCAGGCCAGTTTGCTGTACGGGGTGGCATCCTCGATATCTATTCTTACGGGAATGAAAAACCTTACCGGCTTGAATTGTTCGGCAACGATGTGGATTCCATCCGCATCTTCGACCCGGAAACCCAGTTGAGTGAACGGAAACTGCTCCAGGTCACCATCATTCCCAACGTGGAAACGAGGTTCGATTCCGGCCAGAAGGTTTCCCTGCTCGAATTTGTGGACGAAGAAACCATCGTGTGGCTCCAGGATTGGGATGTGGTGGAAGAGAAAATCCGCGTGCAGGAAGAGGACCTTCAACTTTACCTCGATATTCCCTACACCCCAAAAGAAGAGGACGACGAAACCACGGTGAAGCAACAGGTTTCCGTTAACGACTTCGTTCCGGCAGATACCATCCGCGAAAAACTGGATGCGTTCCACCTGGTGGAGATCGGGTATAAATCACATTTCGCTAAGGTTGAAATTGAATTCAACACCATAGAACAACCAGCTTTCAACCGGCACTTCGATCTGCTGATCAAAGACCTGAAGAACTGGGAACAGAAGGGTTACGGTATTTACCTGTTTGCGGAAAACCCGCGCCAACTCGAGCGTTTACACAGCATCTTCACCGATCTGAATACAGAAATTCCGTTTGTACCGGTTCCGGTGGCCATCCATGAAGGGTTCATTGATCACGATGTAAAATCGGTTTGCTATACAGATCACCAGATATTCCAGCGTTACCACAAATACAAGGTTAAGCAGGCTTACAATAAGAACAAAGCAATTACGCTGCGTACTTTACGCGAGCTTCAACCCGGCGATTACGTTACGCACATCGATCACGGGGTGGGCGTGTACAGCGGATTACAGAAGCTGGAAGTGAATGGCAGGCTGCAGGAAGCGGTCCGCATCATCTACAAGGATAACGATATCCTGTACGTGAACATCAACTCCCTGCACAAGATCACGAAGTATACCGGGAAGGAAGGATCGGTGCCGAAGGTGAACAAGATTGGCAGCGACGCCTGGCAGAAACTGAAGGAGAAGACGAAAACGAAGGTAAAAGAAATCGCCTTCGATCTCATACAACTTTATGCACAACGAAAGGCGCAGCAAGGGTTTGCCCATGCGCCCGACAATTACATGCAAACCGAACTGGAAGCGTCCTTCATTTACGAGGATACGCCCGACCAGAGCAAGGCTTCTTCCGATGTGAAGAAAGATATGGAAAACCTGTCGCCGATGGACCGTCTCGTTTGCGGCGATGTGGGCTTCGGTAAAACGGAAGTAGCCATCCGCGCGGCTTTCAAAACATGCTGCGACAATAAACAGGCCGTGATCCTGGTTCCAACCACCATCCTCGCTTTCCAGCACTATAAAAACTTCAGTGACCGGTTGAAAGATTTCCCCGTTACCGTAGATTATATCAACAGGTTCAAATCTTCCAAAGAGAAGAAAGAAACTTTGCAGCGGCTCAAAGAAGGAAAGATCGATATCATTGTGGGAACGCACGCCCTGCTTGGAAAGGATGTGCATTTCAAGAACCTTGGGCTCATCGTGATCGATGAGGAACAGAAGTTCGGCGTAGCGGCAAAAGAGAAACTGAAGACGTTGAAAACAAACGTGGACTGCCTCACCTTAACGGCAACGCCTATCCCAAGAACTTTGCAGTTCTCCCTGATGGGCGCACGTGACCTGAGCATCATCAATACACCGCCGCCCAACCGACAACCCATTCAAACGGAAGTGCAGGTATTCAACCACGATTTCATCAGGGACGCGATCTATTTTGAAACGGAACGCGGTGGCCAGGTGTTCTTTATACACAACCGGGTGCAGGGGCTCCAGGAAATGTCGGGCCTTATCCAGGGACTTTGTCCGGACCTCAGTATTTCTTACGCGCACGGACAAATGGAAGGCCACGAACTGGAAGAGAAAATCCTCGATTTCATTGATAAGAAATACGATGTGCTGGTGTGTACCAACATCGTGGAGAGCGGCGTGGACATTTCCAATGTGAACACCATCATCATCAACAACGCACACCATTTCGGATTAAGCGATCTCCACCAACTGCGCGGACGTGTGGGCCGGAGTAACCGGAAAGCATTCTGTTACCTGCTGGCGCCGCCCATGAGTACTTTGCCCACCGATTCCCGCAAGCGCCTCCAAACACTGGAACAGCACAGCGAACTGGGCAGCGGTTTCCAGATCGCTATGCGTGACCTCGATATCCGCGGTGCGGGTAACCTGCTGGGTGGTGAACAAACCGGGTTTATGGCCGAGATCGGATTCGAAATGTACCAGAAAGTACTGGACGAAGCCATCAAAGAATTGAAACGTACCGAGTTTAGGGATCTGTTCAAAGAAGAAATTTCCCGCCAGGAAGATTATGTACAGGATTGCTCCATCGATACCGATCTCGAAATACTCATCCCCGACGATTATGTGGAGAGCATCGCCGAAAGGTTATCCCTGTACAGCCGTCTCGACAACTGCGATACAGAAGAGGAACTGACTGCATTCCACCATGAAATGAACGACCGCTTCGGGCCCATACCGCATCAGGTGGAAGACCTGTTTACCACGGTCCGTTGCCGGAAGATAGCTGTGGAACTTGGTTTCGAGAAGCTCACGTTAAAGGACGATATACTGCGTTGTTACTTCGTGAACAAGCCCGACTCTCCCTATTTTGAATCTGAGACATTCAACAAACTGCTGGATTTCATCCAGCGCGGTACCAATAAAGCTAAACTCAAACAAACCGGAAAGCACTTTTTCCTGGTGGTAGAGCCGATGAAATCTATGGAAGACGTGTTCCGTTTCCTGGACCTTGCGAAGCGTTCGATGCACTGATTTCCGCCTGTTTTTTCCTTCTGTTTATGATGTTGCCGATAAAGGCGATGAGCAGTGCCAGAATGGGAACGCCCCAAACCAGTGCAGCCCAGCGGAAGGTCTTTTTTACTTCTTTTGCTGAAGCGTCCATCAGTGCAAGACGTTCTGTAATGAATGCTTTTTTCTCCGGTGCATATTGTAATGCCGCTTCATAGAATGGTTTAGCGGTGGAACGGGTGTTCGTTTTGGCCACGAGATCGGCGAAAGCGACGAGTAATTGTGCGGTAATAGCATCAGGGTAAGGGAAGAAGGCCGTGCGCAAATGCAGTTGCCAGGCCAGTTGTAACATCAGCGTATCTGTATTTGCAGCAGTAGTTTTTTTAGGATCGTTCAGCCACTGGGCAAAAGGGGTGTTGCCATTGAATGAAAGCCCCTCATTGTTTCCTTCGAGCAAGTCGATGCGCAGTTGCCCGCTGCCGAACCATGCGCCAGCAAACAGGGCATAACTACGTTTTGCCAACTGGAGTGCCTTTTCTTTATCTCCCCTTTGCTCATAGATCAGCGATAAGTTCGCGGCCAGGTTGGCTTCTTCCGGGTGATTTACATATAAGTTTTCCAAACCAGCAACTGCGCTGGTATCTCCCAGAATATAGTTGCAGAAAGCGAGATCGGCCTGGAAGCGGAAATCATTTTCGGGATGTCCTTCTGCGAGGAGCTTTTGTTTTAAGGCAACAAAGTAACTTTTATCTTTTACTGACCAGAACGCAGGTTTCCCCGAAGTATCCGGAAGCATTTTGGAAAGATCGGGGGCTGTACCTGCAAAGGGAAAATTCCTGTCGTAATAAAAATGTGCTGATGCACTGCCACAGAAAAGAAAGAAGCAGAGGGAAAGAAGGAATAAACCGCTTTTATACTGGAAAGGCGGGTTTATGGGTATAGAAATATTCTTATCGGTAACTGAGAGCAGGGTTTGCATGAATTCCGGAGATTTCCGGCAAATGTAGGGTGAAAAAAAATCCCGCCGGTTGGCGGGACTTTTTTCTTACCATCCTTGTTTGGCATTACCGGCCTTGATAGCGGCCAGTGCTTTTGCCTCGCCCAGCATGGTGGTGAGTTTATTTCCTTTACCATCATGGCCCTGTGCCATATAGCCACCGCGTGAGGTTTTGGTAACTACCGCATCCTGCATGGGTACGTCCTTTTCCTTAGTTTTCACGCAATAAGCTGTGATGATGTCGTTGTTGCTCATGTTGCTCGAGATTATTGGTTCTTAAATGGTACAATCCTGTTGCAAGCATAACAGGCATTGTTGTTAATGCGTTAAAGGTAGGGTTTATACGTCAATTTTTGCGTACTTGGCGTGTGTCTCAATAAATTCCCTCCGCGGAGCCACTTCGTCCCCCATCAGCATACTGAATACCATGTCGGCTTCGGCAGCGCTTTCGATGGTAACACGCTTCAGGGTTCTGGAGGTTGGGTTCATGGTAGTTTCCCACAATTGCTCAGCGTTCATTTCTCCTAACCCCTTGTATCGCTGTATGTTAACGGAATCTTCTTTACCGCCCCCGAGTTTCTCTACCAGTGCTTTACGTTGTTCTTCGTTCCAGGCGTACACCTGTTCTTTACCTTTTTTCACCAGGTAAAGCGGTGGTTGGGCGATGTAAACGTACCCGTTCAGCACCAGTTCCTTCATATACCTGAAAATAAAGGTCAGGATCAGTGTAGCAATGTGCGATCCGTCCACATCGGCATCCGTCATGATGATCAGCTTATGGTAACGGAGTTTGGCCAGGTTCAGCGCCTTGGGGTCTTCAGGTGTTCCCACTGTAACACCCAGGGCCGTGTACATATTCCTGATTTCCTCATTCTCTAAAATCTTGTGTTCCAAAGCTTTTTCTACGTTCAGGATTTTACCCCTGAGTGGAAGAATGGCCTGGTAGCTACGGTCGCGGCCCTGTTTTGCGGTACCACCGGCCGAGTCTCCTTCGACGAGGTACAGTTCGCATCTTTCCGGGTCCCTTTCTGAGCAGTCGGCCAGTTTACCGGGTAACCCACCTCCACTGAGGACGGTTTTCCTTTGCACCAGCTCACGTGCTTTTTTAGCGGCCACCCTGGCCTGAGCGGCGAGGATCACCTTGGAAATAACGTTCTTCGCTTCTTTGGGGTTCTCTTCCAGGTAGGCATCCAATACGCGGGCCACCGTGGTTTCCACGATACCGCTCACTTCGCTGTTGCCGAGCTTGGTTTTGGTCTGCCCTTCAAACTGGGGTTCCGGTACTTTCACGGAGATGATGGCGCTCAATCCTTCCCGGAAATCATCACCTTCAACTTCCACTTTTGCTTTCTCGAAAAGGCCCTGTTTCTCACCGTAGTTTTTGAACACGCGGGTAAGCGCCCTTCTGAAGCCGGTTACGTGCGTACCACCTTCTATCGTATTGATATTGTTGACGTAGGAGAAAATGTGCTCCTTAAAATCGTTGTTGTAGGTCATGGCGACTTCCACGGTAACGTGCGCCGCTTCATCAAAGCCTTCCACGTAAAGTGTGCTGGCGATAAGCGGGGTTCTTTTACCATTACGATCCAGCATTTCCACGAACTCGATGATGCCTCCTTCGCTGAAGAAGTTGATTTCGTAAGGCGTACCCTCTTCATTTTTCTCCCGGAGGTCACGGATGGTAATGCTGATGCCTTTGTTCAGGTAAGCCAGTTCGCGCAGCCTTCCTTCCAGAATCTCCCTGTTGTATTCAGAAACGGTGAAGATGGTGGTATCGGGCCAGAAATGAACGGTTGTACCTGTGCGGTCGGTGGTGCCCACTTCTTTTACGGCATACTGGGGTACACCGATCTTATATTCCTGCTGGAAAACCTTTCCTTCCCGGTGAACGGTTACCAGCAAGTCGCGGGAAAGCGCGTTCACGCAGGAAACACCCACACCGTGGAGACCGCCAGACACTTTGTAGGTGTTCTTGTCGAACTTACCACCGGCGTGCAGCACGGTCATCACCACTTCGAGCGCCGATTTTTTCTCTTTCGGGTGCATACCCGTAGGGATACCGCGGCCATCATCCTGGACGGAAATACTATTGTCTTCGTGAATGGTAACGAAAATATTTTTACAATACCCGGCGAGGGCCTCATCAATGGAGTTGTCAACCACCTCATATACAAGGTGATGCAAACCTTTCACCCCGATATCGCCGATGTACATCGCCGGCCTTTTTCTTACTGCCTCCAGGCCTTCCAATACCTGGATACTATCTGCGCCATACCCGCTTACGGGTGTACTGATTGGTTCCTGAATTTCTGTGCTCATAAATGCTTGCTCCTAATCCTTTTTTCCGATTGGATTATTCCAGCAAATGTAAGAAAATTAGGGGGTTAGGCCAATTCACGCCACATGTTTTTATACCCACTCCATGGGGAGAAAAAGACGGGTTTTACACCCGGGAAAACACCGTACCCGGTGCCACCGCTATAGCGGTGCCACCGGGTACCTAACACCGTTAAGGTTTACCGTTCCATGACAATCGGCAAAACCAGTTTTCAACTCCAGCCGCTAACTTTGCAGCCTATGCTCGTGAAAAATGATATCCTGGCTTTGTCCAGGCGTGGTAAAATGAGCCAGGACGACCTGGAACTGGTGCAATCCAGAAGAAGTACCATGCAGGGAGGTATTCAGTACCAGGTACAACGCTACCGCCGTTTCCCGGAATGGTCCGCCGAAGATGTGGGCATGCTGGTATATCATGTTGATCCTGCACAGGAGGAAGAATCCTACCTTGAATTGAAATTTTGCATCACGGGCAATGTGTATTGCAGGAACACACAAGGTGCCTGCCGCGAGTGCAAGGATAAAACGGAAGATTTTTGCGGTGGCAGGGTAGATACATTGGATGTACTGAGTTTCCGTTTTAACCCAGGTCATCTGGCGCAGTACGCACGCGGGAAGGATAAATCAGATATTACTTATTCCATCCTGAGTTTTGAAAGGAGTACCACCTTTTCGAAAGCGCTTTCCATCAACAACAAAACCCGGCTGGTCCTCGAACAGGTGCTGAACAGTGAATATGAAGAATCACTCGCCAACATATTCATCCATGCGCAAACGCAGATATTGCTCCTGTACAGCATGGAGTGTATGCTGGAAGATAAAGTGGAAGCTGAGGCCCTCACTTTTACCTGTAAGTTCCTTTCCAACGAAACTGATCGCGAAAAAGTGACCCGCGCCAGGGAACTGCTCCTCGAAAACCTCGGCGACCCAATTACTATTAAGGAACTCAGTAAAAAAGTGGCGATGAACGAATGTTACCTGAAAAAAGGCTTCAAGGAAATGTTCGGAACCACCATTTTTGATTTCTACCAGAATGAAAGAATGAACCACGCCCGCCACCTGCTCTACGAACGCGGGCTGAGTGTTACCGAGGTTTCCATGATGCTTGGTTATTCCTCCATCTCACATTTCTCCACTGCATTTAAAAAGCAAACCGGGCTGAAGCCCTGCGAATTGCTGCTGCGCTAATCTACGTTCAAAACTTTGCGTCTCTGCGTTGCGAGTCACGAAGCAATTGCGAGAAAGAAAATCTCTCGCAAAGGCGCAGAGACGCAAAGGAAAATACTTTACAATGATCAATGCTTTCTAACGAAATCTGCCGTTGCACGAATGGTTTCATCCAGGTCGGCATAACTTAATGCGTTACTCAGGAACCAGCTTTCGTAGGCTGATGGTGGCAGGTAGATGCCGTTGTCCAGCATGTGGTGGAAATATTGGTTGAACTTCGGAATATCCGCTTCCGAAGCCGATTTAAAATCGGTGATCGCATGGTCGGAGAAGTGCAGACTGATCATGCTGCCCAGCCGGTTGATCTGGTAGGTAACGTTGTTTTCGTCCAGCACTTTCCGTAATCCTGTTTCCAGGTATGCAGTTTTTTCTTCGAGTTCCCTATAAATCGAAGGATTTTGCTTCAGTTCTTTCAGTAAGGTATAACCGGCGATCATCGCAACCGGGTTGCCGCTCAGCGTACCTGCCTGGTAAACGGAACCGAGCGGAGCGATCTGTTGCATGATGGCTTTTTTTCCGCCGAAGGCACCAACCGGCATACCTGCGCCGATGACTTTTCCATAAGTAACCAGGTCGGCATCGATGTGCAGTTTTTCCTGGGCACCGCCCGGAGCAAGTCGAAAGCCCGTCATCACTTCATCAAAAATGTAGACGATGCCTTCACGGGTGCATAGCTCCCTTAATCCTTCCAGGAAGCCCGCTTGCGGCAGAATGCATCCCATATTGCCGGCTACGGGTTCGATGATGAGCGCTGCGATCTCGCCTTTGTTTTCAGATACCAGTTGTTCTACGGCGCTAAGGTCGTTATAAGGTGCCGTAAGTGTATCGTTGGCCACGCCGCCCGTTACGCCTGGAACGGCTTGTATGTTGAAGGTGGCCACACCACTGCCTGCCTTCACAAGAAATGAATCGGCGTGACCATGGTAACAGCCTTCAAATTTGATGATCTTGTTCCGGCCGGTATAACC
>CAMLRX010000140.1 GCA_946482545.1 uncultured Flavihumibacter sp. | reverse complement strand
ACGGCATTGCTTCCGCCGCCGCCCACGCCAATCACTTTTATGATGCTGGATTTCTCCTTTGGTAAATCAAAATGGATCATAGCAATAAATTTAAAATGGGTTAGTAAGTATCACAATCACGAATCGGTTAGTTGAGTTTGGCGTCTTCTTCTTCCTTGAAGAGATCGATGATGCCATCTTTGAATTTGCCCCAGAAATCTTTCAGGCCCTTCCTGTTTTCGATGGGAACAATTTCCTTCGGCATTTCTTTCACTTCCACTTCTTCCGACAATTCTTCTTTCATTTCTTCTTCCTGGAGCTTCTGCTTCAGGTTTCCGGGAACACTTACGGGAACGTATTCATCGCGGAACGATTTCCGCTGGTTCTCGTAATCGCTGTATCCTTTCAGGATCAGGCCGATACAAGTTGAGTACGTGGGTTTTCTCAGTTCTTCTATGTGTCCGGCGCACAAATGCTCGTTCGGGAACCCGATGCGCGCGTTCAGGCCGGTAACATATTCAGTCAACTGAATGAGGTGTTTTAATTGAGAACCACCACCAGTCAGCACCACGCCGCCATTGAGCACCCTTCCGTCGAGTCCCACCTGCTTGAGGTGATAGCTTACGAAATCGAGTATTTCGCTCATGCGTGCCTGGATAATGTTGGCGAGGTTCTTTACACTGATCTCTTTGGGCGGCATGCCGCGTAAGCCGGGAATCGTAATGTATTCGTTGGCTTTCGCTTCATTGGCCAATGCGGATCCGAACTGGGTTTTCATGGCTTCCGCCTGCGATTTGAGTACACCCAATCCTGTTTTGATATCATTGGTGATGTTCTCTCCTCCGAAGGGGATCACGGCGGTATGCTTCAGGATACCTTCGTAAAACACGGCCAGGTCGGTGGTACCGCCGCCGATGTCCACGATAGCTACGCCTGCTTCCATATCTTCATGCCCCATCACCGCTGCGGCTGAAGCGAGTGGCTGGAGTACAAGGTCCTTGGTATGCAAACCACTTTTTTCCACGGCCCGGTTGATGTTGCGGATGGCGTTTTTATCGCCGGTGATGATGTGGAAATTCGCGCCCACCTTCACCCCGCCATATCCAATTGGATCGGGGATATTCTGAAAATTATCCACCGTAAATTCCTGCGGGATCACATCAATGATCTGGTCGCCTGCGGGAATATAGGTTTTGTATTGATCGCTGATGAGCTGGTCAATTTCCCTTTGGGAAATTTCCTCATCGGTGTTGTGGCGTACAATATCGCCCCGGGTTTGCAGACTCTTAATATGATGTCCTGCAATACCGACGTACACCTCGTTGATCACCAGGTCGGGATTGGATTCATAACAGTTTTGCAGGGCCAGCCTGATGGCCTTGATGGTTTCATCAATGTTGAGCACCTGCCCGTGTTTCACGCCGTTGGAGTTGGACCTCCCGAACCCGAGTATCTCGAGTTTTCCGTATTCATTTTTGCGCCCGGCGATGGCGGCGATCTTCGTCGTGCCAATGTCGAGCCCAATAATGATGGGTCTTTGTTCTGAGTTCATACGCTATCCTGTTTTTAGTTGTTGTTTCTTCTTTTCGGAGGCATCACCGCTCTGGGTGCCGGGCCTCCAGCCGGGGTCGTATTCACGACCGTTGTTCTGCTGTTGTTTACGCTGGCCGTTAGCGGTGTTGTAACCGGCGCATTCACCAAAACCGTTTTCTCCTCCATTCCATTTCTGATGGCCGCCACCTGGTTGGCAAACTGCACTTTAATGCGGCTCCAGGCATTTGGTCCTGTCTGCTTCAACACCTGTCGGTAGAAAAGCTCCAGTCTTGCGAACCGGTTCTCCAGGTCTTTCCCATCTCCCAGTTCTACCACATGCGATCCGAAAACCGGGTGCAGCTCCAATTGACGGGAAGCTGTTATCGCGATCTCGCCAGACTGTGCCATCCAGAACGGATCTTTCTTCAGAAAGAGCGACAGTTCTTTCATCCGCTGCAACAGGGCGCTATCCTCTTTCCCCAGGTTCTTTCTGTCGGTTGGGAACCCGGTGAATACGGGTAACCGCGCCGAGAACTGATCGGAAAGTGGCAATCTTGCACCGGCACTGTCCATGTACCAGGAATTTCCATTGATAGAAAACACCCGGGCCACGGGTTCATTTTCGGTTATTCTTACCTGTAACACAGCATCTTTATCAAAGAACAGTTCAGCATTGCTGATCCATACGTTTTTTTCCAGTTGGGCCTCCAGCTCGTTAATGGAAATACTTCCAACCGGCTTTCCCTTTATCGACCTTCCTCCGTTTGCCGTAAGCGTATTCAGAATATCTTTCCTTTCTACGAACAGGGTTTGTCCTTCTCCTTCTATCTCCACTTCCACCCGCTTACACAACTGATCTTCCCTTCTCCCCATGGCCGCCACCAAAAGCACCAGCACACCCGCGCTCAGCGTGAGCCAGCCGGATAGCATGAGGATGCGTTTCAGTTTAGAAGAAGCCATATTTTAATTTTAGATGTTGAATGATGGATGTTGGACGGAGTAACCCAATTCAACATTCATCATTCAACGTTCAACATTTCCCTCACCGGTTCTACCAAAGCGTCTATATCTCCTGCTCCTGCCATGATCAGCATACGAGGTTGTCCTTGCTGTTGCTTATACTTTTCGATCCACGGCATCAATTCCGTTTTTTCGAGTAAGGTAACCCGTTGAACCTCCATTTTTTCTGCAAGCATACTGCTGCTCACTCCCTCCATAGGCAATTCCCGGGCCGGGTAAATGGGCAGCAGTATTGTTTCGTCGGCCATCATCAGCGTTTCAGCGAAACCATCTGCAAAGTCCCGGGTACGGGAGAACAGGTGAGGCTGAAAAATCACCGTGCATTTCCTTTCAGGGAAAAGCGCTTTGGCGCTGCTGATAAGCGCTTGCAACTCTTCAGGATGGTGTGCGTAATCATCGATCAGCACTTGTTCCGGTGTATGTACCTTGTATTCGAACCTGCGTTTCACCCCTTTAAAAGAGGCTACGGATGCTTTAATTTTTTCTTCCTCAATGCCCAGCAACAGCGATACAGCCACAGCCACAGTAGCGTTCTCCACATTGTGCATCCCTCCCATATTGAGGCGGATGTTTTGAATAACACGCGATTGTGGATTTTTCATCTCCACATCGAACGTGTAAGTGCCATCGCTCATCCTGATGTTGTGCGCCTTCACATCGGCATCTTTCTCCACACCATAAGTGATGTGGTTTTCTATTGGAAGAAGATCATGCTTTTTCAATCCGGCTTTCGAAATCAGCCAGCCACCGGGTTTCCGTTGATTGGCGAACTGAATGAATGCCTCCTCCAATGCCTCCGGCGTTCCATAGATATCGAGATGGTCCGCATCCATTGCACTGATCACGGCGATATCCGGGTGCAGCTTCAGGAAAGAACGGTCGTATTCATCAGCTTCCACCACACATACATTGCGGGGATCGCTCCAAAAATTAGTTTGGTAGTTCACGGATATTCCACCCAGGAAAGCGTTACACCCAAATCCAGTATCACGCAGGAGGTGGCCGGTCATGGTGGTGATGGTGGTTTTGCCATGTGTTCCCGCAATACAGATATTGTAAGCGCCTTCGGTGATAATCTGCAACACATCACTTCTTTTGATGACGGTAAACCCGTTGGCGCGGTAGAACTCCAGTCCTTTATGGGTAGCAGGCACAGCGGGTGTATACACCACCAGTTGAACATCTGTGGGAATACCTTCTTCCGTATCCGTATAAGTGATGTCCATTCCCAGGGCGGCCAGTTGCTTTGTAAGCGGTGTTTCAGTGCGGTCGTATCCGCTTACTTTCGCACCACGGGCATGGAAGTAACGGGCGAGGGCGCTCATACCGATGCCGCCGATGCCGATGAAGTAGATGTGTTGTATTTGTTCCAGTTTTATCACTAGCCTTTCTTTATCTTTTACCAATTGCGAGGCACGAAGCAATCTCCAAAAATTTTACGCTCGCAATTGCGCAACGCAACGTTTGGAAGTTTGATGCGCCGGTTGCCGTTAACTGTTTTGCGAAATGATCTCCGCTATTTTTTTATCGGCATCTTTTACACCTTTCTTTTTAATATTATCTATGAACTGTTTTCTTTTTGCTTCATTTTTCACAAGTTCCAGCAATGCGGGCACCAGTGTTGTTTTTACCGTTTCATCTTTTACCATTTCCGCAGCGCCTGCAGCTTCCAGTTCTTTTGCATTTGCTGTTTGATGATCCTCGGCGGCGAATGGGTACGGCACGAATATGACCGGCTTTCCCACCACACACAATTCAGCGATGGCCATGGCACCTGCGCGGGATACCACCACATCGGCTGCAGCATAAGCCATTTCCATTTCGCGGATGAAGGGCATCACTTTGATACCTTCTCTTCCCTGCGCGGCTTGTGCTGCCCTTTCTCCGAAAAGCTGCCCGGTTTGCCAGATCAGTTGAATGCCTTCTGCCTGAATCGTTGCTATTCCGGCTTCGATGGCTTCATTGATGCTTTTCGCTCCAAGACTACCGCCCACAACCAACACCACTGGTTGGTCGGCTTTCAATCCGAAGAAGGAAAGTGCTTCTACTTTTGAAACATGGCTTTCGACAATGCTATTCCGTACAGGGTTACCAGTTACCACAATCTTTTCTTTTGGAAAGAACTTCTCCATTTTCTCCGCAGCCACCATAATGCGGGTCGCTTTTTTCCCCAGCATGATGTTGGCCTTGCCCG
Organism: uncultured Flavihumibacter sp.; assembly: GCA_946482545.1. The sequence continues at coordinate 8,467 of CAMLRX010000140.1, read as the reverse complement.
CGAAAGAGTTGGATTCGTGGATAAAAGTGGGTATCCCTTTCTGCTGCGCGAAACGCAGTACGGGAAAGCTGGAATAGCCACCCACGCCGATCACCGCATCGGGACGAAAATCATTGACGATCCTTCTTACCTGGAAAAAACTTTTGATGAGTTTCCAGGGAAGGGAAATATTTTTTATCAAAGAACTCCTGTTCAATCCCGCGATATCTATTCCTTCTATCTTGTAACCGGCCTGCGGCACTTTCTCCATTTCCATCTTTCCCTTCGCGCCCACAAACAAGAATTCAGTGGCAGGATCCATTTTCTTCAACGCGTTCGCAATCGCAATCGCGGGGAATATATGCCCCCCGGTACCTCCTCCTGCAATGATTATTTTCTTGTGTTGACCCATGCTATTCAGTCTCCTCTTTTCAATATTAGTTTGTTGCTGCCGCTCCATCCTGTTCTGCCCCTTCCGGTGGCGCCTTTCCTTCCAATTGCTCCACGTTTCTTGCTACACTGAGTATAATCCCAATCGACAAACAGGTAAACAGGAACGATGTTCCGCCCATACTCACCAACGGAAGCGTTACCCCCGTTACCGGGAACAGGTTCACGTTCACCGCCATGTTCGCCAGCGCCTGGATCACCAGGGTAAAACTCAGCGCCAATGCGAGAAAGGCCCCGAAAGCATACGGGCATTTCCTGAACAAACGGATGCTCCTGAACAGGAACACCAGGTAGATGAACAGGATGAACGCCCCTCCTATCAATCCATACTCCTCGATGATGATCGCATAGATAAAATCTGAATACGGGTGCGGCAGGAAATTTCTTTGCTCACTGTTGCCCGGTCCTTTTCCTACCCAACCCCCTTTTGCGATCGCGATCTTGGCTTGGTTGATCTGGTAGTTACTCTCACTCACATCTTCCTTGTTGGGATAGATGAAGTTTTCCACCCTGGATATCCACGTGGAAACCCTGCCCGTGAGTCTGTTTTTTTCCGTACGCACAGAAGTGGGCGCACCCTCCTCCGATTTGTGCTTGATGACCGCAGCAGTTACCAGCATGCCAACCGGGATGAGCGCAATACCGATCACCAGTAACAGATGTTTAAATGAAACCCTTCCGATAAACAACAACATCAGACTCGTGGCGCCTACCAGCAATGCCGTGGAAAGGTTGGCTGGCGCAATCAGGATACAGATAATTCCTACCGGGAAAATCACCGGAAGAAACCCTGTTTTAAAATCCTTAATCACGTCCTGCTTTTTACTGAGCAGCCTGGAGAGGTACATGAACAGCGCCAGCTTCGCGAGATCGGAGGTCTGGAAAGTCATGTTGATTACCGGGAGTTTGATCCACCTGCTTCCCTCGTTGATTTTCGCACCGAAGAAAAGCGTGTAGGCCAGTAATGGTATCGACAATAAGAATAAGAGCTTCGCAACTTTCGAATAAATCGTATAGTTGACTTTGTGCGCGAAGAAGATGATGGCCAGTCCGCCCATGATAAACGCGAACTGCTTAAAAAGGTACACTTCCGTGTTGCCCTTATACATCTTGTACGCGAGTGAACCCGTTGCACTGTACACAACGAGCAGGGAAGTGAGCGCCAGTAGTATCACCAGAGCCCAGATCACTTTATCGCCGCGTGTTTTGTTCAGTAATTGGTTCACGTTACTTTTTTATAATTCCTTCACTGCTTCCTTAAACTGGTTGCCTCTGTCTTCATAATTCTTAAACAGGTCGAAGCTGGCACACGCGGGTGAGAGCAATACCGCATCGCCTTTGTCTGCGAAATGGAAAGCGGCGTGTACCGCTTCTTTGGCGCTAGCGGTGTTTACGATCAGTTGCATTTCTTTTCCGAAAGCCTCGTGAATTTTGGTATTATCGATACCCATACACACGATGGCTTTCACTTTCTCCTTTACCAAATCCATGATCTGGTTGTAATCGTTTCCTTTATCTACCCCGCCGAGGATGAGAATGGTGGGTTTCTCCATGCTTTCCAGCGCGTACCACAGCGAGTTTACGTTGGTGGCTTTGGAATCGTTGATGAAATCCACGCCGCGAACGGTGGCCACATATTCCATGCGGTGTTCCAGGCTCTCGAAATTCTTCACGGCGTCGCGGATCTTTTCCTTCCGGATGCCCAGCGTTGACGCTGCTACCCCTGCTGCCATAGTATTGTACTGGTTGTGCTTTCCCCGGAGGGTAAAATCGTAAACGCTCATGGAGAAATTCTCCGATTCCGTTTTCACGGTCATCTCGTCTTTGCGGATGAAAGCTCCTTTTAATATCTCGCTATTTTTCATGGTAATCGGCAATGGGTTAGAATGAATGTTAAAGTTTCTGATGTTGGCCATGGTTACTTCGTCGTCCTGGCAGTAGATAAAATAATCTGCCGGGGTCTGGTTCTCCACTATTCTGAATTTGCTGTTGATGTATTTCTGAAAATTATATTCATATCGGTCCAGGTGATCTTCCGTTATGTTCACTAATACCGCGATATCGGGTCTGAACTCGTGGATATCATCCAATTGAAAACTGCTGATTTCCGCGATGTACAGTGGTTTTGGATCTTCTGCCACCTGCTTCGCGAAAGAATAACCGATGTTCCCCACCAATGCACAATCCAGTTCCGCCTCTTTACAGATGTGGTAGATCATGGAAGTGGTGGTGGTTTTTCCATTGCTTCCCGTGATGGCCACAATTTTGCTCTCTCCTTTGAAACGATAGGCCAGTTCAATTTCACTGATCACCTTTATTCCCTTCTTCCTGATCTTCTTCACCAGTTCGTTCTTTTCAGGAATACCGGGACTCTTCATCACTTCCGAAGCATTCAGGATAAGTTCCTCCGTATGCTGCCCTTCTTCAAATTCAATTCCGTTGCCGCGCAGTTCTTTCTTATACACTTCTTTGATACTGCCCGCATCGGAAACGAACACATCATACCCGTGTTGCTTCGCCAGCAACGCCGCGCCAACACCGCTTTCAGCGGCACCTAATATGACCATTCGTTCGTTCATACAAACAATTTTCCGCGGTTGTTTCAGGGGGATATTGGGGGGTTCTTCAAAAGTATCGGGTCAGGGTAAACTACACATTCTTCTACTACATGTTGGTTCTTCTCAGGATGCCTGGACGGTTCTTGGGGTTTGGTTTTTCACTATATAATCAACGCATCTTCAGTGTAACAATGGAAAGCAGTACACATAAGATGGTTACTATCCAGAACCTTACGGCAATCTTACTTTCATGGTACCCCAACTTCTGGTAATGGTGGTGGAGCGGGCTCATCAGGAACACGCGCCTTCCTTCCCCGTATTTCTTCTTCGTGTATTTGAAGTAAGAAACCTGGATCACCACACTCAGGTTCTCCACGAGGAACACCCCGCAGAATATGGGTATCAGCAATTCTTTCCGCACAATAATGGCCAGTGCGGCGATGATGCCTCCCAGCGCCAGGCTTCCGGTATCGCCCATGAATACCTGCGCGGGGAAAGCATTGTACCAGAGGAAGCCCACGGTTGCCCCGATGAACGCGCCAATAAAAATGGACAGCTCACCGAGATTGGGGATATACATAATATTGAGGTATTCCGCGAAGCGCAGGTTACCGCTGGCATACGCGAATATGCCCAGACAGGTCCCGATGATGGCGCTGGTACCCGTTGCCAGTCCATCCAACCCATCCGTGATGTTCGCGCCATTGGAAACGGCGGTCACAATAATGATCACGATGGCGGAATAGAGCAACCAGGTAAGGCCACGCATAGCTTCCGGCAATAATTTGGAATAGTTGAATTCGTGGCTCTTCACGAAAGGAATGGTGGTGATGGGTTCCTTCGCTTCCACGAATACGCGGTCCTTTCCATCGAAGGGCACGTGTTTCACTTCCACACCCGCCGGAGGTTTGTTCTCCCCTGTAAACTCACGGTACGCTTTGGCGTTGTCGTTGAACAAAATAGTAGCGGCCACTACGATGCCGAGTACCACCTGACCTAATATCTTGAACCATCCGGCCAGTCCGTCTTTATCGCCTTTTTTGTAGGCAATACCCTGTTGTTGCGCGATGCGCTTTGCACGGAGTTTCAGGTAATCATCTATAAAACCAATGAGCCCCAGCCAGATGGTGGCGAAGATCATCAGGCGGATATAGGCTTTGTTGAGGTCAGCGAAAAGTAAAGTAGGAATAAGAATGGCGAGCAGGATAATGATACCACCCATGGTAGGTGTCCCTTTTTTCTGTTGTTCGCCGGCCAGTCCGAGATCACGCACAGATTCGCCCACCTGTTTGTTCTGTAAGAAACGGATCAGTTTTTTACCAAAAACAGTCGTGATCACCAATGAGAGCAGCACAGCCAGCAGCACCCTGAAGGTGATGAACTGGAACGCACCGGCTCCCGCAACATTAAACTCCTGTTTCAACCAGGTAAAAAAATGATAGAGCATGTATGGTTATTAAGTAAACGCTTGTTTGTAGAAACGCCTGGCTTCCGCCAGGAGCTTCCGTTTCCGGAACGGCGCTTCGGTTGCCCGATGCTTACCTTTCCAATAGTTCGAACATTTCTTTCAGTACCTGCTTGTCGTCAAAATCATGGCGCACACCATTCACTTCCTGGTACTTTTCATGTCCTTTTCCCGCGATCAGTACGATATCTCCCGGCTTTGCCAGACTCACCGCCGTTTTAATGGCTTCCTTTCTATCGGCGATCACGATGTACTTCCTTTTGGCCGCGGAACTGAGTCCTGCTTCCATGTCCTTCAGTATCTCCAATGGATCTTCAGTACGCGGGTTATCGGAAGTAAAAATTGCTCTATCGCTGTAATCACAGGCTGTTTGGCCCATGATCGGACGTTTTGTTTTGTCGCGGTCACCGCCACAACCTGCTACGGTAATGATGGCGTTGCCACCGGACCGTAAAGCATGAATGGTTTCCAGCACGTTCACCAGTGCATCCGGTGTGTGGGCATAGTCCACGATACCGATGATCTTATCTTTATTGGATACCGTATAATCGAATCTCCCTTCGGCTCCGCTTAACCGGCTCAGTATCCGCAACACTTCGTGTTTGTCTTCTCCGAGTTGCAATGCCGCGCCATACACACACAACAGGTTATACGCATTGAACTCACCGATCATTCTGAAGTGCACTTCCATATCGTTCACCATCATCACCAAACCGGTGAGTCCGTTCTCCAGTATCTTTCCTTTGTAGTCCGCGAGCGACTGCAGGCTGTAATAGAATTTCCTTGCGGGCGCATTCTGCAACATCACCGTACCACGGCGGTCATCGAGATTGCTGATCGCAAACGCTTCGGGAGAAAGCTGATCGAAGAACGCCTTCTTGACCCGGATGTATTCGTCGAATGTTTTATGGTAGTCGAGGTGGTCATGGGTGATATTACTGAAAAGTCCACCCGCGAACTCCAATCCATTGATTCTTTTCTGATGAATGGCGTGTGAGCTGCATTCCATGAACACATGCGAGCAACCGGCGTCGGCCATTTTACGCAGCAAGGCGTTCAGACTGATCGCGTCGGGTGTGGTATGCGTGGCTACCAGCGCTTCTTCGCCGATCAGGTTCTGTACGGTGGAAACGAGTCCGCATTTATACCCCAGTTCCGAAAACAATTTGTACAACAACGTGGCGATGGTTGTTTTTCCGTTCGTACCGGTAACACCCACCAGTTTTATGCTGCGCGAAGGTTCTCCATAAAAGCTGTGCGCCATCAGGGCCGCGGCTTCTGAAGTATCGCTCACTTCCACATACGTTACGCCTTCTTTTCTTTCCTCCGGCATTTTGTTTACCACCACAGCAGTGGCACCTGTTTCAATGGCTTTGTCCACGAACTGGTGTCCATCTGAATGCGTTCCCACGATGGCGATAAAGCATGTTCCGGGCGTAACTTTCCTGGAATCGATCTGCAGATCGCGCACTTCAACAGCACGCTCTCCCGCGATCGACCTGATCTTCACTTTGTACAATATGTTCTGCAGTTCCGCCATTTATTGCAATTCAATCGTAATTGTCTGTTTCTTTATATAAGCCGCTCCCGGCGCTATCGATTGGGCAGCCACTTTTCCACTGCCCACTATTTTCACTTTCAATCCTTTGTTCTCCAGCAGGTAGAGCGCGTCTTTCAAACCCATCCCTTTCACATCCGGCATCTTACCCTTCTCCACCAACATCGGCTGCAACAACAAGCCGGCGTTTTCTCCACTTAGCGTGGCCCATTCATCTTCTTTGTCCACTTCCTTATACATAAAGCGCAATTCATCCATCACCGTTTCCATCTCTCTTTTGTACCCAGGATATATAAATTTGCTGCTGTCTTTTTTCCAGTTCGTCTTTACGGCCTTCATCTCCTTGATCCGCAGCGCGTACAATTTATCTGCGATCTCTTTGAACACCGGTCCCGCCACCACACCACCGTAATACTTCAACGCATGGGGTTTGTTCTTGATCACCACAATGCAACTGTACTGCGGATCGTTTACCGGGAAATACCCCGCGAACGAAGACTGGTAAATATGATCAGCATACCCCCTGTTCCCATTCGCCACCAGTGATGTACCTGTTTTTCCGGCAATGCCGTAGAACGGCGACCACAAGGCTTTTCCCGTTCCATTAATCATCACACCTTCCAGCGCAGCTTTTAGTTGCTTCAACGTTTCCGGGCTACAAATACTTTCTTCCAATACCTGCGGCTGCACTTCTTTCACCGTGATCCCATCTTTCGCCACCGTGCTTACCAGATAAGGCTTCATCATCTTTCCATTGTTGGCCACTGCGTTGTACAACATCAGCGTTTGCAACGGACTCACTTTCACTTCGTAGCCAAAACTCATCCAGGGCAAGGTGACCGCGCTCCAGCTTCTGTCTTTCGGCGACTTGATCACCGGCTTTGATTCCCCCAGCAGATCAATACCGCTCACTTCGTGAAACCTCAGCTTTTTCAGGTGGTTCAGAAACGGTTCGGGGTTCTTCGAATAATATTGCCAGGCAATTTTGGCCATCCCCACATTCGAACTGTGTTCGAACGCCTCTTTCACGGACACTTCGAACTTGCCATGCTTTTCGGAATCGTACACCGTTCTTCTGCCTACCTGCCAGGTGCCCCCTTCCAGGTTCACCCTGCTGTTCAGCGTTACGTGTTTGTCTTCCAGCGCGGCCAGCATCGTGGCCAGTTTGAAAGTTGATCCCGGCTCCGAACCCTGGATGGCGTAGTTGTAATTTTCCCAGTACGATCCATCTGTTTGGCGTCCAAGATTGGCTATGGCTTTGATTTTACCCGTTTTCACCTCCATCACAATGCAGGTACCGTAAGCCGCCTCGTTTTCAATGAGCATTTTCAACAGCGCGTTTTCCGCGATGTCCTGGATATTCACATCCAGTGTGGTAATAATATCTTTCCCCTTTTCAGGTTCTATCTCTGTTCCCTCAATTGGTGCGAAAGCCCCTCTCGCGATCTGCCGCACCAATCTTTTACCCGTGGTTCCTTTCAATAAACTGTCGTAGGTATTTTCCAGTCCTACGTTCTGGGCGTTGGCCCTTGCCAGGCCGATGGTTCTGTTGGCGAGCAAACCGAACGGCGTCAACCTTTTCGTTTGCACTTCTACCACGAACCCACTTTTGTACCTGCCCTGCCTTACCAGTGGAAACTCCCGCAACTGGCAGTAGTCAGCGAAGGACACTTTCTTTTTCAGGGAGAAGTACCTGTTCTTCTCTCGATAGCCCAGGCGCAACATGCGTTTGTACTCCTCCGTTGACTGATCTTTAAAGAGCTGCGAAAGGCTGTATGAAAGCGAGTCGAGATTGTCAGTGAAACGCTTTCCCCCCTTCTCCCGCAATCCATCCGCGCCAAAATCAATATAGATATCGAACTGCGGAACGGAAGTACTCAGCATACTTCCATCTTCACTGTAAATTGTCCCTCTTTCGGCCCCGAGTTCTTCCACCCTTTGGTGCAGGCTGTCACCGAGGCTTCTCCAGTAATCACCTTCCACCCTTTGCAGGTAAAACGCGCGTCCCAGCACCATTACACTCAGCACCATCATGCCGATGAAGCAGAGGTACACCCTCCAAAGTATGTCGCGTTTTATATCCATCTGGCCGTCCGGCATTAAATCATGAACACCTTCCGGTGCACTAATCCTGTTTCAAACTATCCATATCCAGCTTCACGGGTGGCGTTTTCAGTTCTTCCAAACCCAGTATCGCCACTTCTTTCACCAGTTCACTCTGTTTACTCCTGAACATCAGTTCACTCTTCACTGTTTTGTATTCGTACTGCAACTCTTTCAGTTCCCTTGATGTCTGGTTGATCCGCATGATCGTCTTATCCGCGTAGTGCCCGTTGGCGATATACAATACCGCGAGGCCCGATAAGAAAAGGAAGAAAGTGAAGTTCTTCACGATCCATTTGTAATCGAACCATTTTTTCCAATCTGCTCTTGTTTCCGACACGCTTTGAATTTTGA
>CAMLRX010000139.1 GCA_946482545.1 uncultured Flavihumibacter sp. | reverse complement strand
GCGATACATTTGCTGATGGCCCCGCCAATTCCTTTGGCCCCGCCTGTTACAATGAAAACTTTTCCCTGAATACCCAAATCCATATTGTATTATATTTCGGTTCTGTAAATGCGTTGCGCGTTGCCGCCCATTACGGCTTCAATAGTTTCTTCCTCCATATTTTCCATGTATTTAAGCAGCAGACTTTTCCACTGCACATACATGCCTGAAACCAGGATCACCGGCCAGTCGCTGCCGAACATTAACCGGTTGGTGCCGAAGGCTTCGAACACCACATCGAGGTAAGGATAGAAATCCGCAGGACTCCATTGTTTCCAATGTGCTTCCGTGAACAACCCTGAAAGTTTGCAGCTCACACCGGGGTGTTGCGCGATTTCCCGGATGCCTTTCGCCCAACCCTCGATTTCTTTGTTCCTGATATCGGGTTTGGCGCAGTGGTCGAGGATGAAGTTCGCTTCGGGTAAGGCGTTCACCAGTTGAATGGCCGCCGGAAGCTGTCGCGCGTAAATAAGTATATCGTAAGAGTATCCTGCTTCTGTTACTGTACGTATGCCATTGATGACTTCTTTCCTGGAAAGAAAATCATCCGCTTCGCCCTGGGCCACATGCCGCCATCCCTTGATTTCGGGGAATTCAAGGAAATGATTAAGCCGTTGATCCAGGTCGGGATTCAGCAGATCTATCCAGCCTACCACGCCTTTAATAAAAGGGTATTTGCGGGCGAGTTCCACGAGGAAACGTGTTTCCACCTCGCTTTGATCGGCCTGAACGGCGATGCAGCCATTCAAACCATTGTTGTTCAGTACCGATTGAAGTTGTTGTGGAAGATAGTCCTGCTGCAACAGTTTCATATCGTCTGTGATCCACGCGTCGCGGACTTTATCGTATTTCCAGAAGTGTACATGTGTGTCAAGCATCGTTACTTTTTTTGCGGAAACTCCCCGGGCTGCAAATTAGACCGGGGAGCTTTCAGACTGCTAATTCAAATATGCAAAGCATTGCTGCATTTATTCCTGTTCGTTCAGCGAGAAGATGCGGTCCATGGGCACCCACTTTTCGCCTTCCTTTGCCCAAGGCAGGGGATATTGAAATTTCCACATCAATTCTTCCCATTCCTGTACTTTGGATGCATTATGCTCCCCGCCGGATGGTACGGCTGTTTCGTCCGTTTCCGTAATCATAAACAACCTGTTCCCTGTGCGGTATATCTCCATAGAAAGTATGCCCTTTGCGCGGATGTTTTCCAGTATCTCTGGCCACACTTTGCGGTGATACGCTTCATATTCCGCAATCAGTTCAGGATCATCTTTCAAATCTAAGGCCAGGCATTGACGCATTCCTGTAGTATTTTGCGCTTTACTATAAATTTATTGGCCCTTCCAGTTTTCGGCCACCTGTTTGCTGCTTCCCAGGCCATCTATGCCCAATTCCACCACATCTCCCGCTTTAAGGTAAATGGGATCGGGCTTCATGCCCAGTCCAACGCCGGCAGGTGTTCCCGTGGTGATAACATCACCAGGAAGCAGGGTCATAAACTGGCTGAGGTACGATACGAGGAATGGCAGGCTGAAAATGAGGTTTTTCGTGTTGCCGTCCTGCATGGTCTTTCCATTCACGGTGAGCCACAAACGAAGATTTCCCGGGTCGGCGATCTCATCGGCAGTAGCGATCCAGGGGCCCAGCGGTGCGAAGGTGTCGCAGCTTTTTCCTTTCACCCACTGGCCGCCTCTTTCCAGTTGAAAGGCGCGTTCACTGTAATCGTTGTGCAATACATAACCGGCAATGTGCTGGTGTGCATCGGCTTCTGAAACATAAGACGCTTTTTTACCGATCACCAGCGCCAGTTCCACTTCCCAGTCGGTTTTCGTGGAGTTTTTCGGGATCACGAGGGCATCGTTCGGGCCAACAATGGAAGACGTGGCTTTGAAGAAAACGATGGGCTCTGCCGGTACCTGCATATTGCTTTCAGCCGCGTGATCGGAATAGTTCAGGCCGATACATACAATTTTGGAAGGACGAACGAGGGGCGCTCCCAGTCTTTCTTCCGGCGAAATTTCAGGACATTTATCCTGGTTTTCCTTCAGCCAGTTGCGGAGTCTTTCAATGCCATCTCCACCGAAGAAAGCTTCATTATAATCCTGTCCGAATGCCGTAACAGCGAGCCTGCGGCCATCTTCCAATTGAACGCCGGGTTGCTCCTGGCCTGCCTTTCCAAATCTGATCAGTTTCATGCGATTGCTAATTTTTTTGAGGGAAGATGGTTATGGTGTAATATTATCCATCCTCCTGCTCAAATAGTGTATGTTTTGAATTGATTGAATTGCCCTGTTTGCCTTTTCCTGTCTTTCAGCAAACTAAACTTAGAACATTTTGAATAGGCTATGAAATTTTTGCGGGAAGGTAATGCTAACAGTCATTAGTTTTTTGTCCTATTTTTACATTTCATTAATATGTATTGCCAGGTATGAAACGCATCGAAGAAGAAAAGATCAGGATCGTTACAGCAGCAGCTTTGTTTGACGGACATGATGCCGCCATCAATATTATGCGCAGGATCATGCAGATGAAAGGCGCGGAAATTATTCACCTCGGGCACAACCGCTCCGTAGCCGAGATCGTGGAAGCCGCCATGGAAGAAGACGCGCACGGCATCGCCATTACCAGTTACCAGGGCGGACACCTGGAATTCTTTAAATACATGAAGGACCTCCTCGATCAGCAGGGCTGCGGGCATATCCGGATTTTTGGTGGCGGTGGCGGAACGATTCTTCCCGAAGAAATAGATGAACTTCATGCTTACGGCATCACAAAAATTTATTCGCCCGATGATGGGCGGAAGATGGGGCTGGAAGGAATGATTGAAGAGGTGATTGAACTTTCAAAGCCGCAGCAGTACAGTAAAGCGAAGAAAGTTGTAGTGGCAATGGGAGAACTGGAAGATAAGGTGCTGCGCGATGGATTCTGGGAAGTGGAACAGGCTTGGGAGCACAATACTGTTTTGAATGAAGTAAAAGATGTCCGAAAAATTGCCAGGGCCATAACGATGGCCGAACTGGGCATCCGTGAAAATGACATGCCCGCATCGGCGACCACTCAAAAAGGAACGATTCCAGTTCTAGGAATTACAGGTACCGGCGGAGCAGGAAAATCTTCTGTGACCGATGAGCTGGTGCGCCGGTTTCTCCATGGGTTTCCCGACAAAACAATTGCGGTGATTTCGGTGGACCCGTCCCGGAAAAAAACGGGCGGCGCTTTGCTGGGCGACAGGATCCGAATGAACAGTATTCATTCCCCGCGTGCCTACATGCGTTCACTCGCCACAAGAGAGAGTGATGTGGCGCTCAGCGCTTCGGTGCAGGATGCCATCAATATCTGCCGTGCCGCCGCATTCGATATGATCGTACTGGAAAGTGCCGGAGTGGGACAGAGTGATGCGTCCATCCTGGATTTCTGTGACCTGAGTCTGTATGTGATGACGCCTGAATATGGCGCGGCCAGCCAGTTGGAAAAGATAAATATGCTGGATTACGCCGATGTGATCGCTATCAATAAATTTGATAAGAATGGCGCGTTGGATGCATTGATGGAGGTTAGAAAACAATACAAACGCAACCACCAGCTTTTTACCGCAAAAGATGAAACAATTCCGGTAATCGGTACGATCGCAGCGCAATTTAACGATGCGGGCGTGAACAGGTTATTCGCAAAACTAATGGCCATCATCAGTGAAAAAACGGGTGTTGTATTTGGTGAAATCACGGACGAAGGCGCACATGCAGTAGAAACGCATCCACACATCATTCCGGCGAAAAGAGTGCGCTATCTCTCCGAGATCGCGGAGCACAACAGGAGCTACGATGCCTGGGTGAAAGAACAGTCCGCGCTTGCCTCTCAGTTGTATCAGCTCGAAGGCACAATGGCGCTGGTAAAGGATGACGCGGTTAAGGATGGTGTTAAAGCAATCAGGGAAGAATTGTTGAAGCAGTTGGAACCTTCTAACCTGAAACTACTGGAAGCATGGCCGAAACTTGTCCAACAATATGCCGGGGATTATTTTGAATACCAGGTACGGGATAAAGTTTTCAAACAACCGCTTACCACCACTTCACTGAGCGGAACGCGGGTGCCGCGCGTGGTGTTGCCAAAGTACAAAGACTGGGGTGATCTGTTGAAATGGCAACTCCAGGAAAACCTGCCTGGTGAATTCCCCTATACCGCCGGTGTTTTTCCACTGAAAAGAGCGGAAGAAGATCCTACCAGGATGTTCGCGGGTGAGGGCGGTCCGGAACGGACCAATAAACGGTTCCATTATTTATCTTCTGATCAGCCGGCCAAAAGATTGTCTACCGCATTCGATTCCGTTACATTGTATGGAGAAGACCCCGACCATCGTCCCGATATTTTTGGCAAGATCGGCAATGCAGGTGTGAGCATCGCTACCGTGGATGATGCCAAAAAACTATACGCGGGATTTGATCTTTGTGATCCAAAGACCTCGGTAAGCATGACCATCAACGGGCCCGCGCCCATGCTGCTGGCTTTCTTCCTGAATACCGCCATCGATCAGCAATGTGAAAAATATATTCAGGAAAACGGTTTACAGCATTTGGTGGAGGAAGCCTATGAAAGGAAATACGGCACCAGTTTGGAACGACCTGTATATCACAATAGCGGCGCGGTGCAGGGTGTAACTGAAACACCTGCCTTACTGGGACTTTCAGGCGATGAGGTACTACCTTCCGGCGTGTACAATGAAATCCGGAAAAGAACACTCTCACAAGTGCGCGGCACCGTTCAAGCGGATATTCTGAAAGAAGACCAGGCGCAGAATACCTGTATCTTCAGCACGGAGTTCGCGCTCCGTTTAATGGGTGATGTGCAATCGTATTTTATACAACACGAGGTCCGTAATTTTTACAGTGTTTCGATCAGTGGTTACCACATCGCGGAAGCAGGCGCAAACCCCATCACGCAACTGGCCTTTACACTGTCGAATGGATTTACCTATGTGGAATATTACCTGAGCCGTGGCATGCACATCGATGCCTTTGCACCTAATCTTTCCTTCTTCTTCTCCAATGGAATGGACCCTGAATACAGTGTGATTGGTCGGGTGGCCAGGCGCATCTGGGCCAAGGCCATCAAAGGATTGTACAAGGGCAACGACAGAAGCCAGAAGTTGAAATACCATATTCAGACCAGCGGACGAAGCCTGCATGCGCAGGAAATTGATTTCAATGATATCCGGACCACGTTACAGGCGCTTTACGCCATTTATGACAACTGCAACAGCCTTCATACCAATGCTTACGATGAAGCCATTACCACGCCTACGGAAGAAAGCGTGCGCAGGGCCATGGCAATACAATTGATCATCAACCGCGAACTGGGTACCGCGAAAACGGAGAATTTTATCCAGGGTTCTTTCCTTATCGAAGAATTGACGGACCTTGTTGAAGAGGCCGTACTGCTTGAGTTTGAGCGGATTTCGGATAGAGGTGGTGTACTTGGTGCCATGGAACGTATGTACCAGCGCAATAAGATACAGGAAGAAAGTTTGCATTATGAAATGTTGAAACATTCAGGAGAAATGCCTATTATTGGCGTGAATACTTTTTTAAATAAAAAGGGAAGTCCCACCACAATTCCCAACGAAGTGATCCGTAGCTCCGAAGCAGAAAAGGAGCGTCAGATCAACAACCTGCGCTCTTTCCACCACAGGAATGCAAGTATTTCGGAACAAAAACTGCAACTGCTGAAAGCAGCCGCCGTACAGGAAAATAACCTGTTCGATGTGCTGATGGATACGGTGAAATACTGTTCGTTGGGGCAGATCACCCATGCTTTGTATGAAGTGGGTGGACAATACCGGCGTAATATGTAGGTGAAAAAACATGGATCCGTTCAGTTAAAAAACTGGTCTTCCGGCAATTGCTTGTTCCGCCAACGTGTTAACCAAACCTCTATCTGTATGAGCGCGATGAACAAGGCTGCTGATCAGGGGCAGGGATATGCCTGTCCGGTGAACGAAATCCGCTGGAACGAACACCAGCAGGTGGTGAATGCTTTTTTCGATGATTTCCATCCCGACGATACAAGGGAACTGCTTTGGAACTGGCTGTCAGCCGTGCTGGGCGCCGAACATCCACTTTTTCAGCACGCGAAAAGCAGGGCTAATCTGCTGTTTTTTTATGAGCGCCTGGAAGAACTGATCCAGGCCGCTTATGAATGGAACAGAACAATAAAACTACAGTCCGTTCAAACGAATGAATCCATAGGTGAAAATACTGTATAGATGGTTGCGCCGTTCTTCCTACTTTTGAGCACCAAAACGGATGAATGGAAAATATTATAGCTGAAATAAAAGAACTCTTTCAATCCTGCAAAGGAACCCCGCCCGTGTCTATCGAGGTGTTACCACCCTCTGGTTCAGACAGGCGTTATTTCCGCGTGCATGGGGAAGCGGGAACCTGTATCGCCTGCCACAACCTGCACATCAGGGAAAACAATACCTTCCTGTATTTCACCGACCATTTCAGGAACATTAACGCTCCGCTTCCCGAAGTGCTGGCCGTGAATGAAAGACGAGACATTTACCTGCTCGAAGACCTCGGGACAGTTTCCCTGCTGGATAAGATTGAAGAGGAGAAATACAGTTCCAATGTATATGAACTCTTCAGGAAAAGCCTTTCAGCGCTTGCCAGGATGCAGATACTGGGAGAAAAAGATTTCGATTATTCCATGTGCATCACCTCCCGCGAGTTCGGGAAACAGGCGATCATGGCCGACCTGCTTTATTTCAAATATTACTTCCTCGATACATTGAAGATTCCTTACGATAAGGAAAAACTGATCGAAGATTTTGAAGCGTTAAGTACTTATCTCGCTTATACCGGGCACAAGTATTTTATGTTCCGTGATTTCCAGAGTCGTAATGTAATGATCAGGAACAACGAGCCTAATTTCATCGACTACCAGGGTGGGATGAAAGGTGCCCTTCAATACGATGTGGCCTCTCTGTTGTGGCAGGCAAAAGCGGAACTGCCCGATGAATGGAAAACAGGGCTGCTGGAAGAATACATGAACGAAGTGGATCAATTGTTGCCCGCTCCTTTAGACAGAACCACGTTTGTAGGGCAATACAATGGATACGTGTTGTTGCGTTTGTTGCAGGTATTAGGCGCTTACGGTTTCCGCGGCTTATTTGAAAGAAAGGCCCATTTTCTCACCAGCATCCCGCTTGCGTTGAATAACCTGAAATGGTTCTTACAGCACAAATCTATTGGTATTGTATTGCCTACTTTTGATGCCATTCTTGCTGAAGTAACCAAAGAGGCCATCATCAACCGGTTCGAGCCCATCAGGGCCACAGAAGATACGCCGTTGGTGGTACAGATATGTAGCTTTTCGTACCGGAATGGGATTCCAGAAGATAAATCCAGTAACGGAGGAGGTTTCGTATTCGATTGCAGGGGTATCCTTAATCCGGGCAGAATTGACGAGTATAAAAAGCAAACAGGCCGGGATAAAGGAGTGAAAGATTTCCTGGAGCAGCGCACCCGGATGACCGAGTTTCTGAACAATATTTACAACACAGTAGACATCTCGGTGGAGAATTATTTGTCGAGAGGTTTTGAAAATCTTTCTGTGTGCTTTGGTTGCACCGGCGGTCAACACAGAAGCGTATATGCCGCTGATGCGCTGGCCAGGCACCTCAGGAACAAGTACAAAGTTAAGATTGAACTGAAACATCTTGTGCAGGATGCGAAAGCATGGGTGAACGAAGGTTAAAATGACAGTATGAAAGCACTGATTTTTTCGGCTGGCCTCGGAACCAGGTTTAAACCCTGGACAGACAAGCACCCCAAGGCATTGGCTCCGGTAAATGGGAGGTCTTTGCTGCAAAGAAACATTGAATACCTCCGCAGTTACGGGATTACCGATGTGGTGGTAAATGTGCACCATTTCGCAGATCAGATCATAGCTGCGCTGAAGGAGAACAACGGCTGGGGAAGTAATGTTGAAATCTCTGATGAACAGGATGCAGTACTTGAAACCGGTGGCGGATTGCTGAAAGCAAGGCCGTTGCTTGAACATACGCCATTCCTCACCATCAATGCCGATATACTTACGGACCTTAACCTGCACGAGATGCAGCGCTTTCACCAATCATCCGGAGCGCTTGTAACATTGGCGGTGACGAACAGGGTTACTTCCAGGAATTTTTTGTTTGATGCGGATAACCGGTTGTGCGGTTGGCGGAACAATGCTACCGGTGAAGAGAAGATCGCCTTCGATACGCCGGTTAATTTTGAAAAAGCATACAGTGGGATTGCGGTGTATCAACCAACTGTATTTCAGCACATCAATCAAACCGGGAAATTTTCTATCGTGGAAACTTTTCTCGATATAGCTCCACAACAGATAATAAAGGGGTACGACCATTCCGGCTCCAGGTGGCTTGATGTAGGCAAGCCGGATTCCGTAGCAAAGGCAGAACTGCTTTTTACCTGAAATAATATTTAAAGATCGAATCCCAGCGATAGCTGGCTTCCCGGAGGACGGAACGCGCTCGCGTCCAGGTCCCATCTTTCGCGGTCCAATCCATATTTGTGAATGTATTTTTTGTATTGCATGGCCACCAGTTCAGCGATATTCCCCTCGCCACGCATCCTTACACCATAACGGGAATCATTCACCTTTCCGCCGTGTCCGTTTTCAATGAGGTGCCATACTTTATCCCCGCGGTCCGGGAAGTGTTTGTACAACCAGTCGTGAAAAAGCAGTTTAATGGCGCCGTTCAAACGGATAAACGTATAGGCGGAAAAAACGGCGCCCGCTTCAGAAGCGGCTTTCATGATGCGTTGCATTTCATGTTCGTTAAGACCAGGGATCATGGGCCCCAACATAACCCCTGTTCTGATGCCTGCCGCAGAGAGTTCACGGATTACCCTTAACCGCTGGGCCGCAGTAGTGGTGCGGGGTTCCATCGCCAACCGTAATTGTTCATCGAAAGAAGTGATCGAAACCAGCACAGACACAAGGTTCCTTTTACCCATCTTCGCCAATAACTCCTTATCTCTTAATATACCTGCGTTTTTAGTGATGATGCCCACGGGTTGATGAAAACTATCACACACTTCCAGCAACTTACGTGTAATGCCGAATTTCTGTTCAGCGGGTTGATAACAGTCTGTGTTACCACTCAAAGAAATCGGAACTGATTGCCATTTTGGATGAAGCAGGAACTTCCGGAGCAACTCGGGCGCATTCTTTTTTACCATGATTTTGCTCTCAAAATCAAGTCCTGCACTGAAACCCAGGTACTCATGGCTGTTGCGGGCATAACAATAAATGCAACCGTGCTCACAACCCTGGTAAGGGTTCATGGAATAAAACATACCCACATCAGGGCTTTCCACTTTATTGACCAGCGATTTGGCATGTTGTTCAAGGAATACTGTTTTAACACCCGGTTCTTCCCAGTCATCGATTCCTTCCACATGTTGCTTCTCAAGACTGTGCCTGTGAAAACGGTTCGGCGTATTGATCTGGGCACCGCGCCCTTTTATGATTTCATCCATAATGAACGAATTTGACAATGATTAACCTTATTTGGGAATTGACGGGGCTGGTAAATAAGCTGAACTTGTAAGTGGTTAAAACGGTGAAAAAACGGATACGAAACCGTGTTTTTCTATTTGACCAACTCAAAAATACTAAATAATTTAGCAAAATGAAACAGGAGTCATGATAATTAAGCAGAAAAAATATTTCGTGGAGTTGAAATTCAATGTAACTTGCCGACCGAATGAACGTTCAATCGGAAATAGCGGGTAAAAAAGAAGCCATCCTTCGCAGTGCAATGGAGCTGATCCGGCTGCACGGTTTTCACGGTACGCCCATGAGCCAGATAGCCAGGCACGCCAATGTCGCGTGTGGAACCATCTACCATTATTTTCCGGGCAAGGATGACGTGATGCTGGAAATATACCTCCTGATTTGTAAGGAACTTTCTGTTGTCGCTTTCGGTGCGAGAGATACTTCGCTGAGTTTCAAAGACCAGTTTTTTGAGGAATGCAGGAAGTTGCTTCATTATTATATCTCTAATCCTGATGCGTTGTATTTCCTGGATCAGTACAACAACTCGCCTTATGCGCAACGAACATTGGAGGCGAAACAGGTGTTTATTGACAACTTTTTCAACTTCATGCGAACGGGCATGGAAGAAGGTGTCGTCAAAAAGGTGGAGTATTTCCTGGTGGCGCCTGTGGTGCTCGGTGCGATCTCCACTACTGCTAAGGTTCATGTATCCGGTCGGCGGGAATTTTCTCCTGACAGTGTGAACAATATTCTGGCCATCATTTGGGATGGCATCCGGTTGTAAGCCATCGTACTTTTTATTTTTTAAATTATATGAGAGTATCAAACGTTGTTAGAACGCTGTGTTTGGTGTGTCTGTTGCCGCTTGCAGGAAGGGCGCAGGTTGCTGATTCACTTTCATTGGAACAGTGTATCGCGTATGCCATAGAGAACCAACCGTTGGTGAAACAGGCCAAGATAGACGAACAGATTACCGGTTACACGATTAAGAGCAGGCTTTCGGATTGGTATCCAAGGGTGAATTTTAACTACAACCTGCAACACAATTTCGAGGTACAGACCAATATCATTGGTGGAAACCCTGTTAAGCTTGGTGTGGATAATGTATCGGCATTGCAGTTCACGCTTTCTCAGAACATTTTCAACAGGGATGCCTTGCTGGCGCTGCGTTCCAAAGGAGATGTACAACTTCAGGCAACACAAAATACCAGCAGCAGCAAAATTGACATCGCTGCGAATGTAAGTAAAGCGTATTACGATGTGCTCGCCACTGCGCAACAGATTCGTGTGGCCGATGAAAACATCGTCCGGCTCGAAAAAAGTTTGCGTGATGCTACCAGTCAGTACGAAGCAGGTGTGGCTGACAAAACGGATTTTAAGCGCGCCACGATTCAATTGAACAATACAAGGGCTTCGCGGAAAAGCAATGTGGAATTGCTGGAAGCAAAAAAAGAAGTCCTCAAATTGCTGATGGGTTATCCTGCAGAGCAGGAAATAAAAATAATGTCTGACGTGGCTCAGATGGAAAAAGAGGTCACCGCAGATACACTCCAACTTCCTGATTATAAACTCCGGATCGAATACAGGCTGCTGGAAACACAACGCAGATTGCAGGACGCGAATATCAGGTACAACAAATGGAGTTTCCTTCCCAATGTTTCCCTGAACGGAGCATATAATTTCAACTACCTCAACGACCGGTTCAGTAAGTTGTACAATGTAAATTATCCTAACTCTTTCGCAGCGCTATCCCTTACCTGGCCCATCTTTCAGGGAGGAAAAAGAAACGCGGACATCGCGGTGGCTGAATGGCAATTGAAGCGGACGGAAGAAGATATCGTGAACCTTAAAAACAGTGTGAATGCGGAATATGCGCAGGCGATTGCCGGGTACAAAGGAGCGCTGGCCAATTACCAGGCTTTAAAAGAAAACCTGGCACTGGCGCAGGAAGTTTATGATGTGATTCAGTTGCAATACAGATCAGGTATCAAAACCTACCTCGAGGTAATTACTGCGGAAACGGATCTGAGAACTTCACAAATCAGCTATTACAATGCGCTTTATCAACTGCTTGCCAGTAAGGTAGATATGAAGAAAGCGCTGGGCCAAATCAATTATTAATGCTTAAAACTTCCATAATATGTTATTGAATAAGATCCGGATTTTTGCAGGTATCAGCAGCCTGCTGTTTATCATATCCTGCGGCAACAAGCAGGCGCAGCAACAACAGGGGCCGCCCCCTGCCGTTCCGGTAACTGTAGCAGAAGTGACTGCTGGAAACGTGGCCTATTTTGACGAATACCCCGCCACTGTAGTAGCCCTGAACCAGGTGGATTTACGCGCCCAGGTAAGCGGTTACGTTACTGGTATTTTTTTTAAAGACGGCGACAGGGTAAGGAAAGGACAGAAACTCTATTCCATCGATGCGCAATTGTACAGCGCAAATGTTCAGCAGGCGATCGCCAATTTACAGGTGCAGGAAACCAACCTGGTGAAAGCACAGAAAGATGCTGACCGTTACCACGAACTGGATAAGAAGGACGCTATTGCGAAGCAACAGGTTGATTACGCCGATGCCGCACTGGAAGCCGCTAAAAAACAGGTCTCCGCTGCGCAGGCCAATGTGAAGAGCCTGCAATCGAACGTGAACTTCTCGACTATCTACGCACCTTTCGACGGAACCATCGGTATCTCACAGGTGAAAACCGGTACCGCAGTGGTGGCCGGACAAACCGTTTTGAATGTGGTGTCTTCGGATAATCCGATCGCTGTGGATTTCGCGATCGATCAGAAAGAAATATTCCGGTTTACACAGTTGCAGGAAACAAAAAAAGTGGATTCTACTTTCACGCTGGCCTTCGGAACAGATGTGTATCCTTATCCCGGTTCCATCAGTGTAATCGACAGAGCGGTTGATCCTCAAACAGGAACGTTGAAAATGAGACTCTCTTTCCCGAACGCGAAAAATATGCTGAAAGCGGGAATGAGCGGAACAGTGCGTGTGAAGAAAAGTGCGGGATCAGAAAGTATTACGATCCCTTATAAAGCTGTAACTGAAATGTTGGGTGAATTTTTTGTGTATGCCGTTGGTGATAGCAACAAGGTGACCCAAAAGAAAGTGGTGCTTGGCAAGCAGATAGGAACGGATATTCTTGTGCGGGAAGGATTAAGCAAAGGAGATAAGATTGTGGTGCAGGGCGTACAGAACCTGAGGGAAGGAAGTGTGATCACGACAGAACAACCTGGAACTGCTCCTAAAAAATAACGATCAGAAGTTTCAACGAAAAGTGCAATTCAAATGATAGCAGATGTATTTATAAAAAGGCCCGTCACCGCGATCGTTGTTTCGATTGTGATTGTATTGGTTGGGGTAATTTCTTTGATTAACCTGCCGGTGGCGCAGTATCCGGATATCTCTCCGCCAACTGTTTCTATCAACGGAAACTTTACAGGAGCGGATGCGCAGACTGTGGAACAGACTACCACCACCCCTATTGAGACACAGGTGAATGGTACGCCCGGTATGACGTACATGAGCAGCAACAGTACCAGCAGCGGGCAGAGCAGCATTACGGTGAACTTTGAGGTGGGAACAGACATCAATATCGCAACGCTGGATGTGCAGAACAGGGTAAGTGTGGCTGAACCTACGTTGCCGGATGCGGTGAAGCGGTTGGGACTTACGGTGCGCAAGAGAAATCCCAGTATC
>CAMLRX010000138.1 GCA_946482545.1 uncultured Flavihumibacter sp. | reverse complement strand
GAGTAAGTATTGCATGGGAGCAAGGTAGGAAGGGAATGTTACCTGTGGGTTAAGGAGAATGCTAGTGCAGCACTTCGTCCAGCAGCTGTCTGATCTTCTTGTTGTTCAACTGTGTTTTAAACTCCACTTTATACCCGTCAATGGTCAACTGGTTGAAGAACACCTTCGCGCAATCAATTTTCGCCTGCTCAATGTTCCGGAGGGAAGTCTTGTTCTCCACGTCCTTCGTTTCTACAATCACATTTAATATTTTCTCCCCGTTGTCCTTCTTCACCACATACATAAAATCGGGGCTGTAAGACTGCCCTGTAACGGTAGGAATGGCGATGCTGTTGCGGGGAATCTTCCCGTACACCACCACTTCCTGGATGCCGTCTACCAACAGATTTTCTTTTTCCAATGGGGAATCATAAGCGTATACATCATACAGGTATTTAGCGGATGGGGTACCTTCCATGAACCTAGTGCCGATCACGCCCTGCGTAATTTCCTGCTTCGGCGTGCCATCGGAGAAGGTGAGAGAAGTCCCTTTTACCGGCAGGTTCGCTTTTGAATAGCTGAACCTGCCCCTTAAATTTTCCACTTTCCATTCCTGGAACTCCCGCACAAAATTGGAAATACTGTATTCGTTGATTCTTTCCGGATCAATGGTTTTTGTTTTGGCGTATTCCACCATCGCCGCATGCACCAATTGAATAGATAGGTTAGTTTGGCGATTGATGCGCCGGAGAAACTCATGGTAAGGCAGGGGTTTGTTTATTTTAAGCTGCATACCCGCCTCTTCTTTAATCAGCGCCTTGTTTCCATCTGTGTCCACATCTGATCGCCTGCTTGTAATGTAGGTGTCGGCCAGTACGCCATCATGAAGCAGCCCCAGCAGCCCGTTGAAAAGGAAATCGTTCTTTTCAATTCCCTCATAATAGAGAATATATTTGTTGTTGATCTCGGTCCATAACGTTTTCAGTTCATCGAATACGGCTTTTCGTATCCGGACTTTCTTGTCCTTACTTTTGTTCCTATCCGTTACCTTATCGGGGTTCACACCAATTGTGAACTCCGGGAACTCAGCAAAGAATGCATTGCTATTTGCGATGTTGATGTTCTTGTTGCGGTCGATGTATTTCTTTGCAAACAATTCCCCGAAAAGGTCGTCGGGATCCATACGGCGTGCGCCGGCCACTTTCAGAATCATCTCTTCGGTTACAACGAAGCCTTGGGGAAGATCGGCATTTATTTCCGACACCAGTTTTTCCGCGAAATCGGCTTCCGTAAAATCGATGATATAATTCAGTTTGAACGCTTCATTGGATATCCTGTTTCCGAATTCATCCACCGGAAGGCGTAAGCCCCGGCCCACCTCTTGTATCTTGCTGCTTTCACTGCCGCTGCTGCGCAGTTTGACGATCGTAAATACATTGGGGTTATCCCATCCTTCTTTCAGGGTCCATTTCGAGAACAGGAATCTGCGGAGGTTAAACCCGCCGCGGTCATCTTTTATGGAAAGCAGTTTTTTCTTTTCGTACAGGATATCCTGCACTTCCTGCGCGATGGCTTCATCGGAACTGCTGTTGTCCTGGGAAAAGTAGCCGCCATGGGCATCGCCGACGTTTGCTTTCGATGCCAGCAGGTATTCCCTGTAAGCGCTTTCCTGTTCAGCCAGTAACGGCAGCGTGGCGTCAATTTTTTCCACCAGCAGGCGCTCGAACATGTCCCTGAGGTAAGGCTTTTTTTCTTCGCCTTCTTGCTGGCGGTAGGAGAAGATGTCGTCGATGAAGAACAAAGCCAGTGTTTTTATCCTGCCGTTGCGGCTGAAGTTGTCGCGTTCGGTTTCAAAATGCCGCTCCAGGGCCAGCCGGATCATGCTTTCCTGGTAGGAGGAGGAATAGATATCGGTACTGAACTCTTCCCCTGTTGTTTTCACTTGTCCATTCGAAAGTTCAACGGTGGAAGAAGTGATGGCGTCGATCACGATGCCTTCCAGCTCCGGTGCGATAAGCCCCAGGCTGTCTCCTTTCTTCAACTCGAATGATTTCGCGGGTGCCGACCGGCTCACCAGTTGAAACACCGCGGCCGTTTTACTTTGAACGCGCGCCAGTTTCACTTTGTCCTGTTTCAGGCTGATGGGCTCAAAGTGTTCCTTCGCAATGCCTTTGATCAGGTTTTGGTTGAAGGCCTGGAAAGAATTCAGGTCGTAAATCAGGTTCTGGTAATCTTTCCGCCGCCTTTTACTTTTGCCTTTTCCTATTTCTATTTCGGGGAAAGTGGCGCCGAAGCGGATAATCGCCTGCGGACAGATGTTTTTCTCAATAAAATCGTAAGCCTTCTGGGTTTTACTGAACCGGTGCGGTTCATCGATGATCAAAAAAGGTTTGGTGGCCCTTATGCCTTCAATGGGTTTGTAAAACCCCGACGCGGCATAGTCGTACGATTCCGTCAGCATCTTTGAGGTGCCGCCCAGCAAACTCATGTTGGTGAGCAACACATAAATTTTATTGGCGTGCTGGCTGCTTCCGTTCACGAATTCCCGCACCACGCCCGGAAAGTAGTTCTTGCCTTTTTTCTTTTTAACGGCTTCCAGCGCCAGCACATCCAGTTCCGACCCATAACCGCATTGGTCCCTGAAATGGCGCTTCGTGTACCCATCTTGCATAAACTGCTTCGCGCCCGCCTTAATGGCGAGTGTGGGCACCACCACAATGAATTTATTGATGCCGTAACGTTTGTGGAGTTCAAACATCGCGGCTGTATATACGTATGTTTTCCCTGTACCCGTTTCCATTTTCACATCCAGGTTCAGGTAGCCTTCCACCTGGTTCAGTCCCTTATATTCAGCGGGGATATCGTTGTCGCGTTGCACCTGGGCGATATTGGTCATCAGCGCGTGCCGGTCCAGCACCAGGGTGGGGTTCTGGTAATAGAGCGTGTTCTTCCGCATCAGTTCCGCGCTGAACACGTTGGCGATGGCGTCGTACGCCTTCACCTGGTGTGCCAGGTCATTCTTTAATATCAGCTCCATAGTGATGTATTAATACCTTACGGTAAAATTGATTTTCAGGTTTTTTTCGCCGTCGTTCAGGACGCGCAGGTTTTTTTCGATCATTTCCGTGATGTGCCATTCCGGGAAACTGTAGCCGAACAGCACCAGGTTCTCCGGGTTAAAGGCGGGGTCATCCCCGTATTTACTGAGCAGGGCCTTCATGCTTTCCAGGGAGAAGCCATCGTTTGTAAGGTACAGGTGCTTGTCGCAATGGTAGGCCGTGTAGCCCGCCAGCATTATGGGTTGCGCTTTCGCGGTAAGGCCGTAGCCATCGGCGTTGAGCCAGGTGGTGAGGATGGTGGGTATACCGAAATCATCCAGGATGGTGGTGTCGGCCAGCATACCGGCTTTGTCGAAATTTTCCAGCCTGTCCAGGGTATTGGGGTTGGGCTCGCTGAGGATGAAGTGCCGGAAGCCCAGGTCGAGTTCCTTGCCGGGATGTTCCAGTTTTATTTTGGTCGCCGCGCGTTTGATGCGTTCTATGCCGATGTAGTTTAATGTGGTGGGTAGGTTGCTTTCCTGGAGGAACTTGTAGGCGATCTTCTGGGCATCCACATCGGGATTCAGTATCTCTGGTAATTGTACCGCGATGAACTTACGCTTGCCATTGTCCTCGGCGTTCAGTTGCATCACGGCGTGCGCTGTGGTGGCGGAGCCGGAGAAGAAGTCGAGAATAGTATCGCCATTTGACAAATTAACTGCGCCAATTAGCAACCTAAGTAAGGCGGTTGGTTTAGGATAAGAAAAAAAACTTTTCCCATCGAATATGTCCTCAAGTTCAATTCCGCCGTTACTCTTTAATGATACAACCGAACGAAGTAGAAACTTTTCTACTTCATCTAAATAAGTTATTGAGCTAGGCTGAATTACGTTTTTTTCATCAAACCATATTTTACCACATACATAGGAGCCATCGGGAAGCTGTACAACAGATTTATATTTTCCATTTTGAAATCCCGCAGCATCTTCTAGCGTCTCCCTTTTCCATCTCCAACCTCTATCGGGTACTTTAACAGCCTCATGAGTTTTAGGATGTATAACAACATATCTAGGTCCAAAAGTATCAGCATTTGGCCAGCTAAGGTTTATTTTCCCCCAGAGCCTATACTCCGAATCAAGAGAGTTGTATAGTGTTATTCCTCTATCATATCCTTTCTTTTTGTATAATCTTCTTATCTCATCTTCCGCTTCCAGTATCGGAGTATTATTGCGTTTCAATTTTGATAATAGATTTACAATTTCCTCTATTCCATCTTTACTTACAGTAAATTCATGTTTATGATTTGTATTTCTTACATATAACAATATATGTTCATGGATATTTCCAATACCTTTATCATTTTTGGGTACTCTTTTGTTCCATGTAATACACTCAATAAAATTCTCCTCCCCAAAAACATCATCACAAATCAGTTTCAGATTCGCCTGTTCATTATCATCTATCGAAATAAAAATCACCCCATCATCTGTCAGCAAATCTTTAGCGAGGAGCAGCCGGCTGTAGATAAACATGAGCCAGGCCGAATGGGATGCCGAACCGCGTTTGGTAAGTTCAAGGATACGTTCGGCTTCGTCTTCCCCGATGCTCAGTTTTTCCTGCAGGCTCTCGGAAGTATAATTGAAATTGTCCTGATATACGAAGCCATCAGAACCGGTATTGTAAGGCGGATCAATGTAGATGCATTTTATTTTCTGCGCGTAAGACTTTAATAAGTGTTTAAGTCCATCAAGATTATCGCCACTGATGTAGATGTTTTCACTGGCGGCGTTTTCCGGCAGACCGTTGTGCGCCTCATCCGGCTGTATTACCGTAGTGGTGTCGGTACTGGCCAGCAGTTTGGCGTAGCTTTTTCCCAGGAACTTCAGCTCGTAACCTTCCTGCACAATATTGGTGTTCACGGCTATTTCGGATTTGAAACGCTCTATATCGAAGGAGCCGTCCGCTTTAAAACATGCGGGGAAGTGCGCCTTCAGCGCTGCCATCTGTTTGCTGTTCGGGGTGGTGTGCTCGTTCTGTTGCAGAATATCCTGTACCATTCAGTTGTTTATTTTTTGCGCCGCCGCCGTATGTTATCAACAACAAAGCATATTGAAAAATTACGGCGGCACGTTAAGGAGTGCAATATCGAAAATAATTCCGTTGCCAGTGTAATCAAATCAGGATGTTAGGTACCGTATTTTCACCGTACCCTCCCCCAACTCATCCCCCCTTTTCCTCAATTCATGCAACCCATCCCGTAAAACACCCTCCAACCGCCCTTCCTTCCCTCAAAAAGATCGTATTTTGCCCGCGTTAAACTATGCCGCTCCCGCAATACACCCGGAAAGACATGCTCATCCTGGCCACCACGCTCCCTCCAGTGGTGGTGCTTTTTAATGTGCTGTTGTTCGGGAAAAATTTCTTCAGCAACACCACGCTTATCTTATGTTCCGGTCTGTTGGTGGCAGCGGTGATGGCGCTGGCCTGGATTGGCTATGCGCTCATCGCCGTTACCGTACGCAACCGCCTGCCGCAAGGGCGGCAGCTTTTGAAACGGATGCTGCTTACTATTTTTCTGATTTCACTGGTACAGGCTTTCGTGACCACGCTTATTTTTAAAGGATACGATTACTTCGGACTGTTCGGCTACTCTTTTGAAGAAACACCCTATTACTGGATGCTGGCCATCGGCATTGTCCTGAATGTAATGGTGACGCTGGTACACGAAGGCGTGGACAGCTTCGAACGCTGGAAAAACACCCTGCAGGAAACGGAACAACTCAAACGAACTTACACACAGAGCCAGTTGCTTGGACTGAAAAGCCAGATCAACCCGCACTTTCTGTTCAACAGCCTGAACTCTCTCTCGAGCCTGATCAGTGAAGATGAAGAAAAAGCCGAGGCTTTCCTGAATGAACTCACCAAAGTGTACCGCTACATGCTGAGTTGCCACGAAGAACAGTTCGTGCCGCTGGAAACCGAAATTCAATTCCTCCATTCTTATTTCTATCTCCTGCAAACCAGGTACGGAAACAGTCTTGAACTAAATATAAAAGTACCCGAAAACGACCGTAAAAAATTTGTGACCCCGCTGCTGTTACAAGCCGTATTCGAATATGGTTTTAACACCGGCATGTTGTCCAGAAAACACCCGATGTTGTTCGCGGTAAACACCGATGCTGATGGTAACCTGATTTTAAAAAATGAATGGCTGCCCAGGAAACACCCCGTGGAGGCGAGCAAAGAAGGTATTTTCAACATCGCAGATAAATACAAGTTGCTTTGTAAAAAGGACGTGGAGGTGCAAAACGACAATGGTATTTTCACCATGAAACTGCCGTTGATTGAACATAAAATAGTAGCGCTATGAAACTGCCCGTTCCCAATAAAATTGAATGGGCCAGCTTCATTACGTTGATGCCGCTGATTTCCTTCCTCACCTGCTTTGTCTTGTTCGGGAATGAATGGTACCACAACGATGCGCTCTGGTTCAAAGGATTCGGCTTTATCCTGCTGGTAGGACTCGGCATCTGGTACACGGATGTGGTGCTCACGAGGTATATTCACGATGCGTTCATTTCTTACCGCGATACCATTAAGCGCATCGTAACGCTGGTGGTAAAGCAGTTCGTAGTCGTCACAATATGTGTGTTCATCATTCTCTGGGGCGTGGAAAATTTCTCCACGGAAACCTTCGAGGTAACACCACGCAAGTTCTGGCTCTCCCTTTTTATCGGGGTGGGCATTACATTGATTGCGATGATTATCTGGGAAGGGGATTTCATTTTTAAGCAATACAAAGAAAGCGTGAGGGAACGGGAAATGTACGCCCAGCTTAGCCTGGAAGGCGAGTTTGAATCACTGAAGCGGCAGGTGAACCCGCACTTCCTGTTCAATTGTTTTAATACCCTTTCGGCACTTATTTCAGAAGACAAACAAAAAGCGGAACGCTTCCTCAACGAACTCAGTAAAGTGTACCGCTACCTTTTGCGCACCAACGAAAGCGGCATGAGTACGCTCCGAAACGAACTTCATTTTATTGAATCTTATATGCGTTTGCTGAAAACGCGCCATGGCGAAGCGTTGCGCCTGCAGATTGAAACCGATAAGCAATACGACCAGCACCTGCTGCCAACACTCAGTTTGCAGATGCTGGTGGAAAATGTGGTGAAGCACAATGCACTCTCGAAGAACCACCCGCTCACCATCGAAATATTTACCACCGCCGGGAATAAACTGGTGGTCAACAACAACATCAGGGGCAGGAGTAAAAAAGCGCCTTCCGGACGCGTGGGCCTTTCCAATATCGCCACCAAATATGAGTTGCTGAACCAGCCCGGTTTCCAGGTGATGGAAGATGGAAAATACTTTACCGTGGTGCTGCCGCTGATCTGGAACGGAGCGCCCACCCTGAATACCACCTTTACCTAAACACAACACCCATGAAAGTTTTTATTGTTGAAGATGAAGAACTGGCCGTAAAAAAACTCTACAAAACACTGTTGAGTATTGATGAAGACATTGAAGTAATTGCCACCGCCGATAGTGTGGCCGCCGCCGTGGAATGGCTCGAAAACAACGAAGCGCCCGACCTGATGCTGATGGATATTGAACTATTGGACGGACAAAGTTTTGAAATATTCAACCACGTGGAAGTGAAATGTCCCGTCATCTTCACCACCTCTTACGACGAATACGCGCTGAAAGCGTTTAAAGTGAACAGCATCGATTACCTGCTGAAACCCGTTCAGAAAGATGACCTCGCGGCGGCACTCGATAAATACAAAAAACTGTACGCCACATCAGCCCCAACACCGGCGCTGAATATGGACAACCTGCTGAAAGAACTGCAACAGAAACTGCACCCGAAAGATTACCGCAAACGCTTCCTGGTGAAGAACGGACCCAACCTGGTTTCCGTGGAAACCGAAGAGATCGCGTACTTCTACAGTGACGGGCGACTGATCTTCTTCAAAACAACCGAGAATAAAAAATTTGTGGTGGACTACACGATGGATGAACTGGAAGATATGCTGGATCCCGACCGGTTCTACCGCGTGAGCCGCTCTTTCTTTATTTCCGTGAACAGTGTGGGGCAGATACACGATTACTTCGGCAACAGGCTCATCCTGCACCTGAAACCCGCACTCGACAAAGAAGTGATTGTGAGCCGCGAAAAAGTAGCCGAGTTCAAACGCTGGATGGGCAAATAACTATTGAAGTGGTATCTGCAATACAATGTCGGCGCCGTGTTTATCGGTCTGGATATCCAGCAGGGCATTCATTTCTTCGGCCCTGGCCCGCATAGCGTCGATACTTCCGGGTAACAAAGGATGGTCCTGGTCCAGCGCCGTTGCATCTTTGATCTTCAGGGACAACTGGTGGTGGGAAAGGCTCAGTTGTATCTGCGTTTTTCTTCCGCCCATGTATTCCACCAAACAACGGAGCGCTTCTTTGAACACCACGAATAGTCCATAGCGGCGTTTCATATCCAGCTTCAGTTTCCGGATTTTTTTATCGGCCTGGGTATTGATTTCCGCATCGTAACGCAGGCGGAGGGTATCGGTATATTCACGGAGCCGTAGCGCCATTTTCTCCATCGTATCATTGGCAGGATCGATGGCCCAGAGTACATCGTCCATGGCAACGATCATGCTGTTGCTTTTTTCGCTGATGCGGTCGATGAGTTCCTTGGAACGGTCCACATCGTTATCGGCTTTGATGCGTGCCATTTCACTGAGGAGGTTGATGTTGTTGAGTGTGGTGTTCACATCCTGGTGCAGGTTCAGGGCGATATCGGTGCGCAGTTCCTGGGTTTGTTTGATGCGGCTGATCCTGTTCTTATCAATAAAATACAATATGGCCAGGCCGCAAAGCAGCAGCAATCCATAAAACCACCAGCTTCCCCAGAAGGGTGGTGTGATCACTATGGTTAGTTCCGTCACTTTTTTTGAACCATCATTTTCCTGC
The DNA here is from genome assembly GCA_946482545.1 of uncultured Flavihumibacter sp. The sequence goes on along the minus strand of CAMLRX010000138.1, from coordinate 4,620 downwards.
CAGATCCTTGTACGGAAAGTGTATGTGCCGGGCGCGAGGTAATTGTACATGGCCTGTTTGTTCGCGCTCATCTGCCAGTCTTTGTCTACGCCCACCAACTGGTACACGATCCCATAAGTATGGGTGTAAGTAAGTGTGGAAAGGTCGATGGTAAGGGAGTTGTTGTAATGGGGCAGCGTAATTTTTTTGAGTTGAAGCAGGGAATCAACACGGAGGGGTTTGTTGGAAACGAAAAAAGAGGCGATGATAACTGGCGGCTTTTTTTCGGGGATGATGATTTTGTTGGGATCCACCACCAGCAGGTCGGAAGTGGTACCGAAAAGTATCCGGCCATCGTGGAGCAGGCGGGCGGCATTGGGCTGACAATGGTCGTTCACCACACCATCTTCAGAGCCGAAGGTGCTGACGAGGTTAGTGCGCATATCATAACGACAGATCCCATCCAGCAAACCGATCCAGATGAAACCTTTTTGGTCCTTTACGAAACTGACCACCGCGGAGGGCGGGAGGCCATGATCGGGCGTGATGTACCTGAAAGTAGAAGTGCGGGTATTGAGGATATGCAACCAGCCACTGGCAACGAGCATGGTGCTGTCGTTCACCTGCATGATGTTGGTTGCCCCGCCGCTGTTCAGTCTTTTTCCCTCCGGGCCTTTTTCCGAAAAATGTTCCATGATCTGCCCTGAAGCCGCGTTGATGCGGTAGAGTCCGTCCCGGTCGGAACAGGCCCATACATTACCGTTATGGTCGGGCAGCAACTGCATGATGTTGCCTTTCACGCGTTGCACGATGGAGAAGGAACCTGTATCCTTCCAGTTTCCGCCTTTGCATTTCAGGATCAGGCCCGCCTGGGTGCCGATCCAGATGTCTCCATTGGGCGCTTCCCGCACCTGGCGGAGCGTATGCTTTTCGAATACCCCGAGGCGCAGTTCAGTATATGTATTGCGGCGCATATCCTGAATGCGCAAGGTGCCGCCCTGGATACCCATCCATATTTCACCGTTTTTTCGTTCCAGCATATCCCATACGGAGATGGCGTCGTTCTGCCGTGGTGCTGGGTAAAACGGGTTGGGAAGGATGTTGAACGCCGGGTCGTAAGCGAAAATACCGGCGCCCCAGGCAGAAACGTAAATCGTACCATCGGGGCGTTGCAGGATTGATTCGGGGGCGTGGTTGTATTTCCTGTTGTCTTTTCTGCGGTTAGGCATGTTCGTGAACACCTGGGCCGAAGGATTAAAAACATAAAGCCCGTTGCTGCTGGCCACCCAGATGTTCTCTTCGCGGTCCTCGAAGAGGTGGTAGATTTTTTCAATATCCACGCCGTGTTCCCGCAACGATTCATTGCGCACGTCCTCAAACTTTCCTTTCTGCCGGTTGAAGCGGGCGAAAAGCGGGGCGCCATATACCCAAAGGTCGCCGTTGCGCTGCTCCAGTGTGCCATTGAGATCGTGGTAGGAGCCGATCAGCTCATCCATATTTATTTTGTAGGAAAGCAATTGGTGGGAACGGGTATCGTAGCTGAGGAGATCGGGTCCCACCTGTTTGTTCGACCATAGCTGCATCCGGAGTACACCTTGCTGGTCGGTGAACGTGTAAATGGGTCCCATGGCTTTTTCTTCTTCCAGTTTCCGGTTGATGGTGATCAGCATGGGCATGGATGCGCGTGGCACAAAACGTTGGGTGGAAGCATCAAAGAGGTCGATTCCTTTGGCATGTGTTACCCAGTAACTGTTGTGTTTTCCGTTCTTACGGATATCACCGGCAATGCTGCCATCCGGGGCCCTGGCTTTGTTGAATGCGGCTGAAAATTCATTGCGTTGTTCATGGTAAGTGATCACGCCGTAGTTGGCCACGATCATCTGCAAAGTATTGTCGGCATCGGAAGTGATCCGCAACAGTTCATTCCTTCTCGCTTCTTCCGGTAAACTTATCCTGGCGGGTGTATAGCGAAAACTTTTCGTGTCGAATATTCCTATCCTTGAGCCTTCGCATTCCACCCATAACCGGCCTTTTTTGTCGAGCAGCACGAAAGCTATATTGCTGGTGGGCAGCGAATTCGGGTCTGCGGAATTGTGCCTGAAAGTGATGAAACGCTTGCCATCATAGCGTTGTAAGCCGTTGCCGGTGGCGATCCAGATATAGCCATCAACATCCTGCGCCACGGAAACCGCGTCATCGGCAGCGAGCCCGTTGATCTTACCGAAACGGTTGAAAACGAAACGGTCGGGCGCCTGGGCAAAACTTTCCAGCGAAAGCAGCAGCAATAAGAAGGAGAAGAACTTGTTCACTTGGGGGCTTTGAAAAATAAAGATAGAGAAGAACAGCATAAACCCGCAATCCATACACCGGATATGTCAATTCAAGCAGGATGCACTTTCTTCTGAAATAAGATTGATGGAAACTTGCATCAAAATTATCCTTTACAACTCAATCAGCAATTATGCAACACAACATTCTTCCCGGAAACGACCCTGTGAAAAACACGCTGGCAAAGAATGGCAAACGTATCCTGTTTGCATGTGTACCGGCCGACGGCCACTTTAATCCACTCACCGGCCTCGCTACCCATCTGAAAGAACTGGGCTACGATGTGCGGTTCTACACCCAGGATTATTACAAGGAGAAGATCGCCAAGCTCGGGCTGCACCACTATCCTTTTGTAAACGTTCCACAAATAAACGCCAACAACTTCGAGGAGTTTTTCGCTGAAAGGAAAACGATCACCAGCCAGGTAAAGAAATTCAAATACGACCTGGAACACCTGTTCATCGGCTTCGGACCGAAGTATTTCCAGGACCTGGAAGCCATCTACCAGGAATTCCCCTACGACCTGCTCATCGCAGATATCATGTTCACCGGTTCAGCCTACATCAAAGATAAACTGAACATCCCCGTTATTACCGTGGGCATCGCGCCCATCATGGAAACCTCGAAGGACCTCGCGCCTGCCGGACTGGGGATTACACCTTCCTACAATTTCGCGGGAAAATTAAAGCAGGGACTGATGCGCTTCGCCGGCGACAAAATGATGTTTTCCGGTCTAACGAAGATCAATAACCGCATCTTCCGCCGTTATGGGGTGAAAGTAGTGCCCGGCAATGTGTTGGACATCCTCTACCGCAAAGTCGATCTTATCCTTCAGAGCGGCACCCCGGGTTTCGAATACCGCCGCAGCGACCTGAACCCGAAACTCCGTTACATTGGTCCGTTATTGCCCAAACACAAACCCGGGAATACACCCTTCCGCCTCAGCACGGAGCAGGCACAATACAAAAAAGTGATCCTGGTTACCCAGGGAACCGCCGAACCCAACGTGGAGAAACTGCTTGTGCCCACACTGGAAGCTTTCCGGAACACGGAATACCTCGTGATCGCCACAACAGCAGGTAACCGTACCGAAGAACTGAAGGCCAGGTTCCCGGAAAAGAATTTACTGATCACCGATTTTATTCCCTTTTCGGAAGTGATGCCGTTGGCCGATGTCTTCATTACCAACGGCGGATATGGCGGAACACTGCTGGGCATCACCCACAAACTACCCCTGGTGGTGGCCGGCGTTCATGAAGGGAAAAGTGAAATATGCGCGCGGGTAGGTTATTTTAAACTTGGTGTGAACATGAAAACAGAAACACCTACGCCCGTTAAAATACAGGCAGCAGTAAATGAAGTGCTCAACAATCCTTTATACAAGGAAAGGGTAACGCGTCTTTCCCATGAGTTCAGTCTGTATGATGCAGATGAAAGATGCGCCATGTATGTGAACGACCTGCTGCAACAGGCGAAGGTGGAATACAAAAAAATCAACCGCGCCAGCGGAGTAACCCTTTAAAAAAATACAAATGAAAAAGAATATCCTGGTTACGGGGATCACGCTTTTCGGTGTATTGTTCACGGGCATCTCTTCTCCCAAGGAGAAGAGCGATGCCAATGAAAGTCTTTTATTCATGCACATCCGCACCGAACTGGTGCAGACCACAGCACAGGAATTCCCCGCTGACATGTCGGAGGAAGTGGCACAAGCCACTGCCATAGCTGGTTATGCGGATGCACGCAAACCTTCCTGCTCTTTTCACACTTGCGGCAAAAGCGAAGAAAGTGTAGTCACCATCGCGCAGTAGCCTAGCAGTGTCCCAGGGCCCAGAAGATGAGTACGAATACCAGTATGGTGCCGAGGCATCCTCCGCCAAGTTTATACGCGCCGTACCCGGCGATGAGTGTTTTTAACCAGTTCTGCATGGTGATTTTATTTCAGGAAGAGCAGAAAAAAATCATGCCATGGAGGTTGTATCACCCACACGTGGTACAGCATACAAACGGCACCTCCGTTAACGGCGATGTCCGCAGTATCCTGTAATTCCCGAGTTCATTCCCCAGCGCCTGTTGCTGCCGTTGTGCACGTTGCACCAAAGTTTGGTACACCTGCGGTTGTCGTTGGGTCAGTTGTTCTACCTGGTTCATCGGCATCCCGAGGTGTTCGAAAATGCTGGTGATGTTCCCGAACACTTCCACGACCAATACACTAAGTGGGGAATCCTGTGGCAGGCCCAGTTGTGCGAGTAACATCGAGATTTCTTTGTTGTCCCACACCACCGTAGCTGTTTTCGGAATATCCTTGTAGGC
>CAMLRX010000137.1 GCA_946482545.1 uncultured Flavihumibacter sp. | reverse complement strand
ACCCGGTGGTGCGAAGGTGTCACAAAAATATATTCCAGCACACCAAGTTTCCCGATCAGTTGGGTGTGAATAAAAAACGGGTACAATCCATGCACCAGCAATATGCTGGTAATCATTTCCGCGGGAAAACCCATTAAGGGAAGAACGGCCCAGAAACCCGTGCGTATAAAGGCCTGGAATACGGTGATCCTTGCAGAAACCGTGTAATTAAAATCCTCACTCTGGTGGTGTACCACATGCGCCGCCCAGAAAAGGCTCACCTCATGTGCCAGGCGGTGGTACCAATACCAGATAAAATCCGTGCATATAAACAAGATCACCCACATCACCACCCCGCCACGTATGGAAAATAATCCGAAATGCTCCTGGATATACTGGTAAATAAAATAGAAAGCTCCGGTTACCAATACGTCCAGGAGACGCTCCGCAATGCCTATACTCACATTCGTGATGGAATTGTGGAGATTGAATATTTTTTTGTTCCGGCGCCGCGCCACGGCATATTCAAGTAACATGAACAGCAGGAAAAAAGGTACAGCAAAAGCAAGGAGGTTCAACTTCATAGTATCAGTGTAATACTTAAAAGTCTACAATATTAGTGAACTAAAAAAAGTTGGCCAAATAAAAGTCTATAAAAACAATAGACTTCACTGCTGAAATTAAAACTCAACTGAAAACTTCCTTCAAAGCAACCTTCGCCGCATGGTACCCGCACATCCCATGTACCCCACCGCCCGGGGGCGTGGAAGAAGAGCAGATGTACAATCCTTTTGTACTCGTTTTGTAAGGTGACCTGCGAAGTGCCGGCCGGGTAAAAAGCTGCCCGATATCAAGGATTCCGCCGTTGATATCGCCACCAACATAGTTGGGATTGTAGTTTTCCATATCCATTGCGTTCATGGTGTGCCGTGCAAGAATCCTGTCTTTAAACCCCGGGGCAAAACGTTCCACCTGTGCCTCAATAATTGCGGTCATATCTTTTGTGGAACCATTGGGTACATGGCAATAGGCCCATGCCACCTGCTTTCCTTCGGGTGCGCGGGTGGGGTCGAATACGCTTTGCTGGGCCAGGAGCACATAAGGTTTTTCGGGATGCCCACCTTCCGAGGCCAGTTTTTCCCCGGCTTCAATTTCACGGAAGGTATTGCCGATATGAATGGTACCCGCCTTCCGGCAATTTTCATCTTTAAAAGGTATAGGACCATCCAGCGCCCAGTCTATTTTAAACACCCCCATCCCATAGCGGTAGCGCTCCAGTTGCCATTTGTAGAGGGGAGAAAAAGTATGTCCGGCAATTTGCAGCAGTTGTTTGGGGGTAACATCAAACAATACCGCATGGGCCGATGGCAATTGAGAAAGACTGGTAACATGAAACCCTGTCTCCACTTTTCCGCCGAGTTCCAGAAAATACTTCAGCAATGCATCAGCGATGGATTGCGAGCCGCCGACCGGTACCGGCCAGCCGGAAGTATGTCCTGCAGTCATTAAAACCAGTCCGATCGCCGAAGTAGTAAGATTGGAAAGCGGTTGTATAGAATGTGCGGCCATGCCGGCCCAAAGTCCTTTCGCGCGTTCGGTTTGAAAACGGCTGGCGAACTGTTTTGCCGACAGCAGCGCGTTCAATCCGAAGCCCGCGTATTTAAGTGGATGCGCAGGCATTTTTAGCGGACCAAGAATATCGTTGATCAGCAAAGGGAAATTTTCAGCGAGGGGACCGAAAGTTTTTCGGTAAAAGGCCGCGTCTTCCCCGAGCGCCGCTGCGGTTTCTTCAACGGAGTGTTTGAGGAAAGCCGCGGGTTCGCGATCGAAAGGATGCGCGGCGGCAATTTCCGGCTTCACGAAATGCAGTCCAAATTTTTCAAATGGAATGGTTTTGAAAAATGGCGAAAGTCCGGCCATGGGATGAATAGCAGAACATACATCGTGGCGAAAGCCAGGCAGGGTCAGTTCCTGTGTTCTCATCCCGCCTCCGATCTGTTGTCTGGCTTCCACCAACAACACCTTTTTTCCTTCCCGTTGCATGGTAATCGCTGCTGCCAATCCATTGGGCCCCGATCCTACCACTATCGCGTCAAAATCCATTGTTGCCATCCTGTTGATTTTAATCTACAGGTGAAAATAGAACGTTACCGGTTGTTTTCATATTTTTTCTTTGTGCCGAATCTGTTGCCATGTATATTTTGTTTATACAGAAAATTTTAGCAGAATATCCTTGCCGTGGGAAGTTCCATTTGCAAGTTTCTATATCTTTACTTTATGTCGTTATACTTAGAAACGGATCTCACTTCAGCCCTTAAATCTTCCACTAAAATACCACATGCCTCATTAGAGAAAAATCTACTTGGCCATCTGAGGAATATTAGTTGTAATGCAGACTACATCAAGGTTCTGCGATTGATGTATGGTTATTACCATCCCCTTGAAAACAAGATAGAAGCCGTATTGGGCAGGGAGGAATCTTCCAGGAAAGCAGCATGGATTTTAAAGGATCTGGGCATTTTGGGGAACAGATTCCACAACATCTCTTTGTGCACGGAACTTCCTGTTATTTCAGATGAAGCTGAAGCCCTCGGTGCGCTTTATGTATTGGAAGGTTCAACGCTGGGTGGTGTGCATATCGCGCAAATGATCGCTAAAAAAATACCCGGAAACCCTGAGTTGCCGCTCGCCTTTTTTGAAGGATATGGAGCGGATACGCAGGAACGGTGGAAGCGATTTTGCACGGAACTGAATGAAAAAAACTTTTCTCCTGCGGAAAAGGAAAAGGCGTTAACAACCGCGGGCCAGACATTTGTGTTATTTGAAAAATGGATAAGGGAAAATGAACCAAGAACAGTTTAGCAAATACGATTCGGAATTCTGTGGAAGTGTTCCTATCCACCTCATCAACGTGATACAACCTTATGGTGTATTGTTGGTGGTGGACATTAACAGCCTTACCATTATACAGGTCAGTGAAAACACCTTTCCCCTTTTCGGTGTTTCGGCCCTCAACATGGTGGAGAAAAAACTCTCAGAATTCATCAGCGACAAAGAAATAACTGAACTTCAAACACATCTTTCAGAAGGCGTAACGGAAAAACTGCCTTTGTTGTGGGAACTGAACAGTGAGCGGTACACGCTGATCGCGCACCGGAAAAAAAGTTGCTTTATCCTGGAGATTGAGAACCTGCCTTCCAATGGCGGGGAAGATGCGCACTTTGTGCGGGTGTTCAGGAAAATCAAAAACGCCATGTCCAACATCGAAGCAGCCAGTTCCACCGAAGAGGCATGCACCGTTGCGGCGGCAGAACTGAAGAAAGTTTCCGGCTTCGATAAAGTGATGATTTACCGGTTTGATGAAGATTGGAACGGGCATGTTTTGGCCGAGGCCATGGAAGAAGGTATGGAATCCTATATCGGGTTTACCTTTCCGGCTTCCGATATTCCCAAGCAGGCCCGGGACCTGTATCTCTCCAATCCGTACCGGTATATTCCCAACCGCGAATACGCGCCGGTTCGGTTATACCCCGTCATCAATCCCGCAACCGCAGCATTTATTGACCTTTCAGATTGTAATATCCGGGGCGTAAGTAAGGTGCACCTGGAGTACCTCGGCAACATGCGGGTGAACGCATCCATGAGCACACGCATTCTTTTTAACGGCAGGCTCTGGGGGCTTATCGCCTGCCACCACCGCACCGCGCGTACCATGAATTATACGATGTGCGCCATCTTCGAACTGTTGTCGGGTATCATCTCAAATAAGATCACTTCTCTATACAACCGCGAACGTTTGACCAAAGAAGAAAAGGCACACCATGTGTACAATACAATGGTGGAATCCCTTTTCAAAACGGGAGATATTCCGGGAAGTCTGCTTTTTGGAGAAACAAATATCCTTGATCTTTTTTCCGCTTCAGGCGCTGTATTGTATTTCGGCAACCGGTCGTACAGCATCGGAACAGTTCCACCTCAGGAAGAAACGGACGACCTCCTGCTTTGGCTGCATACGAAAAAGTTGCGCGCCACATTGCCTGTAACCGCACTTTCCGTTGAATACGACAGAGCGGAACTTTATCCCGACAAAGCCAGTGGTTTACTGGCGCTTCCACTGAATACACAGCGCGACGAATACCTCCTGCTGTTCCGGCCTGAAACCGTTCAGACCATCAATTGGGGCGGGAACCCAGGAGAGCGAATTTTCTTTGAAAAAGACATGAGAACCTACCATCCGCGCTACTCCTTTAAGTTGTGGCAGGAAAAAGTAACAGGTGTGTCGCTCCCCTGGGAGGAGGTGGAACTCAATATAGCAGAGAGTTTAAGAAGTTTAATATTCCAGTATAATGCTGAAAACCCATGATATGAAGACATCCTCGAGAACGCAGCAGGAACAATATATCGTGGCAATCGGCGCCTCCGCCGGTGGCTTGGAAGCCATTCATGAATTCTTCGACAACATGCCGAACGGCACAGGTCTCTCTTTTGTGATCATCCAACACCTTTCTTCTGATCACAAGAGCCTGCTCGTGGAGCTCGTGGCCCGTCATACACACATGCAGGTGTTTGAAGCGAAAGATAATGTTGAGTTGAATGGCAATTGTGTTTACGTGATCCCAAACAACAAACTGATCACAGTTAAAGGGAATAAGTTAAAGCTGGAAGAGAAGCGCGGCGACAAATCACCGAACAACGCGGTGGACGTATTCTTCCAATCGCTGGCCAAAGAAAAAAAGCAACGTGCCATCGCAGTCATCCTTTCCGGCACCGGCTCCGACGGCACCAAAGGTATTGAATCCGTAAAGCGCAGCGGTGGCGTGGTGATGGTGCAGGAACCAGACTCCGCAAAGTTCAACGGCATGCCCAACAGCGCAGTGCAATCCGGCTATGTGGACCATGTGCTCCCCGTGCAGGAAATGCCGGCGGAAATCATCGTGTACAGCAAACAACAATGGTTGCATTCGGCGGAAGAAGAAATCCTGGACGAAGCCGTGCTGCCCAAAATTTTCGACCTGATCCACCAGGTGGCAGGCAATGATTTCCATTATTACAAAACACCCACCATCGTACGGCGTATCCTGCGCCGGATGGCGAAACACAATATCGGTACAGCCGCTGATTACCTGCGGAAACTGGAAACCGATCCTGAAGAGTGTATGGCGTTGGGCAAAGATTTCCTGATTGGCGTAACCCGGTTTTTCCGCGATAAAGAAGCCTTCGAAGTACTGAAAAATAAATTTATCAGCCCGCTCATAGCGGCAAAGGAGGACGGTGATACTATTAAGGTCTGGATCAGCGCATGCAGCACCGGCGAGGAAGCTTATTCCATCGGAATACTGTTGAACGAAGTAGCACGGGAACAGCAGAAACACCTCGACATCAAGCTTTTCGCTTCCGACCTTGAAGAGGCCAATATTTCCATCGCTTCGAAGGGCGTGTATCCGGAAGCAGCTTTTCAGGATATGGACCAATCCCTGCGGGACACCTGGTTCCAACGCAAGGACAACGGGTTCACCGTAAACCCGCAACTCCGCAAACAGGTGGTGTTCGCCAAACACAACATCATCAGCGACGCGCCTTTTATCAAGAACGACCTGGTTTGTTGCCGCAACATGCTCATTTACATGAACCCGGCGTTACAACAGAAAGTACTGTCTACACTGGTGTACGCAGTAAAAAACGGTGGCTGTATTTTCCTGGGGCCGAGCGAGAATGTGGGCGCCATGAAAAAGCACCTGGAAGACATCTCAGAGAAATGGAAAATTTACCGCAAAACCAGTGAAACCACTTTTAACAGCCAACACCTGTCTTTTATAGCGGCACAGGCTCCGAAAGATATACCCCGCAAAGAAGACAAGCAACCAGCGGTGGCCAGGCAACCCGTGCTCCAGGAAGAAGTATTCAGGATACTGAGTGAGGAAATAAAAACAGTCTCCTTTTTTGTAGACGATCAATTTAACATAGAAGATACCCTCGGCGATTACGGCCAGTTCCTCTCCATGCCCAGGAACAGCCTTAACCTGAACCTCCTGCGCATGGTGCCTTCCGAAGTATCGTTTCTGATCAGCACAGAAACGAGGAAAGCAATCAGAGAGAAGAAAAAAATCGTGATCGCGCCGTTTCATTTTAACAGAAACGGACAACCGCTTTTGTGGAAGATCGTAATTAAACCCGTAGGCCCCCAGGTGCTCATCACCATTATCGAGCATGAAATACAGGATACCGAAGGGCACGTTCCTCCTCCCCTCGTGCTGAATGAAGGCTTTGCCGACAACTACGCATTGGCGCTGGAAAACGAACTGAGTGAGGCCCGGAAAACATTGCAGGAAACGGTGGAGAACTTAGAAACCGCCAACGAAGAATTACAAAGTTCCAATGAAGAACTGCTCTCGGCCAATGAAGAATTGCAGAGTTCCAATGAAGAACTGCAGTCGCTGAACGAAGAACTGCATACGCTGAACGCGGAACACCAGTTGAAGATCAAAGAACTCATTGAACTGAACGATGACCTCGACAACTATTTCAGGAGTACCGATATCGGGCAGATTTTCCTCGACCAGCAACTCAATATCCGGAAATTTAATCCTGCGGCCCTGCAGGTGGTGAACCTCATTGATGCAGATACAGGACGTCCCTTTACGCATATTTCACACAATATCCGCTACGATAAACTGAACAGCGACCTCGAAGAAGTATTACGGAACAACTCGCTGGTAGAAAAAGAAATCGCGTTGCAGAGCGGCAAACAGATGCTGATGCGCATCATGCCCTACCTCCGGCACGATAAAAAGAACGGCGGTATTATCCTGAGTTTCGTGGACATCACCGCCATCACGCACCTGAACAATATCGTGAAAGGTGTATTCAATTCCAGCCGGAGCGCCATTCTTGCCTTCAAATCCGTTCGGGACAACCAGCATGTAATCACCGACTTCCAACTGCTCACCGCGAATGATTCCGCCCATAAAATGCTGCACAGCACTGCCGAGGGGAAAGTCACGCAAACGCTGAACAAAAATTTCCCCTTACTGAAGGAAAACAATCTGTTCCAGCAACTCCGTAAAGTGGTGCAGGAAGATACTTTCTGGCACGGCGATGTTTTCTCTGAATCCAAACAGAAATGGTACGAGATCACCGCCGTGAAAATGATGGATGGATTCGTGGTAAGCATCAGCGACATCAGCACCAAAAAATCAGCGGAACAAAAGTTGAAACAACATTATACCGAACTGATCGCCACGAAAGACAAGCTCAAACAAGCCAACAATGAACTGGAATACAAGGTGGCCGAAAGAACCAGGGCGCTCTCCGAAAGCGAGGAACGTTTCCGCCTCGTAGCCAGGGCCACAAACGACGCACTCTGGGATTGGAACCTGGTGACCAACGAAAACTGGTGGAACGAAACCTTCTATACTAAATTTGGTTTCGCCCCATCGGAAGAACACACCAGCAGGAAATCCTGGACGGAGCGCATACACCCCGCCGACAGACCAGCGGTGGAAAGCGGCATCATGAGCGCCATCAACAGCAACCAGCCGCAATGGACGCAGGAATACAGGTTCAGAAAAGAAAATGGTGCGTATGCCAACATACTGGACCGTGGTTATATCCTCCACGATGAACAAGGTACTCCATTCAGGATGCTCGGTTCCATGTTCGACATCACGGAAATCAAAAAAGCCGAACAGAAAATCGCAGGCATGAACGAGGAACTGGAAAGAAAAGTGAAAGAAAGAACGCGCGACCTTCGTGTGCTGAACCAGGCGCTGGAAATCAGCAACAACGACCTGCAACAATTTGCGTCCGTAGCCTCTCACGACCTGCAGGAGCCGCTCCGGAAAATCCAGATGTTCGCCAATATGCTGCAGGATGAATTCAGAAACAACCTGAACGCCCGCTTCAGCAGCTACCTCGATAAAATCATCATTTCTTCCGACAGGATGAAGGCCCTGATACAGGATATCCTGAGTTACTCCAGGCTGTCCGCAGGCAACGATGCCTTCCAACTGTCTGATGTAAACGAAATTATCACCGGCATCCTCGATGATTTCGAATTGTCCATTAAAGAGAAGAACGCTACTGTTGAGGTTAGCACACTTCCAAAACTCGAAATCATCCCGGGCCAGATCAGGCAGGTATTCCACAACCTCATTAGCAACGCATTAAAGTTCATTCATCCGAAACGTGCGCCGATAATAAATATCAGTTCAGAACACATTGAAAACAAATCATTTGACGCGCCCGCAGTGGGCGATGGAAAATTTGTTAAGATAATTTTTAAAGATAATGGCATAGGTTTTGACTTGCACTCAGCAGGAAATATATTCAACCTGTTTCACCGCCTTCATTCAAAAGATAAGTTTGAAGGAACGGGCATCGGTCTTGCCGTTGCGAAAAAAATTGTGGAAAAACACAATGGCTTAATTACCGTACACAGTATCGAAAACGAAGGAACAACCTTTACAATAGTTTTACCCTGCAAACAACAACTGATTGATTAACCGAAGGAAAACGTATGGACGTAAGAAAGAAAATTTTGCTTGCAGATGATGACCTTGATGACCGTGAACTGTTCACCCAGATCCTGGAAGAACGGGCTGATGCGGTATTGCTGGAGTCCGTGGAAAACGGCATAGAAGTGCTGGAATTTCTCAACAGAACGGCCGGAACCGGTTCCCAGCCCGACCTGATCATTATCGACCACAACATGCCCCGGATGAACGGAAGGCAAACTTTACAGGAAATCAAATCCGACGAACGTTTCGCGAACATACCCGTCGTCATTTATTCAACTTACAGCGACGATCAGTTCGTGAACGGATGTTTGAAAGAAGGTGCGCTTCATGTGGCCACAAAGCCATTCCATTACCGGGAATACAAAAAAATAGTGGATAGTTTTATCGCATTGCTCGACAAGAACAACTAGACGTGCAGCAACCTGTTCAGCAACTGTGTGGCTTCATGTTCGTGCATGATCTTATCCACCGGCGCATGTTGCAGGGCCTGCTTCGGCATATAATCCACAATGGCGAAATCCGGCGATTGCACAATAGTGTAGCCGCCGGCATTTTTCACCTGCCTTAACCCTTCCACACCATCTGTATTGGCGCCCGAAAGCAATATCGCTGCCATCCTGTTTCCATAAACATCTGCGGCGGATTCAAAGCTAACGTCGATGCTTGGCCGACAATAATGTACTTTTTCAGAATAGTCAAGGGAAAAGGAACGATCCTTTTCAATCAGCAAATGGTAATCTGCCGGAGCCAGGTAAACTGCGCCGGGTTTTAAAGGTTCTTTTTCCTCCGCTTCTTTTACGGGAAGTTTTGCCTTTTCCGTGAACAGGCTTGCGAGTACGGCATCATCATATCTTTTCCGGTGCAAAACCAAAACGATCACCCCGTTGAAATGCGGCTTGAGCGCTGGAAGCATGGTAAGCAGGACATCTATACTTCCCGCAGAACCTCCGATCATAACGAGGTCACAATGTGGTATGGTATCGTTAAACAATTTTCCGCCAGATTTTTTCTTTATTCTCCTGTTGCCGGTATTTTTTTGCGATACTGGAAAAGCGTACCGTTTCTTTGGCCCCCAGCGCCAGGAACCCGAGTGATTCAAGGCTCTGGTCAAAAAGTTCGAGCGCGCGGTCCTGCAGTTCTTTGTTGAAATAGATGAGTACGTTCCTGCAAAGAATGAGTTGGAATTCGTTGAAAGAACTGTCTGATACAAGGTTATGTGTGGAAGCGATGATCTTCTGCCCCAGCTGGTCGTGGAACTTCACCCGGTCGTAATGCGCGGTGTAATACGAGGAGAAGTCGAGCTTCCCACCCGCCATCCGGTAATTATCGGAATACTGCCGCATGGGCGCGGCGGAGAATATACCCGTTTTCAACTTACTGAGTGCGTTGGGATTGATATCCGTTGCATACAGCAATGATTTGTGCAAGAGGTTCGCCTCTTGCAGCATGATGGCCATGGAATACACTTCCTCTCCTGTAGCGCACCCGGCGTGCCAGATGCGGATCAGCGGATGCGTGGCCAGCACCGGCAGCACCTCCTCCCGCAACGTTTTGTAAAAAAGCGGATCCCGGAACATTTCTGTTACGTTTACCGATACTTCCGCCACGAAGCGGCGCAGGTATTCAGGATCGCTTCGTAATTTAAACCTGAACTCTGCGAAGCTGGGAAAACGGTCGAGTTGGAAAAGTCTGTTTACACGGCGCTTGAGGGAGGCACGGGCATAATCGGAGAAATCGTACCCATACTTTTCAAGCAGGTCCTCTAAAAGCACATCAATTTCAGCATCTTCCAGTGTTTTCCCTTCCACGTTCCCTTATTTTAAATGGTGTTGCAACAATTCCAGCAGGGCGTCCACATCTACAGGCTTGGAAAGATAAGCGTCTGCGCCTGCGGCCAGGCATTTCTCCCGGTCGCCCACCATGGCCTGCGCGGTAACTGCGATCACGGGAATGTGCGTGAACGCTTTGTTCCCGCGGATCATTTTCAGTAATTCATAGCCATCGATATCGGGCATCATCATATCCAGCAGTACCACGGCAATATCCGGATCGTTTTCCAACAGCGCCAGCGCTTCTTTTCCCCCCGGGGCTGAAATACAATGGAACTTTTTCGCCTTCAGTACGGCACTGAGTGCGAAGATGTTCCTTGCATCATCATCAACGATCAGGATAGTATTAAGGTTCATTACAAATCAGTTTACCATTATTCGTATAGCCATACCCGTAATAAAGACAACAACTGGTCAATATCCACGGGCTTGGTGATGTAATCTGAAGCGCCTGCTTTAATGCACTTCTCGCGGTCGCCGGTCATGGCTTTCGCCGTTACGGCCAGGATGGGCAGGTTTTTGTACCGCGGGTTCTTCCTGATGCGTGCGATGGATTCGTAGCCGTCCATTTCCGGCATCATCATGTCCATCAGTATAATGTTCACATCGGGGTGCGCATCCAGTTGTTGCAGGGCCTCTTTGCCATCCACGGCGGAAATCACGCTCATGCCGTATTGCTCCAGTGTTTTGGTGAGCGAAAAAATGTTACGGACATCATCGTCCGCCACCAGTACTTTTTTGCTGCTCAGCACTTCATTCAAACCCCCAAGGCGCATGTATTTCTTTTCTTCCGGACGGCGGTGTTCTTCCACCATATGCAGGAACAGCGACACTTCATCTAATATACGCTGGTAAGAATGCGCTGTTTTCACCACAATGGAATCTGCATACTGACGGATGCGCAATTCTTCAGAACGCGACAGACTTTTGCCCGTAAACACGATGATGGGCAGTTGTTCCAGCCCCGGCGTGCGTTTCACCTCATCCAGTGTATTGTACGCATGCTGATCGGGAATGCCCATATCCAGGATCACACAATCTATGTTGCGGCGCGTGAGCGCGTCGATGCTTTCGTTTACATCGGAACTGATCTCCGCGTTCACCTGAAAAGACTCCAGGAAATACGCCAGGGCACGGGCATGCCTGGGATTCTCTTCCACAATCAGCACTTTCTTCGGATCACGGGAAAGCACTTCCTCTATCTTGCCGAATATCTCGTTGATCTTTTCAAACGCGACGGGCTTGTTGATAAAGTCCACCGCCCCGGTAAGCAGGCTCTCCCGCTTCACCGTATGCGAAGACATGATGTGTACCGGGATATGCCTGGTCTGCGGATTGGCCTTCAATTCTTCCATCACTTCCCAACCTGATTTCACCGGCAACTGGATATCGAGCAGGATACCACGCGGTTTGTAGGTGATGGCCAGCGGAACGGCCTCATCGCCCCGAACGGAGAGCACGCCCTTATATTTGTTCTTCCGCGCATATTCGAGTAGAGAAAAAGCGAAGTTGGTGTCGTCTTCCACAATCAGGATCACGTTATCGCCGGGCACGATCTGGTTCCTGTCGTCGGGAATGGCTTCCGGGATGGAGGGAGAAATATAGGGATCGGCAATAACCAGCTTTTGTTCCGTTTCCTGCTCCGGCTGAACCTCGGCCGTTTGTTTGGGTGTTGGCGGTAGAGCCGCGGCCTGCGCTTTTTCCAATGGCACATACACCACGAATTCGCTGCCCTGGTCCACATTGCTGTGCAGTTGAATTTCGCCGCCCAGTAAGCGTGCCAGTTCACGACTGATGGAAAGTCCCAATCCTGTACCGCCGTATTTCCTCCGGGTGGAGCCATCGGCCTGCTGGAAGGCTTCAAAAATAAGGTGCTGCTTCTCTTTAGGAATACCGATACCCGTATCCTTCACAGAAATGCCGATATAATTGCTTTCATCCGTGGGCCGGAACACATCCAGGTGCACATAACCCTGAGCGGTAAACTTCAACGCGTTGGAAAGCAGGTTGCGCAGTATCTGCTCCAGGCGCATCTTGTCCGTCTCCAATGCGGAAGGCACCCCTTGTTGTATGGTGAGTTTCAGTTCCAGTCCTTTTTCCTGGGCCACGGGCTCGAATAACGCGCGCATATCGCGTACGATATCGGAAACCGCTATCCTTCCATATTCCAGTTCCATTTTACCCGATTCAATCTTGGAAAGGTCCAGTATCTCATCAATCAGGGAAAGCAGTCCGTTACCGGCGCTCTGGATCACTTTGGCATACTCCACATCTTCGGGAGAAAGGTTACCATTGTTGTTCTCCGACATCAGCCTTGACAGCAGCAGAATTGAGTTCAGCGGCGTTCTCAACTCATGGCTCATATTGGCGAGGAACTCCGATTTGTATTTGGTGCTCAGTTCCAGTTGTTCGGCCTTGGTTTGTATTTCCAGGTTTCTCTCCGCGATCAGCATATTGCGTTCTTCCAGCAAACGGGACCGTTCTTCGAGTTCCTGGTTGGTTTGCATCAGCTCTTCCTGCTGCACTTTCAGTTCTTCTTCCGAAGCCTGCAGTTTCTGGGCCTGTGCTTCCAGTTCCGTATTCAGGTTTTCCAACTCGCTGTGCTGCGACTGCAGTTCTTCGGCCTGCGATTGCGTTTCTTCCAACAGTTCCTGCAATCGTTGCCTGTTTTGCGCTGAAGCGATGGCGGTACCCAGGTCTTCCGCAATTTCATCGAGGAAAGCGAGGGTTCTTTCGGAATACGGATGTACCGAACCCAGCTCCAGTACACCTTTAATATGATAACCCTGCTTCAGGGGAACCAATACAATGTTCTTCGGTTTCACCTCACCGGTAGCGAAACTCACCGCTACCTGTTCTTCCGGTATAGCCTCAATCAGTATTCTTTCCCCGCTGCGTGCCGCCTGTCCCACCATGCCTTCTCCCACATTGTACACGGCGCGGGCACTGTTTTCCTGGTAAGCATACCCGGCGTAAAAATGCAGGCTTTCCCTTTCTTTCACATACAATGCACCCACCTGACTGCCGGTATACAACGCCACATATTCCACGATACGGTCGGATAGCGCTTCCAGCATTTCTTCAGCAATCATGGTATTGTTCATCTTCGCGATACCGGTTTGCACCCATTCGTTATCGGAAATCCGTTTGAAGGATGTTTCCAGCGAAGCGGCCATTTTGTTGAGGTTGCCCGCGAGAGTGCCGAGGTTATCCCCTGCCGCATCGCTTACCCGAACGGAATAATCACCGGCGCTTACCTTATCGGCGATGGCGCGGATCGATTCAATGCGGTCCTGTATTT
>CAMLRX010000136.1 GCA_946482545.1 uncultured Flavihumibacter sp. | reverse complement strand
TGCGCCGCGCCTTCATAATCCAGCACCCAGTGCAGGGTGGCATTGGAGAACACGGCATCGAAGTTATCGGGAAACTGGAAGTTGCTGGCGGAAGCAACATGAAATTCAATACCGGGGAACTTGTTTTTAGCTGCGTCGATCATGTCCGGGGAGAAGTCGAAGCCGGTTACATGTGCGCCTGAAGCCGCTATCTGCGCGGCCAGGTCGCCGGTACCGCAGCCCACGTCAAGAATGGTTTCACCGGGCTTTGCATCCAGGATATCGAGCAGGGCCTCACCGTATTTGGAGACAAAATCATGCTTTGTATCGTAGAGCGAAGCGTTCCAGTTCAAAGAGGAAATGTACATAGTTGGTTTTTACTGCACCAAGATATTTATTTCCCTGCTATTATCGCCGGCGTTTTCTATAACGACCATCTTCTTCGTTGCATCAAAATGCCATTCAGAGTCTGAAATCACCCTCCCGTTGAGGGTGATTTTTACCGGCTTTACTTCCGTATAAAAACGGAGCGCATATTTTACAGGGGGTACTTCGAAACTGCCTGATGGTTTATTCACCGTAAGCTTGGTGGTGTTTTTCTCCTGCTGCAATTGTATACTGGTAAACGCGAACTTACCTTTTTCATAGTCCTGGCTTTTCCCATCATCCTGGTACATTTTATAGGTATCTGGTGCCCCGTTATACACATGCAATGTGATTGTATCCACCGGCTTTTCGCCATGGTACAGCATTGTAGGTTGCATGGGGAGTATGCCACCGGCTTTCACAAACATGGGCATTTCATCGAGCGGGGTTACCACATGCAGGTATTGTTTTCCTTTGTGCCGGGAACCTGTCCAGAAATTCACCCATTCCCCTTCAGGTAAATACACGGTACGGGTTTGTGCGCCTTTCACGGTAACCGGGCATACCATCAGCGATGGTCCCAGCATATACTGGTCGGTGATGTTGTACACGCGTTCGTCGTGCTGATAATGCAATACCAGGGCACGCATCAATGGCATTCCGGTATCATACATTTCCCTGGAGGCGGCGTAGAGATAGGGTGTGAGCTGGTAGCGCAGGGCATCGAATTTTTTAAAGATGTTCAAAATGGTGTCGCCATAGCGCCATGGTTCTTTATAATCGGGGTGGTCCATTCCGAAGAGGTGCGCCACCGGGCTCATCAGTCCGAACTGGCACCAGCGGATGTACAATTCGGGATCGGCCTTGTGTTCAAATCCACCCATACAATGCGCCCAGTTGCCCACACCGGAGACGCCGATATTGAGCCCTGCTTTGATCACAGGTTCAAAGTACTGCCATTCACTGGGCCAGTCTCCGGCAAAAATGTACGGATACCTTTGGATGCCCGCGTATCCTTCACGGGTGAGGTTCATGCCCCTGATACCGTTAAAATCCCGGAACTTTTCGTAGGGCGCTTTTGCGTAAGCGAGGGGAAAAACATTGTGCAGCTTCCGTGCTTTTTCGTCGGTGGGACCCGTTTTATCACTTTCATTGGCCAGTCCGCCGAAGGCGCTTCCTTCATCTGTTTTAAGAAACATCGCGCCCTGGGAGGCGATGCGCATTACGCCATGGTTCCACCACCAGTTCACGGAGGCGGAATCAAAAAAATTCACGAACTCGCCCTTGTTGCCCGGTTCAGGGTAAACAAATCCTTTTTCGCGGGCCGTATCCAGCAGTTGTAACGTATTCCCGTTATCGAACCTGGGCCGGATGTGCATGCCCACCATCTTATAGTTCATCCTGTACAAACTATCGAACATGAGCCGTGGATTTTTGAATGTTTCCCGCCATTCAAAAGAGGTGGCGCCTTTTCCTCCGTTCTTTCCAAAAATCCGCCACACAGAATCGAGGTGAAGGATATCCACGGGAATGCCCAGTTCCCTGAACTTTCTTGCGAGGGCCAGCACATACGTGTCGGAGGTGAGCGCTTCGTGGCCCCAGGTTCCACCGGCGTATGTCCCCACATGTAAACCCAATGCGAATTCGGGGAGCAGTGGCGATTTCCCGGTGATATCGGTATAACGATCCAGTATAACCGGGAACGATGGCCCGTACATAAAATAGTAATCCATTTCACCGCTATCTGCGGAAAAACTGTATTGTCCGGGCGTGGAAAAACCCATGTCCCAGGTAGTGGCGAAGGAATTATGGAAAAAGATGCCATACCCTTTTGTACTCATAAAAAAGGGAACGGGAGAATAGTTGGCTTCGTTTACGTTGTAAGCGCCGATCACGTGGGGCAATCCCTTTCCTCGTCCTACGTTCAGCCGGAGTTTTTTACTGCGTTGGTCCAGAAAGTCCATTCTTTCGCCGAAGCCGAAAAAATGTTCGGAGGCGTCCAATGATTTCGTGGTGGTGATGGTATCTTTTTGCTTTGAACTTCCGCCTTCGGCTACATTTTTCTCTGCGGAAAGCAGTTTTCCGCCGGAAGTGTACACATCAACAGAGAATGGGGTTTTATTGATCCGAACGGAGAGTTTGGCGGTACTGAGCTGTATGGCGGTACCTTTGTCGGTGGCCGTAACATTCACCGGGTCCCAGTTGTATTTTACTACCATCCACGGTTCGTTGGCTTCAAAACGTCCATCCCAACTGGTTCTTACCCGGAAAACATCATCGGTACAAAATTCGATTCTTGTTTCTCCATTGGTGGTAAAAAAGCGGAAAACATTGTTGCTGCGCTGAAAATTACCTTTGAGATCGCCCATGCTTTTCTGGGCGTTAGCATTCAACAAAACAAACATCAGACAGCAAAGGGCGGCAATTCTTTTTACAATCGTCATGACAAACCTGTTTCGGTAAGCACGCAATATAATCAACCGTATGGAGGCACCATCCTGTAGTTAAGGGCTGTGTTACAGCAGGTTGCTTTCCGCGGCAACGAACCTGGCAAGCTGCATGTTTGGGTGGTTCCAATGGTAGCCCAGCCGCACAATAATGCTGTTGTTGGCGGGGTTCACATAAATGTATTGCCCCAGGATCCCCAGCGCGTAAAAGGAACTTCCGGTATAAGAGATGAAAAATCTTTTCGTGCCATTGGCCGTTTTGTACGATTGCACGCTTCCGTTATGAAAAGCTGTATTTGTGAGCGCCTTCACTGCAGTTGAAGAATCTTCAAATTCTGTGTAGGCACCACTTCCCCAGAACTGGTTTTTGTATCCGCCGGAGGCGTGCATGGCTTCTGCGGATACCGTATTGTGTACCCAGTTTTCAGTGAGCAGTTGCTTTCCGTTCCAGTTGCCATTGCGGAGGTAAAGCCGTCCAAACTTTGCAAAGTCCCTGGCGGTGGCGTTGATGCCCGCGTAGGCCAGTTCATGCTTTCGTTTGTCGGTGGTCCAGGTAGCTGCGTATTCCATGCCGAGGGGCTCCCAGAGTTTCTGCTGGAGATAGGCTACGGGTTTCATGCCCGTTGCTTTTTCGAGCACCATGGCCAGCAGGAGTGTATTGATGCTCTGGTAATCCATTTTACCGGGTGCTTCTTTGATCTTCACTTTGTATACATGCGGGATCATATTGGGGCGGAAGGCCATTTTGATGGCGTCGTCTTTCAGGCCATAACTGCCTTCGTTCCAAACCAGTCCGCTGCGCATGTCCAGTAAATGCTGAATGGTTATGCTGGCAAAGCGTTCATCTTTTTTCAGAAATCTGGGCAGGTAATTGGTGAAAGGATCGTTGAGGGAACTGATTTTTCCTTCTTCCAAAGCCATGCCGATTAATGTGGCTACAAACGATTTGGCTACCGAGAATGAGGGGAGTAACGATTGCTGGTTGAAACCATCGAAATAATTTTCGTAGAGGATGGAATCGTTCCGGATGATCAGGAATGCTGCCGTTCCGGTATTTTGCAATGCTTTGTCCAGCCTGTTCTTCAATAGGGTGTCGGGTTGTGGCGCGGTTGTAAAAGAAAAATGCATGCCGTTGTTGTTCATGGGAACGGACGGCATCTCGTGGTGTGAACGGAGGTTCAGGTTCCTGAATTTGTACGCCCGGGCCATATAGCAGGAGGGCAGGAAAGGCAGCACCGCCAGGAGCAACAAGGGAAGTTTAGGCATAACGTTTATGGTTAATGCTGTTAAGATAAGGGATTGGTGGCTGGAAGAAAAGTTAAAACAGGGAGAAGCGAAAAGCGCTGTTATCAGGTCTCGTTTTCGGTTGCCAGGAAAATTCCTTTGTCACTATTTCCAGGTAACAGGGATGTCTTTAAATTCGAATCCACCTTTGTTTCCTGTAAACTCAATTGCTATCAACTTCAGCAATTTGGTGGCCGGTAGTATTTTGCTGAATTCAAATATTGCTTTTACGGGCACATCTGTATATACTTTTCCCCTGGAGCTGCCGCTTCCGATATGGATATCGCTGCTCTAAAACTCGTTGCCTTGAATATCCACCGCATTGGATTTACGGAAACTGATTTCGGTATTGGCTGCACGATTTGTAATAAGTAAGGTGAGCCTGATTGTTTGTTCCTTGGTGCTTCCTTCGCATGTGAGGATGCTGAAATCTATATTTTCGAAGTTTACTGATTTAACCGGGGCAAGTATTTTAAGTGTTTTTCTGAGGTACTCGTTCTCTTTTTGGAGTTCCTTACAATCAGTTGGCTGGGCGGAGAGTTGCATGGAGAAGCAGCATACGAAAAGACTTGAAAGCAGCAGGGATGATTTCATAACTAAAGGTTTAATGGAGATTGAAATTACAGAAACTGAAAAAGAAGGCGTGCAAAGATTTGTGAAAAAATGAAGAGGCCGTCTCAAATATTGATGAGACGGCCTCTTTTTAAGGATGTTGAATGAAATTTTCCTTCACCATGAAGCTGTTGGGATTCAGCCCTTCACCGCATAAGTTAGTTTTTCAAAAATTTCATAACAGGGATTTCGTTATTGCCATTGCAGATCAGTTTAACGAAGTATGTTCCGTTTGCAAGCGCAGCTATATTGAATGGCAGCACGTTGTGGCCCGTCTCCAGTGTTACAGCCTTTTGCAGCACAGGTTTTCCGGTGATATCCGTGATCAAAACAGTGCCACGTGCTTTTTCCGGCGCTGCAATACCAATATTCACCAGTTGCACGGCGGGATTGGGGTACACACTTGTGATGGTATATGCTGAAGGCGTTTCTCCTCTTACCAGCACCGTTTGACTGAAAGTGCTTTTGCCGTCGTTGTCTTCTTGCTTCAAACGGTAGTATTGCCTGCTGCCTGCCGGCGTGAAATCTGTGAAACTGTAATTCAGGGTTACGGCGCTGTTCCCATCAATAGCATTACTGAAAACGTAACCGATATTGTTGAACCGGGTTCCATCTGCGGAACGTTGGATTTCAAATCCTTTGTTGTTCACTTCCATTGCGGTAGACCAGGCCAGTTTATTCACCTCCCCATCTTTATGAGCTGAAAAACTGAGGAGCTGGATAGGCAAAGCACCACAGGAAAAAGGTGCAGTTGTAAAATTCGCAGATACGGGTGTTCCGCTGCATATTTCGGTGGATCCGGAAACGATCAATGGCACAAAAGTCGCCTCTGTTGCACCTTCCAGGAAGAAGGAAGCTCCTACGGCTTTAATGGATCCAATAGCATCAGCCGATACATTACATCCGGTACATGCAGTTAACTTCACAGCCATGGTGTAACCATCTCCTGAGCATCCGGCCGATCCCGTGCCCGTTTCAATACCTGGAACAACGTTAGCCGTGCCGCAGTTCACCGACCAATTGGTCGGGTTTGGTGTGCTGAGAGCGGGAGCGCCAATAACGCTGAAAGAGAAGGGCGCGCTGGGGCAACCAATAGCACCGCCATTTTCATCGGCCACCTGGATGGTGTGGCATCCTGGTGCGATAGAAGTGGGAAGGGTGGCACTGAAGCTGCTTCCATCGATGCTGAACAAAGCAGTAGTGGTAATACCTGTATAAGAAGGTGTGATTGATGTGGCACCGCAAACGTTCGCTTTTACTATTCCGGTTAATACTGGCCTTGTAGGAACAGTGATGGCCACATCAGCCGAGATAGCCTGGTTGCCGCAACGATCTCTCACGGCAATACGATAGGTGCCGCTTGAAGTGATGTTGAAAAGGT
This sequence comes from uncultured Flavihumibacter sp., assembly GCA_946482545.1. Next base: position 7,579 of record CAMLRX010000136.1, on the reverse strand, counting down.
TGGACGCGCTGAAAGTGCCGAAAGTGGTGCATCCTGCGCCGTTACAGATGGCATAGGTGTAAGAACCTCCGTTGCCACCGCTGGCATTCCCGCTGAATATCGCGAATCCATCACAGTCAAGCGCTACGGCTGTTGTGATGGTAGGATTGGAGGCGAGATCGCTCACTACGATGTTAGTGGAATTGGTGATGCTGCCGCAGGCATCTGTTACACGAACGATGTATGTTCCGGATGCCAGTCCTTCAAAGATATTTCCGGTTTGCGGACCAGCCACAACATTACTGGTAACCTGATTAACCAGTGTATAGGTCACGGGTAGGGAGCCTCCGGTTGAAGAAGCGGTGATCACGCCGTTGTTTAAGCCTGAACAGGTTCCGGAAGCGGTACCTGCCGCAGTGGGTGCCGCTATGCCGGAAGCAACTGTAGCCGATACTGTTCCGGTATTACCGCAAACATCTGTAACTCTTATGGTATAAGAGCCGGCAGCCACGTTGCTGAATACTGGTGTGGTTTGAGGCGCTATTACCTGCGTGGTATTGCCTGCGTCATAAAGCGTGTAAGTAAATGGCCCTCCTCCCTGTGTGTTGGCGCTGGAAGGCGTGAAAACGATTGACCCGGTGGCACCTGATGCGCAGGAAGCAGTTGTGGCAGCAGTTCCTGTAGGCAGTGCGGTGGCGTTTAGCACTACGGGAGTACTGCTTGTAATGGTATTACCACAGGCATCAGTGGTACGTACCGTATACCCGGTGGCGCTGGCGGGTACCCCATTAAAAACAGTACCTGTTTGAGGGCCGGCCACCACAGTGGAGGTAGCGGCATCAATCAGAGAATAGCTATAGGGAGCAAGCCCTCCCGTGGAACTAGTTGAAACCCTTATAACACCCGTTGCACCAGAGGCGCAGGATGCCACACTTACAGTAAGGACTGCGGCGTTGAGCGCTGCAGGTGGATTAACTGCCAGTGTAGCTGTGCTTGTGTTTCCACAGGCATCTGTTACCCGCACTGTATGGGAAGGGTTACCGGTTGCAGGTACCACTATGTTGAAGATGTTACTTGTTTGCGGACCGGCCAGCAATATTGTATTGTCAAAGTTATACAGTGCATAGGTGTATGGTCCGCCGCCACTGCCTGGAGGAATCGGACCTCCGGGCGTGTAATTCTGTGGATTGGTAACAATGATCTGCGCATTGTAACCGGAACCATTGCAGGATACCACACTACCTCCGGCAGCAGGGGAAAACGCACCTGCGGCCGAAATTGACGCGGTTACCGTACCCGTAAGTCCGCACTGATCAGTGATCTGCACAGTATAACTCCCATCAGGTAGCCCTGTAAAGAAGGGTGAAGATTGGTTAGGTCTGGTAACAGCAGATGGCGCTACCAGCGCATACTGGTAAGGACCGTTACCCTGGTTCGCATTTGAAGGCAAACAGGTGATGGTGCCACTGGCTGTGGCGCAACTTGATGTGGTAGTAACTGTGAGTGAAGGCGCTGCGGCCGTGGCAATGGTAAGCGGTGTTCCAATGGTAACCTGACTGCCACAGGAGTCTGTGATCCGGACCGTATAATCACCCGCCGGGAGGTTTGTAAATATGCGGTCATATTGCTGGGGCCTGGTTTCCGGGGAGGGAGCAATCAGTTCATATTTATAGCCACCCACACCAGTTGTAGGTACGCTGACAAGAAGTGAACCGGTGGAAGATGCACCACACGACGGCAAAGTGGAAGACCCTGCCGGAAACACCAGGGTGGAAGGCGCTGTTACCACCACTGTTCCGGTTACAGGAACATTACATGCATCGGTCATTTTAACCGTGTATGTTCCCTGGTAGAGGCCGGTGAAGATGCTGTTCACAGTTCCGGGAACATTGCTGCCCTGAAACGGTCTGAATACCATGCCCGGACCGGTAAGTTCAAAAGTAAAAGGCGCGGCAGCGCTGGCACCAGGCACCACTGTAATGCTTCCCGCAGGAACGCCTGCGCAGCTAGAAACGACCGTTGTGGTAAAGCCCGGCGCGGCAGATGTGGCAACGGTTGCTGTGCCTGTAATACTTCTGCCACAGGCATCGGCAACTTTTATTGTATAAGCACCGGGGCGCAGGTTCTCGAATTTACTGCCGGATTGTGCAGGACGTTGTTCAGGAGAAGGCGCCACCAGTTCATAACTGTAAGGTGTTCCTCCGCCACTTCCAGTCAACTGAACCATAATGCTTCCGGTAGTACCATTGGCGCATGAAGGCGTTACAACAGTTGTTCCAAGGGTGGGTGAAGCCGCCGCAGAAATAGTACTTGTTGTTGTACCTACGTTGCCGCAGGCGTCTTTCACCGCCACGGTATAAGTGCCGGGAGGAAGATGCTCAAATACGGAGGACGTCTGGAATGCACGGGTGATGGGGGAAGGAGATACCAATGCGTATTGAAATGCTCCCGGACTGCCCGAGCCTGAAAGGCCTGTACCAGCCGTAGCTGTAATACTGATTTTGCCAGTAGGCGTATTACCGCAGGAGGGTATTAATGAAGTGGCTACAGTAGGCGTTGTGCTGGGAGTAACTGCAAATGTGGCCCGGCGTTTCTTGCCACATGCATCTGTTGCTTCCACGGTGTAAACACCTGGCAGCAGGTTCTCAAATGTTGTATAATAAGTTGAAGTTATACCGTCCCGCTGCAAACTTGGTAATACGGATGTGGTAACGGGTGATTGTGCTACCAGTTGCATTGTATAAGGCGGGACTGTTCCATTCGCGAAAATGGTTGCAGCGCCTGTAGGGCTGCTGCCGCAGGCAGACTGAATATTCTGAATACCCAGCCCGATGGTGCTATTGGTAGAAATCTGGGTAATGTTCACCGATTGTACTGCAGATCGCCCGCACGCGTCGGTCGCTTTAATGGTGTATCTGCCTGCCGCTAGTCCAGTAAAGGTTCCTGAACTCTGGGAAGCGCGTACCATGGTGGAAGGCGCAACCAACTCGTAAGTGTAGGAAGGTGTTCCTCCGGAAATACCTAAAGTGTTTGTGCCAATCGTGTTCACGGTAATACTTCCATTGTCGGCATCAGTGCAGGATGGTATCAGCAGAATTCCACCTGCAGCTAATGTTGGACCGGAAGTATTGTATACGACCTGTTTGCGTATCAGCGCAGTACACCCGTTGTTGTCTGTAACTGAAAGCGAAACATTGAAGGACCCTGTTGATGCATAGGTGTGGCTGGGATTTATTGCTGTAGAAGTAGTGCCATCTCCGAAATTCCACAAGTAAGCGGTTATACCTGAAGTTGCTGCTGCAGCGCTGTTGAAAGTATAAGAACCGTCGCAGTTACTTCCCTTTGTAACCGTAAAATCTGGCCGGTTATCGAAAATGCCGGCTGTTGAATTCAGTGCTTCATTCTCGGGATTACCCGTGAATTGAACCGTGAACATAGGTATTGTACCCGTAGATAAATGATCGATAAGCAAGGAATACCATGTACCGGCTACCACGCTTACACTGGGGTTAAAGGTTGTTGCCGTATACGGAGGGGCTGCCATTCCGGTAGCTCCAGCGATGCCGAATGCTGTTGTAACTCCATTCGAGTTACAGCTTATTTGCGTTTTAGCATTGCAGTTTCCAGAATTTGGCGTTCCGGCCAGTTGAAAAAGGCTCCAGTCAAAATTGGCCAGCGTTGGCACCCCGGCTGAATTAACAGGCCGTATCACAAAACTGAGTTTTCCGCTGGCTTTAGCCTGAAAAGAAAGCCATACGCTGTTGCGCTCAAAGTTGCCACAACCGAGTTGCTCCAGCTCATCCCCTACCCCCTGGGGTGTTAAAAGAGGCGTGTTTCCGCAGATGATAATACTCGATGAACAATCTGATTGGGCAAAAGAATGCTGAGACAATAATAGGATTAAGGCAAACAGAAGCCGGTTTTTCAACATGAGCGTGGTTTGATTTAGGGTATAAGTAGTTCATCGAATGTATGTTAAACATTCATTTTAAGTGTATTTATAAAACCGAACCTTTTAATTTTTTGACATTTGTCAATAAATTAATTTTTTTTCTCATTCAAGGCTTACTTTTCGCCACAATCTTAACCTCAAATTCAATAGAATCTGAAATGGTTTTATCCGCCAGCAAATCAAAAAACTTTCCTGATTTATAACGGATGCCCCAATTTGTCCGGTCAATCACCAGTTTTCCGGTCGCCTGCACCATTTCGTCCTTCACTTGCGTTTGGACCGGAAAAGAAACTTCGTTTGTGATGCCTTTAATCGTCAGGTTCCCGGTAACTTTCTGATGCGTGTCATTTACTGGTTCCACCCTGGTGATTGCAATCTTGGACTTTGGATAAATTTTCACATCAAAAAAATCAGGATCTTTTAAATGATTGATAAGTCCATTGTCTTTCCCATGATCTGAATCTTCAATTGTATTCATGTCTATTTCAACGGTACCGCCCGTAAGTTGCCCGTTTCCAACCATCAGTTCACCTTCTGATGCATAAACATAGCCTGTGTGCGGGCCAAAAGCGTTGGAACCTTTCCAGGTGACGACCGTTGCCTTCGTATCTACCGCAAGGCGTTTCTCCTCCCCATTATGAAGGGGCAAAGGGCTTGCCGATGTAGCTGCTTTCTGCTGCTCTTTCAGGGGGCCGCGGCAACAAAAGAATAAAGGAACAATAAATAGAACCAGGTAGGCGCGGCGCTTGTTTAGGTTTACGTGGTTGGCCAGTTTTTCTTTGAGCGTTTTCATAAACAATATTTTTTTAGTTTCATATCGTCAAACCTAAACACCATCGCTGTCACTCTTTGTAAAACGGCTGTAAATAGAAATGTAAATGCGTGTAAATATTCCCATAACCATCCCTTTTGCCAGACAACTGCTCAGCGGACTGGCCCTTGTTGCCAGCATGATATTTATCTTTTTTGCCATAACATCCTTCGGCGTAACCGCCGACCGTGACACAAAACAGAAACAGGTAAACCTGCTTATCCGCCGGCTCGGAGACCGGCTACTACAGCAATCGGGCGACAAAACTTCCCGGGTACTGCCTGTCACTGAAAAGAAAGAGGGTACATTTTTACTCCGCTTCGAGAAGAATTTCACTTTTAATCATGATTCACTCATTACTTTATCCCGCCAGTTACTTCCACCATCCCAATTTCCCGGCGGTTACACGATAACCGTGCACGATTGCGCCAATAATGCTATTGTTTATGGCTTCGCGTTCAACAACCATACAGAAGATATACTTGCCTGCAGTGGGAGGAGTCAACCCAAAGGTTGTTATACGCTCGAATTTGCATTTGCTGATTTGAATACTGACGCACACGCTGGCACAAAGTCAACAGGTACATTCAGATCGGCGCCGTTTACCTCCCCGCTTATGCTGGGCACCTACGGTTTGGTGCTGGTGCTGGCGACCACTTTCCTGACGAAACGTTTAACAAAATCATCAAAGCAAGCTCCTGCAGCCAATCGGATTGAGGCAATAGAAGAGGAACCTTTTTCAGCATTGCCCAAACTGGGCCTGTTTTTATTTGATGTGAAAAAACAGCGGTTGCTGTTGGAAAATGAAATAACCGCCCTCACGGATAAAGAATGCAGGGTATTGGAGCTGCTTCATGAAAACTTTGGCGCATTGATACCGCGGGAAACACTCATGCAGAAAATCTGGATTGCTGAAGGTGTGCTTACCGGGCGTAGTCTGGATATGTTTATATCCAAGCTCAGAAAAAAATTAAGTTGTGATCCTGCGCTCAGGATAACGAATGTTCATGGGAAGGGATATAGGCTGGAGATGGTGTGAGGGGGGATTTAGCCATTGAAGCGTAGGAGATAGTTGTAATTTTCTATTGATGTTAAATTCCTTCAAGTCAGAAGGGGTTAAGTTTTCGCCCAGGTATTCAGTTTCGACAGCATATAATCCGTTAGAAAATAGCCGCCGGTTTTTTTACTGCCTCTGTACTCTACCAGTCCCCGGATTTTCTCCAGGTCTCGTTTCGCCGTGCGTTCCGACACATTTAACTTTTCAATCAGGTCGTTAATTTTCATTCCTGGCTTTTCAAGCACCAATTTTATAACCTCAATCAGTCTGTCTTTTGCGCTGCCATTTATCGTGTCATTTACAGTATCATTTATTATTTTGGCTCCACCAGGCAAAGGAATACTTGTTTTAAAAGTTCCACCTTCTATAAACACAACTTTTCCTCTACCTGCATATTCTTTTATTAAGCGGGTAGTGGTTAATATGCCAGAACCCAATTCTTCCACCCTGCCCAATTGAATAAAAAACTTGGCAATCGCAGGATTTTTAGGGAAAGGCACAAAGTTTATAGGATCAATAGGTCCTTCGCCGTGTGGATTATTGGCATTTTCTGTTTCTACACGGTCCACATAAATAACAAAAGTGGCTGGTGCTGCATTGATGTGCAGAAGAAAGGGATTTAACAGCGCTACGACAGTAAAAATTAGCGAAGAAGGTGAGTATGCAGATATATTTGAACAATTAGTTGACGAAGATTAAAAATTGTCCAAAAATTCGTTCATCGCTAAAAACTCTATATCTCCTGATTTTACTTCGGTGAATAGTACCTTGACTTTGTGCCATTGGCTGGAAAGGTTAAATTCTTTTCTTCAAAGTCTGACTTATTTTATAAGTCTTTTGTTTGTAGTCATTCGGCGGCTCTATCGACCATCGGCCTAAATCAATCTTATTCATGTAATATTCATCATCTCCTTGAAAGCTTGGATTGCCAGTAGTGTTTTTATTTACTACTAAATGGCGAAAAGGGCCTATGACGTATTCTGTTTCAGTTTTTATATCTACATAACGAATCTGGACAAAACAAAAATAGCTTGCTCGATAATGGCTAGAGTCAAAACCGAAAGCGATTTCACGGTTTTGCTCGTTAGCTTTGATGACTTCGAATAAATCTCTGAATCGCAATGAGTTAAAACACAAGACAGGAGGTTTTGTGAGATCATGAAAGAACCACAACTTAATTTCAACACCAGCGGCATCTCTATTTCCAACGTTGCCCACTTTCATTCTTATCTCAGGATATTTCCGCGAAGAAGTATCAATTTGAATGTCGGATACGGCTAGATTTGGCGCGTTATTTTCAATAATTTCTTGCCGCTCATTCTCAGTGGCCTTCAATAGGCCGACTATATTAGCATTAATCAATCTATTTTGCTTTGCGATATCCGCCAATGTGTCTAGCTGAACTTGTTGCATGGAATCATTCTTAGCTAGTTCATTAGCTTGTCTTTGCAACTTCAATGATTGGCAACCCAACCAAAGGGCTGCTACTCCCGCTAAGAAGCTCCCAGTAGCAACTAAAACATTTACCCAATCACGCCAGTTTTTTGGCGAGTTCGAATTGCTAGGTAAATGAAAGTATGCGGGCATAGCGTGCTTCTAAAAAACTGATTTGAAAAAAGTATAAATAGATAAGGATTTATGCTTTCTTATTATTTAAAAATAAAAAAAGGGTTTCAAAATTTTGAAACCCTTTTCTGCTCCCCCTGCTGGACTTGAACCAGCGACCCTCTGATTAACAGTCAGATGCTCTAACCAACTGAGCTAAGGAGGAATTTGTTTT
>CAMLRX010000135.1 GCA_946482545.1 uncultured Flavihumibacter sp. | reverse complement strand
TGGAACGCGCTGAAACTGGTGAAGATGTGGGAAGACCGCCAGGAAGATGCTCCGAATGCAGACAATACATTCGCGATTGAATGGTTCGGCAACAGGCTCCATGAAGTGAGAAACGAACTCGAACAATTGTTTGGTCAGTTCCGCCTCAGCGAAGCACTTAAAACCGTGTATTCACTGATTTGGGACGATTTCTGCAGTTGGTACCTGGAATGGATCAAACCAGGTTTCGAACAACCGATAGATAAAGGGGCTTATGAAGCTACCGTGCGTTATTTTGAAGAACTCATGCAGTTGCTGCACCCTTTTATGCCCTTCGTTACCGAAGAAATCTTCCACCAATTAAAGGAAAGAACCGCAGGTGATGACCTTACCATTAAACAACTGAAGGCGCCGGAAAAAGCGGACCAGGAAATGCTTCAAAGCGGTGTACTGCTCAAAGAAGTGATCACTGCCATCAGAGACGCGCGCAACAAACAACAACTGAAACCCAAAGAAACCATCCGTATTGCGATAGAATCTGCAACACCGGGTCAGTATGAATCGGTTCAATCCATTCTCGCGAGACAGGTAAATGCAGAAGCCATTTCTTTTACCGCATCGGCCATCGCAGGAGCCGTAACCATCGTTTGCGGAAAAGATAAATTCTATATGGAATCGAATAAGGAGGTGGATAAAGTTGCGCAGAAAGCACAACTGGAAAAAGACCTCGCTTATTACAAAGGATTCCTTGATACTGTAGAGAAAAAGCTCTCGAACGAAAGATTTGTTCAAAACGCAAAACCAGAAGTGGTGGAAGTGGAGAGAAAGAAAAAGAGAGACGCTGAAGAGAAGATCAAAGCAATAGAAGAAGGCCTCAACGTACTGTAAAGGCCAATTACCTTATATATCCGGGCATAATTCATCGCCCGGATATTTTTTAAAAAATAAGTCTATAATTTTTGTAGACTAGATAAAGTCTACTACATTTGTAGAGAAATAAAACAAATGCTATCTCAACTTCTGACCATATTATTTACCATCAGCCAGTTTTACGTACAGCCTCCTATCGTACTTCAAGGCAAGGTATATGAGTCCGGTACAAAAAAGCCGCTACCTTATATACACTCCTATCTAAAGGAGGGTGAAGAGGAAGACCTCACGGGAAGAAATGGCACTTTCGCAATCAGAACTTATTCCGGGGGCCCATATACGATCACCTTTGCGCACCCGGAATATGAGACGTTGATGGTAACCCGAAAGAAGGCGGGAACACAGATAGAGGTCTTTCTCCGCAGGAAAAAATAGCACCTGAGTTACGTGGCCGAGCGGCAAGGCAGAGGCCTGCAAATCCTCATACGGTGGTTCGAATCCACCCGTAACTGCCATTTATTTTGGCAAACAAACGTAGAGTCGGGCGGTGTTTCTACACTGCCCTTTTTTTATTTCCGCCGGGCAATATACCAAGGTGGGTATGTTTAAACCCTTCATTCATTTTTAAACCATAGCCCATCATTCTGTCGAATGCGCTGTGCGCGATTAGAAGAAGGCCGGTTACAACTGCAATATCTTTTCCCAGCCCTATTCCTGCGCCAATCAAAACACAGCCTACGCCTGCGAGGCACGAAGCAGTGTGGTGAAACAGATTATACATAAACGCTCCGGTTTTATTTCCGCCCAGGTAGCCCAGCATACTGATGTCGGGAGAGAAGAAAAGTAGTATCCACCAATACCACGCTATTCCGGTATTCATATACCAGATTCCACCGATGCAAAGTAACATTGTACCTAATTCCTCTGTATTGAGCCAGGTCTTCATAACACATATTCATTTAATAAAACATATACACAAGTTAGGAGTATTCCCTTTGTTGCACCCGGCTTTTCAGGTATTTTTTGTAGCTTGTAGCTGGAAATGAAGCTAGTTACCATGGATGATTTGGCGAATGCAGAAAAACAACGACTGAAGGAACATTACTCCAACGCGCGAAACTGGCTCCAATGGGGGCCCTACCTTTCTGAAAGGCAATGGAGTACGGTGCGGGAAGATTACAGTACCACCGGTGACGCATGGGGGTTCTGCCACCACAGTATCGCCCACAAATACACCTACCGCTGGGGAGAAGATGGATTGGGTGGATTCAGCGACGACCAGCAACTCCTGTGCTTCGCGCCCGCCATCTGGAACGGGAAAGACGCCATTTTAAAAGAAAGACTTTTTGGGCTCACCGGTCCCGAGGGCAATCACGGGGAAGATGTAAAAGAACTGTATTATTACCTCGATAATACGCCTTCCCACTCCTACATGCGCTTCCTGTACAAGTATCCGCTGAAGCCATTCCCCTACGATCAGATTTACCGCGAGAACAGCCACAGGGGCCGTCGTGATCCTGAAGTGGAATTGCACGAACTGGGTGTATTTGATAAAGACGAATACATCGACATGGAAGTGGAGTACGCCAAATTCAATCCGGATAACATCGCCATCCGCATCAGGCTCACCAACCGGCACAACAGGAAAGCGAATGTGCACCTTATCCCCCAGGTTTGGTTCAGGAACACCTGGCAGGCTGATGCTTCCGCTGAAAAGCCCACCATCAAAGCCGTTTCAGACCAGATCGCTCAATTGTACCATCCTGATTTGGGGCATTGGCGCTTCTACTCCCCTGTTGCCGGCAACCAGCTCTTTTGTGAGAATGAAACCGATCCGGCCACACTGAACAAAGAACCAAGCCCCGGCTGCTGCTATAAAGATGGTATTCACCGGTTCCTGATACAGCAGGATACCAATGCGGTGAATTCAGAAAAAAGCGGTACTAAAATGGGTATCTGGTATCCCGTTACCATTCCCGGAAGAAGTTATAAAGAATTTTACTTTCAACTCACGAAAGGAGAAATTTGTCGCACCCAGGATCAGTTTATCGCGCTTTTCAACCAACGGAAAAAAGAAGCGGATGTTTTCTATGAAGGGCTTCAGCAACCCCTGAAATCTATTGATGATAAGCGCATTCACCGTCAGGCTATGGCGGGACTGCTCTGGAGCAAGCAGTTCTACCATTACGATATCGCTCAATGGATGAACGGCCCGAAACCAGGTTCCGGAGAAATGTACCACCGGCACCCGAAAAGCAGGAACCACGACTGGCCACATTTGTACAACGGACATATTATTTCAATGCCCGACAAATGGGAATATCCCTGGTACGCGGCATGGGACCTCGCATTTCACTGCATTCCGCTTGCTATGGTGGACGTAGCTTTCGCGAAAGAACAATTGCTGCTGCTCACCCGCGAATCGTACATGCACCCCAATGGGCAGTTGCCGGCATACGAATGGAACTTCAGCGATGTGAACCCACCGGTACATGCCTGGGCCGCTATGCGCGTGTTTAAGCTGGAATACGTGTACAATGGCTCACAGGACTATGTATTCCTCGAAAAGATTTTTCATAAACTCTGCATGAACTTTAACTGGTGGGTGAACCGGAAAGACTCGCAGAATAAGAACATCTTCCAGGGCGGATTTCTTGGCCTGGACAACATCGGTTTGTTCGACCGAAGTGCCGTGCTTTCCAGTGGCGGACAACTGCAACAAAGCGATGCCACCGGGTGGATGGCCATGTACTGCCTGAATATGCTGCAGATATCGCTGGAACTGGGCAACCATAACCCGGTGTACTTCGATATGTCGATCAAATTCTTCGAACACTTCCTTTACATCGCCGACGCAATGACGCATATCGGTGACCGTCAGAATCTTTGGGATCCGGAAGATAAATTCTATTACGATGCGCTTTTGATGCCCGATGGCAACCAGATCAAACTGAAGGTTCGATCTATGGTAGGCTTGATTCCACTTTTCGCGGTGGAGGTTTTTGAAGACAAATATTTTGAAAGATTCCCCGCCTTCGAGGAACGGGTGGAATGGCTGGTAAAACACAGGCCTGAACTAGGCAGACTGATCAGCGAGTGGAGAAAACAGGGTCGTGGCGGCAAACACCTTGTTTCCCTGGTGTGGGGCGACCAACTGAAAAGCATCCTGAAACGAATGCTGGATGAAAATGAATTTTTATCTGAGTTTGGCATCCGCGCGCTTTCCAGGATTTACGAAAAAGATCCGTATCGCCTACAAGTGAATGGCGTTGATTACAGCGTACAATATACACCGGCCGAAAGTGACTCCGATATGTTCGGTGGCAACAGCAATTGGCGCGGCCCGATCTGGTTCCCGGTGAATTTCCTGTTGATTGAAAGTCTGCAACGTTTTCACCTTTACTATGGAGACGATTTTACAGTCGAGTTCCCCACTGGTTCAGGCGAATACATGCACCTAGGCAAAGTAGCAGAACGTATTGCCAACCGCCTCATCAATATTTTCCGGAAAGATGATCAGGGCAAAAGACCGGTTTTTGGTGACGCGCAAAAATTCCAGCAGGACCCACACTTCAGGGACCATATTCTATTTTATGAATACTTCCACGGCGATAACGGACGCGGTGCAGGTGCCAGTCATCAAACGGGATGGACAGCATTGGTGGCACGGTTGCTGGAGCGGTTTTCGTGATGAATTAAAACATCTGACCTTCAGTTGGCATTAAAGTACATGCTAGTGAAGTATTACATATTGTATCATACGAACTCAAGAGGTATTCATTAACAGAAGAATACGCCCAATCTTCCATTGTATCAACCAATCCCGCTTCAACAGGATTGTTATGAATGTATTGAAACACATTCCATAAATATGTAGGATCATCATCAAAGGCATCATTGTTATTCTCTTTTTCTAAAACACACTTCCTTCTTGTTCCCTGCTGGAAAAGATTACCTACAAATCCCTCCTTCCGGTTGATCGCCTGGGCGTAAGCGCTTAGAAGCTTCCCCAACATCCAGGATAATTTTTGAATCTCCATTGGATGCTTTATCATTTTTACTGATTCAGGAGATACAAATATCAGGATATGAAAGTGATTGGGCATAAGACACCAGGCAAGTATATCGCAAACGGGCGTTAACATCACTTTCATTTTCTGCATGAAATACAAATAATTACTATGCGAATAGAATATCCGCCGTTTGTTATTTCCTCGGTTGTACACGTGGTATATGTTGTTTACTTCAAATTTCATGTCACAAAGCTCCGGAGGAATTACTGCAAAGAAAACCGTGTTTTCCTCCCAACTGAACGTGTAAACAACGGTATTCCTGCCCGGAAAACAACGTCGGTGGCACCGGGTATCCATCCCCTAACCACCTTCTCCTCCCAACAAACTGCATCGAAACCACACCAATCCTGACTTTCATAGAAAAGCATTACGAAAACAGTGTTTTAACTCCCACATCTCAAAGAAAAACACTTCACCAGCGGAACCCAGCATACAGCAGACCACGTTTTAGCGAAAAAAAAGGTAGTCTTTCGACTACCCTCATTGTTGATATCAGCCTTGCATACCTACTCATTCCTGAACACCACTACATTATCAAACACATCCACCAGCACAGGCTTCGTTTTGTCCACTTCACCCGCGAGGATTTTCTTACTCAGCGAGTTCACAATCTCCTTCTGAATCAGCCGCTTCAAAGGACGCGCGCCGTACTGCGGATCGAACCCGTTTTCGGATAGAAAATCCACCAGGTAATCACTGAATGAAAGATGGATGCCGCTCTGCGCTACGAGGTCCTGCAACTGGTTGAGCTGGATGCGTATCACGCCGCGGATCTGCTTCTTCAGCAGTGGTTGGAACATAATGATCTCGTCCACACGGTTGAGGAACTCCGGACGAACAGTCTGCTTCAGCAGGACCATCACGTCGTTCTTCGTTTTATCCACCACTTCTTCATGGTTCTCTTCCGTAATGTGTTCAAACGCTTCCTGGATGAGGTGACTGCCCATGTTTGTGGTCATGATGATGATCGTGTTCCTGAAATTCACCACCCGTCCTTTATTGTCTGTTAAGCGACCATCATCCAGCACCTGGAGCAATACGTTCCAAACATCAGGGTGTGCTTTTTCGATTTCATCCAGCAGCACCACACTATAGGGTTTTCTGCGAACAGCCTCAGTTAACTGACCACCTTCATCGTATCCAACATATCCAGGAGGTGCACCAACGAGACGGCTTACGGTATGTTTTTCCTGGTATTCACTCATGTCGATACGGGTCATCATCTGCTCATCGTCGAAGAGGTATTCCGCCAGGGCCTTGGCCAGTTCGGTTTTACCTACACCAGTTGTACCGAGGAAAATGAATGAACCAATCGGCTTGCGGGGATCCTGTAATCCCGCACGACTTCTCCTGATGGCATCCGCTACCGCAGTGATGGCTTCTTCCTGGCCCACTACCCTTTTGTGCAGTTCTTCTTCCAGGTGCAACAGTTTCTCACGCTCGCTCTGCATCATTTTGGAAACGGGAATTCCGGTCGCTTTCGCCACATTTTCAGCAATGTCTTCCGCATCCACTTCTTCTTTCATCAGACGGGAATTTTCGCTGATCGCTGAGAGCTCTTTCGCGGTTTCCTCAATATCTTGCTCCTTCTCTTTGATTTTTCCGTAACGTATCTCCGCCACTTTTCCATAATCGCCTTCCCGTTCCGCTTTTTCTGCCGCCATTTTCAGTTGCTCAATCTCTGCTTTTCCATTCTGTACTTTCTCCACCAGTTCTTTTTCCTGCTGCCATTTGGCCTTCAGGGTATCCCGTTCAACAGAAAGGTTGCCTATCTCTACAGCCAGTTCCTTCAGTTTATCTTCATCATTTTCCCGCTTGATGGCTTCTCTTTCAATTTCGAGTTGCCGAATCTGCCTTTCCAGTTTATCCAGTTCTTCCGGCATTGAATTCATTTCGAGGCGAAGTTTCGCAGCGCTTTCATCAATCAGATCGATCGCCTTGTCGGGTAGAAAACGATCGGTGATGTAACGGTGTGAAAGTTCCACCGCGGCGATGATGGCTTCGTCTTTGATGCGCACATGGTGGTGGGTTTCATATTTATCCTTGATGCCACGCAGAATAGAGATGGCATCTTCCACACCTGGTTCTTCAATCATCACTTTCTGGAAACGGCGTTCCAGTGCTTTATCTTTCTCAAAATATTTCTGGTATTCATTGAGCGTGGTGGCGCCTATCGCCCTCAATTCACCCCGGGCAAGCGCGGGTTTCAGGATATTGGCAGCGTCCATGGCGCCATCTCCTCCACCTGCACCTACCAGGGTATGAATTTCATCTATGAAAAGAATGATCTCTCCTTCACTGGTACTCACTTCCTTCACCACTCCTTTCAACCGCTCTTCAAACTCACCTTTATATTTAGCGCCCGCAATGAGTTGCCCCATATCCAGCGCGAAGATTATTTTAGATTTCAGGTTCTCCGGCACATCACCATTCACGATACGCATGGCGAGTCCTTCCGCGATGGCGGTTTTACCTACACCGGGTTCACCTACCAGTATCGGGTTGTTCTTTGACCTGCGGGAAAGGATGTGTAATGTTCTGCGGATCTCTTCATCCCTCCCGATCACGGGGTCCAGTTTGCCCTGGCGCGCCATCTCGTTGAGGTTGCGCGCGTATTTGTTCAGGGCGTTAAATTGGGTGGTTTGGGTGGCCGACTGTACCGTATCTCCTTTTTTGAGGTCCTTGATAGCGGCAACAAGTCCTTTTTCAGTAAGGCCAGCATCTTTCAGCAATTTGGAAGTATTGTCGCTGCCTTGCACCAACGCGAGCAGGATATGCTCCGGACTCACAAACTCATCGCCAAAAGTTTTCAGCACGGTACCTGCGCGCAGCAACACATTGTTCGCATCCCGACTAATATTTTGCGCGGGATCTGTTCCGGATGCTTTCGGTAATTTGTTAACGGCTTCTTCCAGTTTAGCAGCAACAAACGTGGTGTTCACGTTGTTCTTCTTCAATAAGTATTCAACAGGCGAATCCTCTTCTTTCAGCAAAGCCAGCAACAAGTGGTCGGTTTCAATGTTCACATTGCCGTACCCGAACGCGAGTTGCTGCGCTTTCTGGAGTATTTCCTGTGCCTTGATGGTAAAATTGTTGAGGTTCATATTTTTTTGTTAAGTTGTTTTTCCAATGGCTCAAACCATTTTATAACTTTAACTTCATTTGCAATTTCCAATCCAAAGCAAAACAGGCGAATTTATGTCAGCAATCTTTCGTTCCATCTGCCGTTTATTCAGTACCACAGCGGTTTTCATGCTATTATTTCAGTTTGCGGAAGCACAATCCGGTTTCGATGAAGCGGATGCCCTGCTGGAGAAAAACAAGAAAGCCCTGGGCAATAATGCCGTGCTGATGGTATGGAAAGATGGGAAGGTGGTGCACCAGAAAGCGATCGGTGAATACACGGCCAAAACACAAGTTCCTATTGATGGTGCGGGAAGATGGATCAGCGCCGCGGTAATTATGAAACTGGTAGAAGAAGGTAAGATTGAACTTGATGCGCCCATTGTACAGTACCTTCCTATATTCAGTAAATACCTGAAAAACTATATCACGGTGCGCCATTGCCTGAACAACACAACAGGCACAGAAGGCACTTTAGGACTTGGATTGCTGAAAAAGAAAAAGTTCGAAAACCTGGAAGCTGCCGTAAATGCTTTCGCGGCACGGGAAATTTTACAGAAACCCGGTGAAGCCTTTCATTACGGCGATATCGGGATCAGCATCGCCGCAAGGATAGCCGAAGTAGTCTCCAAAAAAGGTTTTGATCGCCTGGTACAGGAAAAGATTACCCGTCCGCTAAAAATGCGGGGGACCAATTTCAATAATGATACCGGCGGTGCCATTGATCCGGCAGAGGGAGCAAAGTCTTCCCCACAGGATTACATCAATTTTCTTTCCATGCTGATGAACGAAGGCAAGTTCGAAGACAAACAAGTACTCAGCAAGGAATCTGTTGACGAGATGCTGAAATCACAACTCGGTGATGCGAAGATTGTTTACATTCCAGCAGCCATGCGCGACTTCGCTTATGGATATGGAGGTTTTGTTCATGAACGCGACAACGCAGGCAACGGTACCATCGTAAGTTGTCCTTCTTTTACCGGTACCTGGCCCTGGATGAACCGCGAAAAAAAATACGCGTGTATACTCATTGCAAAAGGCGGCGGACTGATGGAACAGAAACGTGATTTCTTCGAACAACTGCGTGCCGCGGTGGAAAGCAGTCTTTAACAATATGCCCGTTGAATCAAATACCGGCCACAATACCACATTGGTAAAACAATATGCCAGGGAACTGGGTTTCAGTTATTGCGGGATCGCACGCGCTACCATGCTGGATGAAGATGCGCGAAGACTTGAACAGTGGCTCCACAAAGGCTTCCATGGTACAATGCAGTACATGGAGAACCATTTCGATTTACGGGTCGATCCGCGGAAACTTGTTCCGGGCGCAAAGTCTGTGGTCACCCTTCTGAAAAATTATTATCCTGAAAAAACACAGGAAACCGACGGGCCGAAAATTTCCCGCTACGCGTATGGCACCGATTACCACGAAGTGATCAGGGCGCAACTCAACAAGTTGTTAAGCCTTATGCGGAATAATATCGGTGAAGTACAGGGAAGAGGATTCGTGGATTCAGCGCCGGTACTGGAAAGAAGCTGGGCACTGCGTTCCGGACTGGGCTGGATCGGAAAGAACGGCAACATCATCAGCAAACAAAGCGGGTCCTACTTTTTTATCGCCACACTGATTACGGACCTTGAACTTGATTACGATGATCCTTATGCGAAGGATTATTGCGGTACCTGCACCAGGTGCATTGATGAATGTCCTACCGAAGCCATTCTCCCCGACAAAACCGTAGATGGCAGCAAATGCATTTCCTATTACACGATAGAATTGAAGGACCAACTTATCGCCGGCAACGCGGGCAACTTCGACAACTGGATGTTCGGTTGTGATACCTGCCAGGAAGTATGTCCGTGGAACCGGTTTTCCTCCCCACACCACGAGCCTGCGTTCGAACCTATCCCGGAGATCGCTAGGTTCTCCACGGAGGCTTGGCTTGACCTTACAGAAGACGCATTCAAAAAGATATTCAGGCACTCCCCCTTAAAAAGAAGTAAGCATGCGGGTATACAACGGAACCTTCGGTTCATCACCGCTTCCTCAACGCAAACCGAAGGCAACACGCAAACCGAGGTAGGTTAAATGCTCCTGCTGGAACATTTCTTTGTCACGGTTCGGCGTAAGGCTATACCTGAATACTGGCCCGGCGCTGAGGCTCTGCTTACCGCGTTCCAATAGTTTAACGGAAACCCCTGTTTGTAGGGAAACCTGTGTGCGGTTATAGAGATTAATGTCTTCGTAGTAAATGCCGTTCAATTTATCATAGTGGAGTCCGTCCGTTTTCATCAGGTAACTCACTGTTCCACCGGCTGTAACGGATACGGGCATACGAGACCTGGAATTGATGGTGTAAGAACCTTCTACCGGGAACTCCAGGAAATGGTAATTGCTGGTATAATTATATGCGGTACCGTTCTGGTAGTAGCTTCTCAGGGGAGCATTAACGCCTGCAAGGTTCACCTGTCCGGCATAACTTACATAGTCGCCCACTTTGTATTCAGTATTCAGTTGTGTGTATTGTGTACCCACTTTTACGCCGAATTTGCCCTTCCATTCACGCCCCCCGTATATGCCCGCGGTAAAGCTGAACGCGGCACCGGGCTCAGCGGCGGGACGTACGCCAACTGGCGCCATAGGGGCAACCAGCGTGGGCCGCATAATGGGTGCCAGTCCTACGCTTCCGGCGAATGTATTGTCAGCAACTAAGTTTTTTTCTGCGGATGCGCCGTTATACACGGGCCAGGAAGCGCCGCCGGAGGCGGTAATGCCGTAGGTCCACTTTGTTTGTCTTGGGTAGGGCGTAGAATAAGAAGCCAGTTCCCCTAGGAGCATATTTGTGAAGTCAGGTAGCGGCGTAACTTCTTCTTTGTCTGTAATCAATGGGGGTAAAATTATTTTTGGTGTAACGATCAACTCATCTGCATCTATTTTTAAATTTTGCAATGAAGTAATTTTGGCTCCATCCACCCCGGATATAGCCTGATCCTGTTTTACGGCGCTCCCATCAGCAGGTCTATTGTAAACAATCGCGCCATTAGGCATTTTATTTTCCAGTAGTTCCTTCATGGAAGATGCCTTTTTCTCCGCATCTTTTTTCCCGGCTGCCGGCGTGTTACCGGTTGAATTTTCGGGATAAAGCCGCAGTTTCTTTTTTCCGGCTGAAGGAACATCCGTTCCTCCTGAAATGCGCTTATCCTCGGCACTAACACCTTCAGATGTAGCAGCATTTTTCTCCTCCGGAACAACAGCCAGATCATTTGTTGCAGCGGATGCTTCATCAGTTACCTTCACAGCATTGCCATTCTCCACACCAGTTTTTGGCTGAATACGCTGTTCTCCCCGGGTTTCAGCGATACCGGCTTGCTGTCCGGCGCCATCTTCTTTACCAATGAACCACCAGGCGCCGAAACTCAGCGCCAGCATGGCTGCGGCAGCGGGTATCCAGAACATGATCCTTCTTCTCTTCCGGGAACGGATTTCCTGTTCCACTTTCAGCCAAACTTCATCGGAAGGTTTGAACTGAAGCTGCTCGAGCTGATGCCGCACCTGTTGCTCAAATTCATTTTCCTGCATACGAGCGGGGTTTAGATTCCATTGAATATTTTTCCAGCCATGTAATGAGCAACGCGCGTGCCCTGGAGTATTGTGAACGTGAAGTTGTTTCACTGATGCCCAGCATTGCGCCGATCTCTACATGCGTAAATCCTTCCACGGCGTGGAGGTTGAACACTGTTTGGTACCCCGTAGGCAGTTGCCGTACCAGTTCCGCCAGTTCCTTCGCATGAAGTTTAACGGTGGGATGGTCGTACGAAACGGGGTGCAGGTTCAATTCCTCGTAGGAAAGATCGTATTGGTATTTCTTGCTTTTTTTCAGGTAATTGAGGGCGGTATTCACCATAATGCGGCGGATCCAGGCGCCGAGTTCGCCTTCCGATTTGTATTGCTCCAGGTGGCGGTACACTTTCACAAATCCTTCCTGCAATATGTCTTCCGCGTCGGTCATTGACTTGGTATAACGGTAACACACGCCCAGCATGGGTCCGGCAAAAGTTTCATACAACTGCCGCTGCGCCGCCGGGTTTCCCTGCAGGCATTCTTTAACCATTTTGGCGTGCTCGTTCATTATTTCTGCCGCTATTGACCGCAAAGGTATCCAAACCGTTGCAGCACTAGTCCGTTTTTGTTGCATTCCCCTATTTTTGCCGGATGGAACACCTTCTGGAAGCTGATGCCCGGTTTGTATGGCACCCCTTTTCCCGGCAAAAGAACAAAGCGCCCATTGTGCCTGTTTCCCGTGGAAAAGGCAGTCTGCTGTTCGATGAACAGGGCAATCCTTTCGTAGATGCCATCAGCAGTTGGTGGGTTACCGTCCATGGGCACGCTCACCCATATATTGCTGAAAGAATTTATAACCAGGCACTTACGCTGGAGCAGGTGATTTTCGCCGGGTTCACGCATCGTCCGGCTGTTGAGTTGGCCGCAAGGCTTATTCCTTTGCTTCCGGGTAATTTCAGCAAGGTATTCTACTCGGATAACGGCTCCACCGCTACGGAAGTGGCATTGAAAATGGCCGTTCAGTATTGGTGGAATAAGTCACGGGAACATGGCGCACCGGCCCGAACCAGAATTCTTGCCTTCCGGAATAGTTATCATGGCGATACATTCGGTGCTATGAGCGTGAGTGAAAGAAGTGTGTTTACGATGGCTTTTCACCACCTGCTGCTGGAAGTGGATTTTATAGATACGCCCACGCAGGAAAATATCGGCGAGTTACACGCGTTCCTCGAAAATGAGGGAGATGCAATAGCCGCTTTCATTTATGAACCGCTGGTACAGGGCGCAGGCGGAATTATGATGTATGAAGCAGACCTGCTGAACCAACTACTCTCTCTCGCACATGAAAAGGAGATCATTTGTATCGCCGATGAAGTAATGACGGGTTTCGGGAGAACGGGTACTTTATTCGCCAGTGAGCAGGCCGCTGAAAAACCCGATATCATCTGTCTTTCAAAAGGACTTACCGGCGGCACCATGGCCCTGGGTGCCACTGTTTGCTCGGAAAAAGTGTACAGCGCTTTTGTACACGACGATGCTTTGCGCACTTTCTTCCACGGGCATTCTTTTACGGCCAACCCACTTGCGTGCACCGCTGCATTGGCGAGTCTGGACCTGTTTGAAAAAGAAAACACCTTAGCCGCCGTAGAGAATATTGTCTTAGCGAACCAACAGTTCATCCCTGAACTGGAAATGTTTGAACAGAAAGGAGTGATCCGTTCTCCAAGAATCTGCGGAACGATTCTCGCTTTTGAACTCATCTCTTCCGCGCCCGATGGTTACCTGAACCCCATTGGCCAGTACATTACAGAAGAAGCAATGTTACTCGGCGTTTACCTGAGGCCGTTAGGCAACACGTTGTACATTATGCCACCATATTGTATCACGAAGGAAGAACTGCGGAAGGTTTACGACACCATGCTTTCACTGCTTAAAAAACTGGATGGATCACAACACGGTTAAACCCAGGTTGCGGTAAGGTTCCAGCAAAGCATCTTCAGGCGTGAGCTCCGTTACGAGTACATCGATCTGGTCGATGTCGGTTACTTTCAGCCGTTGGTAAGTATTTAGTTTTTCAGAGATGGAAAGAGAGATCACTTTTTCAGAAGAGCCGATCATGGCTTTCTTCACCTG
>CAMLRX010000134.1 GCA_946482545.1 uncultured Flavihumibacter sp. | reverse complement strand
CCTACGTTCCAGCCGATCCAGCCATTAACATCATTGGAGATAATATATTTGTTGTTGAAATGCTGGTATTCCAGTAAGCGATACCCTTTCCCAGGGGTGGTTTGCTTGGTGTAGTATCCTGAGGCGGAGGTACCTCCGAATACAGAGAACCACTTTGTGATGCGGAAATGCACATCGGCATGGAACTTATTCAGCGAATTGAAATAGTCCCAGGAACCCTGGTAGATGTATTCCGAAGTAATGGATGGGTTGAAAGTGAGCCATTTGGCGATACGGAGTTCACTGCCCAAACCATAACCGAAAGAGAAGAAACGATCATTCAGTTTCGGGTCACCACCAACGGTGAGTATATTGTAAAAGCGGGGATGTCCGGTTTTGATGGATATGTTCAGCGGCTGTACTTCGTTGGTGGCGATGCTTAGTTTGTGATACCCTTTGAACACGATGTTCAGCAACCCGAAATTCACCGCGTTTGAACTGTCGGATATATTGATCAGTCCTATCTGAGTGCCGTAAACTTTTTTGGCGTAGTTGATGACACCTGACACCTGGGTTCCCCGGATTGTTTTCGTGGAGATGTTCATTACCCCCGCGGCCTGAACGCCATTCACGCCTTTTCCCGCAACATTGATGACACCGGAGAACTGAACGCCATCGAGGCCCTTGCCTGCAATATTAAATACGCCCGCAGCCTGTGCGCCTTTCATATTTCCTGCTGTTAAATTGATGACGCCGCCCACCTGGAAGCCTTTCGCATCCCTGCCTACAAAGTTGCCCACGCCACCCACCTGCATGCCACTCATGGCGCGCCCGACATGGTTCCATACGCCGCCTACCTGGAAACCGGTGGCGGAATCAAGCACCATATTGTGTACACCACCTACCTGGAAACCGAGTACGCTTTCTCCTGTAAAATTGAACAGTCCGCCTACCTGTGCATACTGTACTCTTTTTTTGTTGATGTTAAAAAGACCGGCGATTTCCGCACCGTTCACACCACCAGTGTAACCACCAAGCACATTGAATGAAAAATTATTGACGACCTGTCCGCTCATTTTCCCCTGCGTACTCAGGCCGGGAATAAGTGAAAGCTGGAATGGTCTTTCTGCGAAAAAGTTCTTGAGGTTCATGCTCTGCCATTTCTGCCGGGCGGAGAGCAGGAACGATGCGATGGGGTTGTCTTCCACTTTCTTCACATTGAGGAGCGGCATATATTTCAACACATTCGTATCGATTTCCACCTTCACAATAACCGTATCGGGATGAAGATAGTCCATCGGGGAAACGGTAATGATCTGGCCTTCAGGCAGAACAGGGACAAGTGGAATGGTCAGTTTATGATCGCGTTCCAGGGAAATGTAGAGGCTTGTATCTTTATACGATTCTTTGCTCACATACAATTGGGCGCCGCCCTTCCTGTTCCGGAAACGCAGGGCGAAATAACCGGCATCGTTGGTGAGTGCGGAAGCGAGAAACTTCCGGTCGTAAACACTGGCGTAACCCACTCTTTCTCCCGTAAGATCGTCCAGTACCCAACCTTTCACCTGCACGAACTTTTCGTCCACCCCCTGTTCTGTTTGCAACTGAAGTGTTACCGGGCGGGGCCGCAGTATGATGTACCTGCCGCTTTCTATGTACTGGAGTTTTTCATTGAACAACAGGTCCAGGATGTACTTCACGGATTTCTGCTGCACGGAGATACTGACCACGCTGTCTCTTTTGAAAAGACGGCTGTTGTAGGAGAAATAAAAATCTCCTTTGTTGCTCAGGAGTTCGAGCACCTGGTCGATGCGTTGTTGCTTTACATCAAGCGAAACCTGTTTCTGAAGGTTCTGCTGCGCAAAAATATATTGGGCTGAAGTCATGAAGAATAACAACAGCACAGCTTGAAAACGTATAAACTTTTTCATGAACGAATGAGGTATTTTTTGTCTTTGCGGTCTACTTTCACACCCAATGTCTGTTGCACCACATTGAGTATTTCATCGAGCGACATGTCTTTAAATGTAGTGGTGATGGTCATGTTTCCTACTGTACTATCCCCCAGCACAATGATGGCCCCGTATTCCTGGCGCAACAGTTCCACCAGGTCGGAAAGCAGGGTATTGTCGCATACAATTTCTCCTGAAACGAATACTTCGAATAGCCTGCCGTGGGCCACTTCTTTCACCAATGTATCGGCTTCGTTGCGCAATGAAATTTTTTCACCGGGGTGCAACAGCACCGTATCCCGATTGTGCACCACCTGCACGAGGCCGGTCTTCACCTGTACTGCTGTTTGTTCGCTTCTGCCGTCGATGTAAAATGAAGTACCCAGCACCGTTACCACTGTATTGTTCACGTACACCCGGAACGGTTTTCCAGTCTTTTTTACTTCAAAGAAGGCTTCACCTTTGAGTTTCACTTTTCTTTCTCCCGAAAGCGGGGCGGCCGCATACGTAACGGAACTGTTTTTATTGAGCGAAACGGAAGAGGCATCCGGAAGTTGAACGGCCAGCGAACGATCGGTGCTCGAGAATGTTTCCTGCCGGGAGAAGCCGAACTGGTACATGATAGTTGCCGCGATGCCTACCAATAGAATCCATGCTGCTACTTGCCATTTCCATTTTTTCTTCATGGGCACCACGGGCGCTTCCTGCAACCGCGCGGGGTCGTGCAGTTTGGCACGGAAGCGGTTCCAGGCCTGCTGTTCATCTATTTGGGAC
The DNA here is from genome assembly GCA_946482545.1 of uncultured Flavihumibacter sp. The sequence continues at coordinate 11,090 of CAMLRX010000134.1, read as the reverse complement.
GTTGCCGCAATTTCACGGCTCTTGCGCCACACGGTGGCGATGTCTTCGGCCAGCTTCCGGTTATCGGGCGATGCCGCTTTCCAGCGTTCCACCGCCTGCACTTCTTCCGGAGAAGCCTCGCCCAGTAAGGTCTTCACCAGGAGATCATGAATAATATCGTTGTTCAGTTCTTTCACTTTCCGGGGTTTAGGCGTTCAACAGGTACAAAATAATAAGGGAGGGCAGGTATTCGGCGAGTTCTTCCCGCATGATCCGCAATGCTTTGCCCATCTGGTTTTCTACGGTTTTCACGGAAATCCCGAGTTTATCGGCTATTTCCCGGTACCGGAGTTCTTCGAAGCGGCTGAGTTGAAAAATAGTACGGCATTGCTCGGGCAGACGGTTCATAGCGGTGTCGATCCTTTTCTCCAGTTCTTCCAAACGCACCGGGTCGGTGTCTTCCACGTGGTGAACCGCATGGTGCGTGGCATAAGCCTGGTGTACATGACGTACTTTCAGGTGCTTTAAATGGTTAAGGCATTCGTTGTGCACCGAACGGTAAAGATAAGCGGCCAGGGAACCATGCACCTGCAACTGTTGGTTGCGGTCCCAGAGCTTGAAAAACACCTGCTGCACCATCTCTTCCGCATATACTTCCGCTTTGAGAATGCTGCAGGCATAGGCATGCAGGTCTTTAAAATATCTTTTAAAAACCGTTTCAAAAGCGCCTTCGTTGCGGTTCAGCAACAAGGGCACCAAAACCTGGTCCGTTAATTCCATGCCTTTTATGTGATAAATCCGGTGATATGTTTTAACCGCGCTCAAAGCTACTTTAGATGATTACAATTCAGTAACCGCCTACCCCTACTCCCGACCGGAAATAATTTTTTTAGTTATATTCACGTTTTCCCTTCAAAACAAAACCTTGCCAGTATGCAAAGACGTAATTTCCTCAAAAACAGCATTTTAACCGGAGCCGGCATGGGCATTGCCGGAACATTCCCCTCGATTGTACAGGCGGCGCCTTTTCAGGAAACACCTGTAGGCATCGCACTGATCGGTTGTAAAGGCATGGGCTGGAGCAACCTGATGAGCATGCTCAAAGTAAACGGCACCCGTTGTGTGGCGTTGTGTGATGTGGATGACAATGTATTAACCCAGCGGATGGATGAATTGAAAAAGAAGAACATCGTCCCGAAAACTTATAAAGATTACCGTGAAGTGCTCGCCTCGCCTGAAGTGCAGGTCGTAATCATTGCCACCCCAGACCACTGGCATTGCCTGATGATGGTGGATGCCTGCAAGGCCGGGAAGGAAATTTACGTGGAGAAACCTGCCGCCAACTCTGTAGCGGAGACGATCACCATGGTGGAAGCCGCACAAAAATACGACCGCATTGTGCAGGTGAACCAATGGCAACGCAGCCAAAAACATTTCCAGGATGCCATCGCCTATGTACATTCAGGAAAACTCGGAAACATCTATTCGGTTAAAACCTGGTTCTTCCGTGGCGGCGGCGAACCGCTTACACCAGTTCCCGATGGCCCGGTTCCCGAAGGCGTGGACTACAACATGTGGCTGGGACCCGCACCAAAACGCCCCTTCAATGAAAACCGTTTCCATTACCAGTTCCGGTGGTTCTGGGATTATGCCGGCGGACTGATGACCGACTGGGGCGTACACCTTTTTGATATCGCGCTCTGGGGTATGAAAGCCGGAGATCCCGTATCCGTGGCAAGTTCCGGAGCCAAATACATGTTCCCCACCGATGCGAAAGAAACCCCGGACCTCCAAACCGCGCTGTATGATTACGGCAGCTTTCAGCTTACCTGGGAACATTCTATGGGCAAAGGACAATCCTTCGGCTACAACCACGGCATCGCCTTTATCGGCTCCAATGCAACGCTTATCGTTAATCGAAGCGGCTGGGAAGTGATCCCCGAAAAAGATAAGAAAGACATTACCCCTGTTCCCTGGACCAAAAAATCAGACGACGGCCTGGATATGCACACCATCAATTTCATCAAAGCAGTTCGTGCAAAAAACAAATCCCTGCTTAATTGCCCTATCGAAGCGGGCGCCAGGGTAGCGGCGCACTGCCATCTCGGGAACATATCGCTCCGTTCAAAAGAGAAAGTATTCTGGGATAAAGAGCGGCAATCTGTAACCAGCAAAAAAGCGAGAAAGTTACTGAAACCGAAGTATGAGAATGGCTGGAAGTACCCGCAGGTGTAAGCAATATGATACTAAAAACGGGCTGTGTGATTTTACAACACAGCCCGTTTTGTTATTTTCAATAGTGTTTATTCAGTAGTCCACGCTATTCACCACTCAAATCGTCCGCTCCATAACAATCATTCTCGCAGCAGCGGGAAAATCCTCAACCCGCAGCACCCAAACCGCTCCTCGCGTCCTTGCTACATTGCGTCTTCGCGTGAAAAATCACTAAATATACCTGTTCACAATATTCTCCAGCAACTCCTGCTTCCCACTCTTCACCGCAGGTTCTCCATTCGCTACCGCGAACGCCCGCAGATCAGCCAGTGAAAGTTCTCCGTTCTCGAAACGTTTTCCTTCTCCCGCATCGAAAGAAGCATATCTTTCTTCCCGGATTTTCTTATAATCAGATTTCTGAAGAATATTATCCGCGATCACTAATGCGCGGGCGAACGCGTCCATACCGCCGATATGGGCATAGAACAGGTCCTGGGGATCGGTAGAGTTTCTTCTGATTTTCGCGTCGAAATTGATGCCACCTCCTTTAAAGCCACCACCTTCGAGGATGATCAACATGCTTTCCGCGAGTTCATTGAGGTTATTGGGGAACTGGTCGGTATCCCATCCGTTCTGGTAATCGCCGCGGTTGGCGTCGATGGAACCGAGCAAACCTGCGTCTACGGCCACTTGCAGTTCGTGCTGGAAAGTATGGCCGGCCAGTGTGGCGTGGTTCACTTCCAGGTTCAGTTTAAAATCGTCCATCAGGTTGTACTGACGCAGGAAACTGATTACTGTGGCGGAATCGTAATCGTATTGGTGCTTGGTAGGCTCACAGGGCTTTGGCTCGATGAAGAAAGTACCTTTGAAGCCCTGGCTGCGCGCATAATCACGGGCTTTGGTAAGGAACATGGCCAGGTGCTCCTGTTCGCGCTTCATGTCTGTATTCAGTAACGACATATACCCTTCTCTTCCGCCCCAGAAAACATAGTTCTGTCCGCCCAGTGCAATCGTGGCGTCCATCGCTGCTTTTACCTGTGCGCCGGCATGTGCCAGTACATGGAAATCAGGATTGGTGGAGGCCCCATTCATATAACGTTTATGACTGAATAGGTTGGCGGTTCCCCAAAGCAACTGGATACCACTGGCAGCCTGTTTCTGCTTTGCATATTCTGTTAACGCTGCAAGACGTTTATCGTTCTCGTTTACATCATTGGTATAGTCCACCACATCCACATCGTGGAAGCAATAGAAGGGCAATCCCATTTTAGTCATAAACTCGAAAGCCGCGTCCATCTTCATTTTAGCACGGGTCACCGCATCGCTGTGCTGGTCCCAGGCAAAAACATGGGTAGGTTCACCGAAGGGATCGGCGCCATTGCCGCAGAAAGAATGCCAGTAAGCGCAGGCGAAGCGCAGGTGTTCTTCCATTGTTTTTCCCGCCACTACGCGTTTAGCGTCGTACCAGCGGAATGCCAGCGGGTTGTCTGATTCAGGTCCTTCATAACCTATGGCTCCGATGCCGGAGAAATACGCTTTGTCGCCAAGAACTATATTCATTTTGAGTTGATTTTTATGATTTTTGAAGAAAGATTATGCTTGCAGGGATTGATTCAATTCATTTTTCCACCTTACATACGTGGTTTCCAGCAGGGAGTCCCGTTTGGGCGTGATCAGTTTCAGCGCCTTTTTATTGCCGAATGCTTCTCCTGCCGATTTGTAATAGCCCACGCCCAATCCTGCACCGATAGCAGCACCAACGCTTCCATCCGAAGAATGCAGTTCTACCGCAACGCCAGTAATGTTTACGAAAGTCTGTGTGAACAAAGGACTCAGGAACATATTGGCGTATCCGGCACGGATCACCGAAGGCGCGAACCCGTTCTCCCTTAAAATATCCAGCCCATAGCGGAAAGCGAAAGCAATGCCTTCCTGGGCGGCACGGAAGCAATGTGCCTGCGTATGCCTGTTCAGGTCGAGGTCTACGAAGCGTGCGCCGGTCACTTTATTTTCAAATATCCTTTCAGCGCCGTTGCCGAAAGGCAGTACCAGAAGTCCGTCAGCACCTTCAGGAGCAGTGGCCGCGAGTTCATTGATATCTATATAAGAAAGGGAATTGCCCATGGAGCGTTTGAGCCAACTGTTCATACTACCTGTACCGTTGATGCACAACAATACGCCGATCCTTTTTTCGTGCTCACTGTAACTCACATGCGCAAAACTGTTTACGCGCGATCTTTTGTCGGCGAGGAGTTCATCGGTTACGGCATAGATCACACCGGAGGTGCCTGCTGTGGCGGCCACTTCCCCGGGTTCCATCACATTCAACGAGAGTGCGTTGTTGGGCTGATCGCCTGCTTTGTAAGTAACGGGAATCCCTGCCCGTAAACCAAGTTCAGCCGCCGCGGCTGCGGTTACCTGACCGTGTTCACTCATTACCGGGCGTATTTCGGGAATGATCTTTTTATCGAAACCGAAGGCCTCCAATACTTCTGTGGAAACATCATTCTTTATAAAGTCCCAGAATATGCCTTCGGATAATGCAGACGCGCTCGTGGTAACGCTTCCGGTTAAACGCAATCCGAAATAGTCACCAGGCAACATCATTTTATGGATGCGTTTGTACAAATCCGGTTCATGTTCCTTCACCCAGGCGAGTTTGGCCGCCGTGAAGTTTCCCGGATCGTTCAGCAAATGTTTCCTGCAATACGTTTCACCGAGTTTGGCCGCAGCCGCGTCGCCATAAGGTACCGCGCGGCTGTCGCACCAGATGATGGAGTCGCGCAACACATTCCCATCTGAGTCGGTAAGCACGAGGCCGTGCATCTGGTAGGCAATGCCCACCGCTCCTATTTCTTCCAGGTGAACAATGGCGGAGATTTTTTCCAGCGCTTTTTTAAAGTGATCCCACCAGTCGTTGGGCGACTGCTCGGCCCAGCCGGGCTTCAATGCTTTTACAGGCGCTTCTGTTTCGGGCCAGGTGGCGGCAGCCTTTACCTTCCCGGTTTCCCCATCCAGCACGGAAACTTTTACTGAAGAGGTGCCAATATCTATTCCTAATAACAACATGGGCAAACAATGCTTATTTGAAAAGCAAACTTACAGGTAACCGCAACAATCTTCAACGCCTGTATTAATAAATAGCAATACTATTTTAATATTATGCTTTGAATTCAGCCATAAATCCCTTAATATCGTATTAATATTTTCCGATCATGAAGCCATTTATCGAACGATTGCCCCTAAAGGAAGGAGAATCTTTTGCCGCCCGCGTGCATACCACGCCCAGCTTTGAGGTACCCTGGCACCAGCACGAGGAAACCGAACTTATTTATTTTATTGAAGGAGAAGGGATTTGCAGGGCAGGAAACTATATAGGTCCTTTTAAAAAAGGGGATTTATTTTACATTGGCGGAAAGCTGCCGCACCAGTTCGACAAATCAGATCCTTCGGCCATCATCAGCGCGGCGGTGATCCATTTCAGGGAGGATGTATGGGGCGAAGCCTTTGTGCAACTCCCGGAGAACCGTATGCTGCGCGACCTGTTCACTATGGGCAAAAGCGGACTGAAAGTAGATGGCAACACCACCCAACGCATTGTCAAGCTTATTCTTTCGCTGAGTGCAGGTACAGGCAACAGACTGCTTTCGCTCCTGGAATGCCTTCATGCTATTGGAAGCACCCACCAGCATACACATCTGTCAGCCGGCGTGCAACCTGAATATTACAACTGGCGCGACCAGGAACGGATCGATAAAGTGTACAGGTTTACGATGGCTTCATTCCGGGAAAAAGTTCAGCTTTCAGACGTGGCCGCCATCTCTGGCATGACCGTTCCCGCCTTCTGCAATTACTTCAAAAAAAGGACCCGGAAAACTTATATCGACTTCCTCAATGAAGTGCGCATTGGTTACGCCGGACAACTTTTGCTGGAAACCGAATGCGCGGTAACCGACGCCTGTCATGCTTCCGGCTTCAATAACCTGGCCCATTTCAACCGGCAATTCCGGAAACTGAAAGGCGTTACACCTTCTGAATACAGACACCTGTACGAAGAAAAAGACAATTTCAGCAGCATGGAAACGGACCTGGGCGTAAGGATACTGGAAGGCGCATAATTTTTACAGCACCAGCAAACTACAGCCACGTATATCCGTATTGTCCATCCGGCCCAGCACTTCGAACCTGCCATCGGGATGCAACCTTCCCACATCTTCCGTAGCGATGAACGCGCAGGAATCCGCATTGGCAAGATCAATTATATTAATAGCACCCGAAACTGGTCCGGTAGCTTTAGGGTGTACAAGCGCCAGCGGATCATCTTCTTCGCGGAGCACGACTTTCATCCAGGGCGGGCAGTTAAAAAGTCCGTTACCGGAGGAATAAGCCTGGGAAAAAAGTTCCGTCATACCATATTCCGCATGAACATGGTCCAGCTTCCATTGGGCACGAAGCACTTCATGTATTTCAGCGCGGGTGAGTTCGCGTCGTCTCCCTTTCATGCCCCCAGTCTCCAATACCACCGTATGTTTCAGTTCCATTGGAAACTTCTCCGCGAAATCCAGCAGAGCGAAGGTGACTCCGATGAGCCAGGTTTTCTGCCCGGTTTGTTCATTTTGCTGAAGAACCATTGCAAGTTCTTCGTGGTTATAAAGGTAAAAACCGCTTTTCGGGTGTCCGCTTGCTTTAATCAAGGCATCCGTCATTACCACGAGGGAAGAATGCTGCCGTTCCAGGTATGCAGGCAACAAACCAATGATGCACCAGTCTGAAGGCGCTCCGTAAAAAAGCCTGAACCCCTCCATAAAACTGCTGCGGTAAGTATCCATCTTCTTCACAAAATGCCGGCTGGTTTGTGCTCCTGTGGTACCGCTGCTTTCGAACCAGGTTTCGGGCACCCAGTTACCTGATTGCAGTTGGTGGGACTTAAAAAAAGAAATCGGGAGAAAAGGAATCTGCTGCCAATGGCCAACATTTTCAACCTGAACCCGGAGCAAATCAACATATTCCCTGTATATTTTGTTGTGCTGATATTGGTATTGAAACAGGCGGACGGCGCATTCATTAAAGTAAGATGCATCGTTCTTCCATGTTTTGGCATCAAATTCACATTCCATTTGTAGGTTCTTTTGTACCGAAAACATAAATTTGTTACAACCAATTCAATTTCATGAAATTCAGACTTCCCATATTGTTGGTTTCCACTGTTCTTTTGCTGCTTTCGTGCGATAAAGATACGTTTGAAACAAAACCAGCCATCAGCATTAAATCGCTTTCTTCCACAACAGTCCCCAATGGAGGACGTTTTAGTATCACACTTGAATACACAGATAAAGAAGGAGATGTGAGCGATTCCATTTATATGTTGATGGAAGTTCTGAACCAGTCTGCTGCTGGTGAAGCATGGCAATTTGAGCGGATAAGGTATAAAATTCCGGCGTTCCCCCCTACCCCAAAGGGCGAAATATCAGCTAGATTCGTGATCAATTCAGCCCCCGATATTTACGAAGCCAATCTCCGGGCTTTTGGAAGCCCATATACTTACGAAAACGATACGGTTAATTTTAAAATATGGGTAAGAGATGCTGCTCAGAATTACAGTGATACCATAACCTCAGAGCAAGTTGTATTTATACGGTAATTTCTCCGGCATTGAATGCTTTTCAAACTAAATCAACTGTTGTAGCGAATTTCCTGCTGTACAGTTCCTTGTTTATCTCCATCTGTGCAGTAGCGCTTTGTATTGAAACAAATCTGTTGCTGAATATTCCCCTTCAAAACTGGGGATTCTATGTATTTGTTGCCGGTTCTACCCTGCTGCAATACAACCTTCACTATTACATTAAAACAAAGCATCCTCCCTCCGACCCGCGTACCGAATGGTCGTGCAGAAATAAAAACACACACAAAACGCTCATTGTACTGGGCCTTGCCGGTGTGATTGCCGGGCTGCTCAGTTTTTCGTTCACACACCTCATCATTGTAGGAATACTCGGAGCGCTTACCGTTCTGTATACATTTCCTTTCCTACCGTTTCCGGGCAAAAGAAGATTGAAAGATTTCGGCCTGCTGAAGATTACGGTGCTCACGCTAACCTGGACCATCATCACAGTCTGGTTACCGGTTGCGGAAAGCGGCTGGGACCTGAGCATCTGGCTGATATTCATCCGGCGTTTCCTGTTTATGGGCGCACTCTGCCTTGCTTTCGATATCCGCGACGCACAGTTCGATGGAAAAGCGGGCATCGGCACCATCCCGGTGGCCATCGGACTGAAAAAAAGTTACCGCATCATCTACCTGCTGCTAGCCCTATTCGTTGCCATCAGCGTTTACCAGCTTTCAGCAGACGGAAACATCTATATTTTTAACGCAATGATGCTTTCTGCCATTGCCACATTCATCCTTGTTGAAAAAAGCAAATCTGACCGGAGCGACCTCCTCTACCTTGGCGGTATCGATGGCATGATGCTGCTCCAGGCCATCCTGGTGGCCGCCGGAACCTGATATTCCTTACTTTTGACCATTCAACAGCAAAATTACAGATACACCATGGCTAAAAACAAACAGAAAAAACAGGAAGAATTGCTCACGAAAAAATCTATGGAGTTCCTGAAAGCCTATATCAATAATCCCTCGCCTGTGGGTTTTGAAAGCAGCGGGCAGAAAATGTGGCTGGAATACATCAAACCTTTTACCGATACCCAATTTACTGATCCTTACGGCACGGCTGTTGGTGTTATCAACCCGGAAGCGGCCTTTAAAGTAGTGATTGAGGCCCATGCCGATGAAATCAGTTGGTTCGTAAACTATGTTTCACCCGAAGGATTACTGTACCTGAAAAGAAATGGCGGTGTTGACCACCAGATCGCACCCGGCCAGCGCGTATTCGTGCACGGAAAAAAAGGCCCGGTAAAAGCGGTTTTCGGATGGCCTGCCATTCATACACGCATTGGAAACCCTGACGCAAAAGAACCACAACCTCGTGTAGACAATCTTTTCCTGGATTGCGGCGCAAGGTCCAAAAAAGAAGTGGAAGACCTCGGCATCCATATCGGCGCAGTAGCCACTTACCAGGACGGGTTTGATGAACTCGCCAACAATTACTTTATTGGTCGCGCCATGGACAACCGCATTGGCGGCTTTATGATCGCTGAAGTAGCGCGGATGCTGAAAGAAAACAAAGACAAACTGCCTTACGGATTATACGTGGTGAACGCAGTGCAGGAAGAAATTGGCCTGCGTGGCGCGGAAATGATTGCCCGCCGCATCAAACCCAATGTGGCCATCATCACCGATGTAACGCACGATACATCCACACCAATGGTGAACAAGATCATTGAAGGCGATGTGGCCTGCGGAAAAGGACCATCCCTCGCTTATGGCCCTGCGGTACACAACAAATTGCTCGACCTGGTGCAGGATGTAGCCGGAAAAAAAGACATTCCCGTTCAGCTCCGCACCGTTTCCCGCAGCACCGGCACCGATACCGATTCTTTCGCTTATGCCAACGATGGCTGCCCGTCCGTACTCATTTCCATCCCGCTCCGCTATATGCACACCACCGTGGAAATGCTGCACAAATCGGATATAGAACAAACCATCCGGCTCATGTACGAAACACTGTTGACGCTTACACCGAAAACGAATCTAAGTTATTTGTAATTTTGGATGTTGAATTTTGAATTTTGAATTGTATTTTATTGAAAACCATCTAATTGTACAGACAATACTGTATTGATGGCTTTACCTGACTTACCATCTCAAACTTCAAAAAGCAACTTAAGAACAGTAATACTAAAAACTAAACACAAGAAATTTTCGTGTTGAACAAGGCGCTTTATCCAACATTCAACATTCAAAATTCAAAATTTCTCCCTTATGATCAGAAACGACTGGACCGCTGAAGAGATAAAGGAAATTTACGATACGCCATTACTGGAGCTTGTTTTCAAAGCCGCAGCCATTCACCGCGAACACAACGATACCGGAGAAGTACAGGTTTGCACGCTCCTGAGCATAAAAACCGGTGGCTGCACCGAAGACTGCGCCTATTGCCCGCAGGCCGCCCGCTACAATACCGGCGTAAATGTTCAGGCGCTGATGCAGAAAGATGAAGTGCTGAAATACGCCCAGAAAGCCAAAGAAGCCGGATCCACCCGCTTCTGCATGGGCGCTGCCTGGCGCGAAGTGCGCAACAATCGCGACTTCGACCGCGTACTCGATATGGTAAAAGGCGTGAACGCCATGGGCATGGAAGTGTGCTGCACACTGGGTATGCTCACCGAAGAACAGGCCCAGAAACTGGCAGAAGCCGGCCTGCACGCTTACAACCACAACCTCGATACCTCCCGCGAACACTACGACGACATCATCACCACCCGCACCTATGACGACCGTCTCCAAACACTGGATAACGTCCGCAAAGCAGGCGTTACCGTGTGCTGCGGTGGCATCATTGGTCTTGGAGAAACCCATGACGACCGTATCGGCATGCTGCAAACCCTGAGTAATATGCCCGAACACCCGGAAAGTGTGCCCATCAATGCACTCGTACGTGTTGCCGGTACCCCCTTAATGAACAATCCAAAGGTAGACATCTGGGATATGGTGCGCATGATCGCCACCGCGAGAATCATTATGCCGAAAGCAATGGTCAGGCTTAGCGCGGGTCGCGCGGAGATGAGCATTGCCGAGCAGGCGCTTTGTTTTATGGCCGGTGCCAACTCAATTTTTGCCGGAGACAAATTGCTCACCACGCCCAACCCCGAGTTCGAGGAAGACAACGCCATGTTCGCGCTATTGGGATTGAAGCCGCGGGTGGCGTTTAAGGAAGAGAAAGAAGTTTGCGCGCATTAATTGCGAGGAACGAAGCAATCACGAGGAACGAAGCAATCACG
>CAMLRX010000133.1 GCA_946482545.1 uncultured Flavihumibacter sp. | reverse complement strand
TACCCGTTTTACCCGTTTTACCCGTTTTACCCGTTTTACCCGTTTTACCCGTTTCGCGACTAACGCCGCGCAACAGGTAAAACTGCCACCTCGGTTATTGCCATCAGCCCTATTTCATTAAAAGCTTTCACAAAGTAGTTTCAGTTATCACGCCATTGAAGCCAACACATATCCTATTCTATGCCGTTCATCCAAATAAAAAAATGTTTTGAGAATTTAAACTACTTTTACCGAGTGATTACTCAATCAAACATACCAGACAAAAAACAGGAACTCCTTTCCGCTGCACTAAAACTGTTTGTTGCGAATGGATTTCATGGCACCCCAACAAGCAGTATAGCTAAAGAAGCAGGAGTGGCGCATGGAACGCTTTTCCACTACTTCAAAACAAAAGATGAACTCGTGGTGGCCCTCTACATTCGGATCAAACAAATGATGGGCACATGCACAGCTCCGTTCCTGGAGAAAGAAATTCCACTAAAAGAAAAACTAAGTGGCATATTTACAGCATCCATAAAATGGGGGCTTCAACACAGCCATGAGTTTCAGTTCATTGAACAGTTTCACCATTCCCCTTTTCTTAAAATGGTGCCATCGGAAGAAATGGAGACGCAGGCCAAACCCTCTATAGATCTGTTGAAAAAAGGCATTAAGGAAAAGTTACTCAAACCCATGGATGTTGATTTTATGATCACCATTGTAATGAGCCAGCTTTTCGGATTATACAAATACCTCACTAATGCTCACCTCTCTAAAAAAAAGCAGGATGCCCTGATTGAGGAAACAGTAAACCTTTTATGGGATATGATCAGTATAGATTAAATGAAAAAAACAATTAAAATACTCAAGCGCATGTTTTTGTGGATCCTTATTTTGATCGCCTGCATTTTTATTGCCGGCTACTTATTTATGCAACAGCCGGTTTTCGGAAAAGCCCCTGAAGGCAAAAGACTGGAGCGGATGAAAAAATCGCCCAATTATAAAGATGGTGCATTTCAGAATCTTAGTCATACCCCCGCTCTTACCGAAGGCGCCAGCTATTTCGCTGTGCTAAAAGAGTTTCTCTTTGAAAGAAAAAGTAATGGTACGCCGAAAGACAGTCTGCCTTCTGTAAAAACAAACCTTCATACACTTCCGCCACAGCAAAATACGATCGTCTGGTTTGGACACTCCTCCTATTTTATGCAGATAGACGGCAAGAAAATACTGGTCGATCCTGTATTCAGCGGCAACGCATCACCACTTAGCTTTACCACAAAAAGCTTTAAAGGAGCCGACATCTATTCCGTTGAAGATATCCCAGAAATCGATTTTTTGTTCATCTCCCATGATCATTACGATCACCTTGACTACAAAACTATGCTGGCCCTCAAAACCAAAGTTAAAAAGGTGATCACAGGATTGGGAACAGGTGCGCACCTTGAATACTGGGGTTACGATCCGAAAATGATTATTGAGGAAGACTGGAACACCACGGTTGCACTGGATTCCGGATTCGAAGTAACCCTATTGCCTGCAAGACATTTTTCCGGACGGGGTTTTAAACGGAACGGAACTTTATGGGTATCCTTCGCGTTGAAAACACCTACACAACGCATTTATATGGGCGGCGATAGCGGATTTGATTCACATTTTCAAGCCATCGGAAAACAATTCGGCCCCTTCGATATCGCCATGCTGGAATGCGGTCAATACGATAAAAGCTGGAAATACATCCACATGATGCCCGAAGAAGTGGCGCAGGCCGCGCTTGACCTGAAAGCCAAAGTACTGTTTCCTGTGCACTGGAGTAAGTTCCAACTTGGAAATCATGCCTGGGATGATCCGATTGTGCGGGTTACCACCAAAAGCAGACAACTTGGTTTACCCGTTGTTACACCTTTAATCGGAGAACCACTGTTCCCCGGTGATAGTATCAGGGAAAATGCCTGGTGGGAATCACTGAAATAAGGTGTTTTAAACACCGTAAATGAAATAAATAACCCCGGTTTATTCCGGGGTTATTTTATATGCACCTGCCTGTGTGGATTACTCGTATCCCGGATTCTGGTACATCTTCTCCGGATCAAGTTTATTTTCATCTAACGGTATAGGGAAATAATAATCCTTCGTTCCGATATTGCTGAGCGGAGAATTATTATAATCCGCCTGGCTCTTCTGTTTAAAATAAGCCACCAGTTGTTCGGGCGTAAAGAACCGGACAAGGTCGTGCCAGCGGTGGTGTTCGAAAGCGAGTTCCACCCTGCGTTCATGAAGAATGGCCAGTTTCAAGGTCGGGAATTTGGTTTTGTAAGTAGCGTCATTCTGCATGGCGGTATAACCTGGAAGCCCGGCACGTGTGCGCACCATATCGAGGTACATGATCGCGTTAGGTTCATCGTTGAGGAGCATGGAAACTTCAGCGAGACAAAGAATCACATCCGCGTAGCGCATCAAAATCCAGTCATTTCCGCCCCTTCCAAGTGTTCCGGCAGTTGAACTTACATCTCTGAACTTCGTGATGTAATTGTTCTGAACAGAAGGATGTGCAGCGTATTTAAACGTAAAACTCCTTCTTTGATCATTCGTTTCAAATTCCTTTACCAGGTCAAGTGTTGGAGCACGGCCTGCACCGGTGGAAACCGCCTGCGAATTGGTGCTTTCTCCTGTAGCCTGATTGTTGCGTGCAATAGTAGAAGAATAGGTAGGATCGCCCTGCTTATAAGATATCTGCCAGATGATTTCGGGATTCGAGGCTTCTTTTGCAACATCAAAAACATCCACGAAAGGAATATCAGACAACTTAGCGAAAGTTCTTTGGTTGTAACAGGCCAGGAGATAGTTTTTCGCGTTGTTCAGGTTTGCGGTTGCGTTCGCTGCGTCAACACCTGATGCGGCCGCGGTCAGATAAGCCTTTCCCAGCATGGCGTTGGCAGCCTGAAGTGAAGCGCGCCCCTTTCCTGCAGCGGGTTGCACAATTGGCAGGTTACTTTCAGCAACATCTTTCAGGTCGGAGAATATCTGCGCATATACTTCTTCCCGCTTACGGCGATAGGTAAGCGCTTCCACCTGCTCAGGATTGGTAAGCCTTTCAGTTACAACGGGCACATCTCCGAATTCACGGACCAGCATAAAATACATCACGGCCCGGATGAACTTCATCTCAGCGATGTATTGTGTTTTCGTTGCTTCATTCGAAAATTCAATTTTATCTATCTGAGAGAGCACCACATTCGCTCTTACAATCGGATTGTACAGCGCCACCCAATGGTTGTAGAGGTATGGATTGATGGGCGCCAGTGCGAAAGCTGTGAACTGAAAAGGATCACCGCTGTTCGATTGGTTATCGGTACTATTATAGTCATCCGAACGATCATCGGTCCAGAGGATGGCTTCTTCGCCAATACAATTTGAACTTCTGAGCGCTTCGTAAGCGCCGTTCACAGCAAGGGCGATATCGGCCTCTGTATTCATCCCCTGCTCAATGTTTACGGAGTTGGGGGAACTTTGTTCCATGAACGATTTCTTACATGAAGTGATTCCTGCGAGGAGCACCACTGCCATGACCGGAACGAATTTATTTTTCATTTGCTGAAATTTAATAAGGATTAAAAAGCCATACGAATACCACAATTGAAAGCACGCACCAATGGATATTTTCCGTAATCAACACCGGGCGTAAGGTTGCTGCCATTGTTGTAATCCACTTCAGGATTATAGCCCAGGTAATTGGTGATGGTGAACGCGTTATCTATACCGCCGTAAATACGCACACTGCTCAGTCCGGCTTTCTTCAGTCCCTGGCTCATCGGCACATTGAACCCGAGTGTGATATTCGTGCACCTGAAAAATGTTCCATCCTGCAAATAGTAATCAGACAACCTGGTGCTGTTGCTCTGTGTTCCACCACGCGAGGCCCTGTAATCATGGCCATTTCCGGGTTCAGCTTCACTCCTGTACCTGTTCACCAGCACTTTATACTGGTTGCCTGAACCTTCCATATTGCGGATATAATAATCCTGTCCATCCAGTACCTCGTTACCATGTGATCCGTTAAAAGACGCACTCAGGTCGAAATGCTTATAATTGAAACTCAGGTTAAATCCGTAGGTAAAGTCGGGATAGGGAGAACCGATCACATCTTTGTCAGCATCCGTTACCACACCGTCTCCATTTGTATCCACGAAATACAGGTCTCCCGGTGCAAGTGGTGTACTGGAAGCATTTGAACGTGCCGGACCTTTCAGCACATAACCTTTGGGGAAAGCATTGTTGTTGGCCTTGTAAACAGCATCATCCGCTGCAATGTTGGCCATATCACTTTCGCGCACCATTCCCGCCACGCGGAAACCGTAAAACATGCCGATTGCATTGCCTTCTCTTGTTACGTGTGTGGTGTAAGAACGTTCAGCGCCTGCATTGTACAGGGCACTGGCGCCGTCCAGACTTCTCACCTCATTCCTGTTGGCGGTGATGTTTCCGCTGAAGTTGAAAGAGAAATCTTTTTTGCGGATCACTTTCGCATCAAGCTGAAGGTCGAACCCGTGGTTGCGGATATCAGAGTTTTTCAGGTTGGTCAACACAGTTCTTGCGCCACTGATTGCAGAGACACTTTTTCCATAGAGCAGGTTGAAGGAACGTCCCACATAATAGTTGAAGATCGCGCCGATTCTGCCATTCAGCAAAGTAACATCTGTACCGATATTGTATTGGGAAGTAGACTCCCAACCCAGTTTATCATCCGTGATGCCCTGGGCCCAGATCGCAGTGAGGATGTTCTCGCCGGTTACGGTACCGCCGGGTTGCGCGAGGAGTTGCTCGTAACGGTAATTACCGATATTGTTGTTGCCGCTCAATCCCCAACTGGCACGGAGTTTCAAGGTAGAGCCGGCTCCAAGCCAGTTGTTGTAAAAAGATTCATTGGAAATATTCCATCCTCCGGAAACAGAAGGAAAGGTACCGAACCTGTTCTGCGGACCAAACCTGGAAGAACCATCTGCACGAATGGAGGCGGAAGCGTAGTAGCGGTCGTCGAAGTTGTACATCACCCTGGAGAAATAGGAAACCAGCGTGGTAACAGCTTTACCGGTATTGTCCTGCAACAGGAAACTTCCTGCGGCCGCGCCTTGCGCCGTGATCTCCGGAACCAGGTCATTGCTGAAGTTTCTTGCTTCCACGCTTACGATATCGCTGGTAGTTTCCTGCGCCGAATAACCGGCGAGCGCGTTGATATTGTGTTTACCGAACTGCTTCTGGTAGTTCACGGTAAATTCCGCTAGCCTGTCGAGGGTATTGATGGTTTGCGCCGAAGCCCTTGCTGCGGCGATTGCTGCGGCGGATCCCGGAGGGTTTACGCCACTGCTTAAAGTAGTGGGATAAAAGTATTCATACTTTTCGTTGTAAGTCTGCAAGCCAAGGTTTACTTTGGCAGACAGGCCCGGAAGTACCTTATAAACTGCATTACCATTATAGGTGCCGCGGATACCTTTTCTTGTGATGTTCACCTTTTGCGCCAGTGCTACAGGATTTTCGATGGTCTGGAACGCATATTGGAATCCGTCAGTTCTTTCTGAGGCGCGCCCCAGTTGAAGTGATCCATCCGTGTTGTACACAGGAAATATAGGCATCATCACCAAAGCGCCCAGTATTGGCCCCTGGTTGAATCGTCCTTCCTGAACTTCACGGCCATCTGTATTCGTGAATGCCATGCTTGCGCCTACCGATAGTTTTTTATTCACCTCAGCGTCAACATTCGCTCTGAAGTTGATTCTTTTCTGAAAAGTAGCCGTGATAATACCCGGCTGATCCTGGTAGCCGCCACTCAACGCATACCTTACGCCATCTTTTCCACCGGAAAAAGAAAGGTTGTGCCGCTGTACCAATGCGCTTCTGTACAAAGCATCCTGCCAGTCGGTATTGAACTCGGGCTGAATCATTTTCTGGTTGGCGAAATCATAAATAGATTTCAGAATCGTACTGGAGTTTCCGCCACCTTTCGCGATACGTGTGGCGTTGTCATCAGAATAAAACGCATCGTTCCAGGTAACACCGTTGGCGATGAGCGTATTCTTGTAGTTCCCGTTCCTGCCATCGATGAACATTTGTGCGAATTCCGCGCCGTTCATCATTTCCACTTTCTTTGCCAGTTGGTGAACGCCAAGCTGGTAATGGTATTCCAGTTTTCCTTTACCCAGCTTTCCTCTTTTGGTAGTGATCAGCACCACACCCGCTGCGGCCCTTGAACCATAAATGGCTGCAGATGCTGCATCTTTCAGAATTTCTATCGACTCAATATCATCAGGATTGATAAAGATATCGTTACCATTAGTACTAGGATTGAAGCCGCCTGTTCCCGTGCCACCATTGCCCGGACCGGAATTCTGGTTGCCGCCCACCGCATAACCATCAATCACATACAATGGCTCTGAACTCGCGTTGATGGAACCGATGCCACGCACCCGGATCTTCGCACCCGCGTTGGGTGCACCGCTCACCTGCGACACCTGCACACCCGCCACTTTACCCACCAGCGCCTGACTAAGCGTTGGTGTAGACAGGTTCAGTTCATTGGCTTTTACACTGGATACCGCGCCAGTAAGATCAGATTTACGCATTTTCTGGTAACCAATGGAAACCACTTCATCCAATGCCTGAATATCTTCCTTAAGTACGATATTCAACGCATCGCTACCGGAAACCTTCACTTCTCTTGTAGCGAATCCAGTTGAACTCACCGTTAGAACAGCGCCATCCTCCACATTGATAGAGAATCTTCCTTCGTTGTCCGTCATCACACCATTTGATCCGTTTTTAACGGCGATGCTCACACCGGGAAGCGGATTACCTTTTTCATCGGTCACTTTTCCGGAGACTTTTACCAACGCCTGAACAGGACCAGACATGTACGCAACGCCAGCCATTGCCATCGTTGGCTGGAACAGCAGTACCGTACCGGTAAGCAGCGCCCCAAGACCCAGGGAAGCGCGCTTCAGCATTTTTACAGGTAGCATTTCTTGCATGTTTTATTTGTATTTTTTGATATCAATAACCAGTGATCTTCATTTTACTTACATTGTTCCTTCTGGAAGAAGTGACCGCGAATCCATGCGCCCCATCTGTAAAGGCGAACCCTTCCAGTTCATCGGCGCGATCAGTTTCTACCACACCCGTAATCTGTGCTGTACCCTTTTCGATAGAAGCTTCAAGGTCCACAAAACTTAATCTCCATTTCTTTCCTTCTATCTGGTTCTGAATGAGCACCAGCTTGTTTTTACCCGGTATCCAATGCAGGTTTTGCACCCAGGCGGGGCAGGTGAATTTTTTGTACAACACCCCATTTTCTTTGGTGGAACGCGCATTCTTCAACGCCTTCGGATCATAAAGCCTTACTTCATTCGCTTTATTGCCATAATCGGCAGTGGCTACGTACCACTTGTTTTTATACGGAACATATTCAGGTCGTGTACCTTGAATACAGGCATCATCTTCTATCGTATTCAGGAGATTCCCATCGAGTGAACCCGTTCTTTGAAGTCCTTCCCAGTTAATATGATAGATCACTGCGCGCCAGCTTGTGCCCTCCTTGTTCAAACGGATACTGTTGCCAATGAACACCGGCATATTTTTGTGTATGGCCATCCCGGTCGGGTGATTGATGACATCCGTATCGTTCAGGGTGAGTTTCATTTCCTTTCCCACCATCTCCAGGCTGTCTCCTTTTACATGGTATTCACGGATCAAACCGATCTCCCGGTCGCCATAAAGAAAAACACGGTTCCCCTGAATAGAAATCCCCTGACAGGCGCCCAGTGAATCAACGGTAAAACTATGGAGGATAGCACCCTTCGGTTCTATATGGCGCATCCAAAAGAAACAACCACTTAACAATAAAAACGATAGTATTTTCATTTGTAGCTATTTTAGCATCTCAGGGATCCATGGGTTCGGAAGGATTGATGTGCAACGCGACTTCCAACGGGTAAAATTCCAGTTCGGTTTCACTGAGTCGTTTTCCGGTTTTATACGGAACTGCTTTCAATTCCCGGATACACCTTTCGGGCAGCGTTTTTTCAATCATGCTGCTTTGTCCGCGTGTGGTGCAGGTGAGCCCGGCCTTATCAAATGGAAAACCATACCTGAACATCAACCTTGCGGCATTGCGCATATTGGTGGTGGTATGTCTTGCATGTGGTTCAATAATGACAGCATCTGCAGGTATCCCCAGTTTTTCAACCAGGTATTTTTTCATTTCCGTTGCCTCACAATATTTTGTTTTATAGGGATGAACCCTTCCGCCGGAAGGCATGATGAATGGCGCGTATCCTTTGGCATACAAGCTGGCCGCCAGCCGACAGCGCAGCATTCCCTCCGCACTCAGTGGCACGGTTGGATCTTCAGGACCAGCGCCTGGCACCAGGATAACTGAATACTTGTAGTTGTCCCACTGAACGTTTTGAACTTTCTTTACCGCAGCCGCATTCTCCCCTTTTTCCATCGGCTCAAAATCAGCAGCCTGCTCGCGTTCATTCATTTCAAGAAAACGAAGGGAAAAAGCGAGGGGTGCATCGAAGAACAGAGGAAGTTCCTCGCGTTGCGCAAGAATGAGTGAAGTTGCGTTATAGAGCAGCGAAGTATATCCTGCACTGTACCTGGTACCCGTTTTCTTGTCCCAGGTATTAAAAGCGATGGAATCAATCAACGGATAATTGGGTTTGTCGCCTCCGGCATAAACGCCGATCGAAAAATTCAGTCCGTGTGCATCCTGCTCCCACGCTTTCACGAGCATGTCCACCGGATCAGTTGTGGCGAACCGATAGTATGCTCCGGAAGGAATAAGGTGTTCCCTGACCAACTTATCCAATACATTGCCGGGTGAAAATAGCTTTTTAAGCCGATCACTTACGATTGCAATATAAGTTGTATCCAGCTTCATGCGCCGGATATAGCATGCCCCGTCGCGGCCACAATGCAGAAGTGCCGAGGCAAGCGTATCATGCCTTTCAGCGGAAAGCTTTTTCAATACCGGATCATGCTGCAACAGGTTACGCACATCTTTCAATTCACTGAAAAGCGTTAGGAGGTAATAATTTTTCGCCTGCACAATGTTTGAACCATGAATCAGTTTATAAGCTGCTTCTGGTCGTGGCTCCGCAAAACGCAGTGCCGAAAAGGCAATAAAAAGCAGGGCACACAAAGCAGGAAATGCTTTGCGTACAAGTACAGCAGCACGCATAAAATTTTGATTGATGCCACAAAGCTAGGCCGCAATAAAATGTTAAATACTGTTTAAGAAACTGGTAATGATAAAGTGTTTTTTAGATCACGATTTAATAATGTTCCGGTAACAGAATGGTTAATAAACGGGTGTAAATACGGTGAAAACACGGATATCATAATGATACCTTCTTCAGAAAAAGACATAAACTCGCAGGAGTTATGAAGGCTAAATATGTAAATCCATTCACAGACTTTGGATTCAAAAAAATATTCGGAGAAGAAGCGAGTAAACCTCTTTTACTCGACTTCCTGAATGCTTATTGCCCCAAAAAAGCCAGATCGTTGATCTTTCTTTTAAAAATGCGGAGCAACCTGGCCAAACAGAAGCTGACAGAAAAGCGATTTATGATATTTATTGTGAGAATGACCGCGGCGAGAAATTCATTGTTGAATTGCAGAAAGCCAAACAGAATTACTTTAAAGAAAGAACCATTTATTATTCCACGTTTCCAATTCGGGAACAAGGTGAGCGTGGTGAATGGAACTATAATCTAAAGGCAGTTTATTGTGTAGGAATACTTGACTTCACTTTTGATGACTACGAAAGTGAACCTGAAAAAAGCGAGGTAGTGCACACTATTCGACTTAAAAATCAGCATGAAAAAACTTTCTATGATAAGCTGACCTATATCTACCTTGAAATGCCCAAGTTCAGCATGAAAGAGGATGAGTTAAAAACACGTCTGGACAAATGGCTGTATTTTATCAAACACCTGGAAGACTTCCAAAACATCCCGTCCATATTTAAAGATGATGTTTTCAAAAAAGCATTTGAAAAAGCAGAGATCGCGAAAATGGATGAAACGGATCTGAGCAGGTATCAGAACAGTCTGAAAATTTACCGGGATCTCAAAGGTGTTATTGATACTGCTTTTGATGAAGGGAAATTGGAAGGGAAAATTGAAGTGGCCAAAGCGTTAAGAGCAAAAGGCCTTCCTATTGAAGTAATAGAGTCTTCAATAGGACTTTCTTTTGATGAAATAGAACGTCGCTAATTGTGATTAATCCACGGAACCTGCAAAACCAGCAAAATCGCGCCGCCGGAAAGCGCCTCCCATTCTATTTTTTCCAGGTTCCATAAAGCCAGCCCATCGCGCGCATGCAGCAACCGTCCTTCTAATTCAAACGCGCCTTCTATCGCGAATGCAAAGAAGCCGTTCATGCCTTCATACAAACATATTTCCGCTTCCGCACGTCCATCAAACTTACCGATAAAAGGCTTGGCAGCACAAGGAGCTGTAACTGAAAACAAGGGCAACATGGTGTTAGGATGCGCATCCAGGTTAAACAAGAATGTTTGCATATCCCCGAAGGACCCAATGTCTGAAACCCTGAACCATATTTGTACGAAATTAACCAGTTCGTTCTCATAAGGATTGGCCAGTTCCAGTTGTTTCCCGCCACCGATTCTTGCCACCACAGCAGTTCCGGCTTCTACGAATGCATCGTTGCCATAATCATCTTTATATAGAACTGCACCAACTACCGGGATAAGTAAGATCACCGAAGATTCCTCCACCTGCATTCCCAAAGCTTTTCTTCCGGCCAGCGTGTCGTCGTTCAGGAGGTATAATTCGCCGAAGGGCATTTTGTCTGGACTGAAGTAATTACCAAAACTGAAGGTATTGTAACTCCGGAACCAATCCAGTTCGTTACAACCGCGTTGTTCAGAGAGAAATATTTTTGCCCCCGTTTCCATATTGAAGCGTTGAATATTTTAAGGAATGAATGGCCAGGAAAGGCTGAAGCGGAAATTGTTCTATCGGATAAGCCCCATCTTCTTCCACCTGTTCACGGGACACCACCAACTGTCCATCAATGGTATCGTGCCAAACCAATGGCTCAGCATAGAAATTAATAGCCACCTGGTGTTGGGTACTGTCCTGCACATCAGAATTAATGATTTCGAACCGGAAATGCTGAAAACGAAGAAAGTGTTTTCCTAAAGCGTTCACCACATCAGGCACCACATCATTCAGCTGGACCACATAGCCCACAACAGCGGAACTGACCAGAAAATGCAGTTGCTCCGCCCCCTTCACCTGACGCAACACATCAGCAAAGCGCCTGTACTTTCGTTCCGGGTCAAATAGCTGAACCTGCATACGAAACTCAGTATAGCTGGCTTCAAACACCAGTTTATCCCAGGCCTTTACCGATGTGGCGTCTATCACCTTCCTGTAACACAATTGTATGGTACGGTTTTTCATGCCGGCAACTTAATGTTTATGCAGCCACCTTTATGGTATGGGTAAGCGTGTATCCCGCAGAAATACTTCCTGTAAGCGTAGCCAGTTGCACACTTGCGGAATCGTCACTGAAAATATTATCCGAAGCATTGTAGGTATAGCCGCTCATGCCTTTTGTATAGCCATAAGCCACGCCAGCCGATCCATTTACAGCCACAACCGCACTGGAACTTCCTTCGGGAAATGCGATCTGCGTAATCTTCAGCGATGTCCCCGAGGCATTATAAATATGCACGTGAATATGGGTAGCCCGTCCCTGGTACCATCCCGGGAAGATCGAAGTAAATGTAACCAGTCCGTTGGCATCTGTCACCTGTCGGCCACGTAAAAAATGAACACTGGTAAAGTTCGCCGACTGCATACCCGTTCCGCCATATTCAGAATAGTACCCATCCTTATCGCAATGCCATACATCCACAATAGCATTGGACAGCGCCGCACAATTGGCATTCGTATTCTGTATGGTGATTTTCATGATAAACGGAACACCAGTGCGACCATCGGTTATATCTGTTCTTACGAGGGAAGAAGGAGATTTGGTGGGAAAGGGGCCCTCCGTTTCTGTAGGCGCCACCGTGCAGGAACCGGGATTTGACCCCGAACCCGTTCCTGTACCGGTATCCGTTTCAGTTCCGGCTGCCGAATCTTTCCTGCAGGCGGCAGCCAGCGGGGCGATGGCCGAAATTCCCAGGGCGGCCAGTCCGTTCCTTAAAAAATGTTTCCTTTCCATGGTTTGATTTTTGTGTGAAGAAATTGCGTTTCGGCTATTTGTTTAAAATTATGCCGCCACAATTCCCTGTTCAGAAAAGTACCGATGAACAGTTGAAATGTAACGCCCATTTCATCTTAACAATTCTTAAACATACATTCCGGTCGCTGCTGCATCATGCCTGTGTTTAACGGCAATCGTTGGTAATGTTTACCTTCGTTACATGCTTTTTTATTAATTTAAAACTTATAACATGAAAGCCATTTTGTTCTCCTGCGTTATGCTTTTTGCACTTGCCGGTTGTACATCCACCAAAACCGCCCAGACAGCAACATCCATAGAAGACACGTATTGGGTACTGACCGAACTGATGGGAAAACCCGTGAACGCGCAACAACCGAACGGGAAAGAAATCCATATTCTCCTCAACAAAGCGGAGAACCGTGTTCAGGGATTTGCGGGCTGCAACGGATTTGGCGGCAACTATGAACTGAAAGCCGGTAACCGCGTTGTATTCTCCCAGATGATCGGGACCCTCATGGCCTGCGATGCGCTGGATACGGAGAACGAATTGTTGAAAGCTTTACAGGCAGTGGATAATTATTCGATAGCCGATGGCAAACTTTCGCTGAACAAAGCACGTATGGCCCCACTGGCCAGGTTTGAAAAAGGAAAGAAAAAATAATGTGATTGTGCCAGACAAAGTTCCCGGAAGCGAGGATATCAATATCAGTAATGCTCCACACTTATCCTGACCTTGCTGCTCCGGCCTTTGTCGTCGGTACATACCACTTCTGTTTCACCGGGAACGGCTTTGAAAAATAGTTTCTCCCCGGCTGCGGCCGCACGGTAGAATTTATTGTTGATATACCAATACACTTTCAACACATCGTTGGAGGTCTGGCAGGAAAGCCGGATCATATCAGGATCATCAGGGGAAGTGTAGTAAATGGCGCCGCCCTGTGGCGATGTAATTACGGGGCCGCTCCCTTTGAAAAGTTTCTCACAGGAAGGGTTATGCGGCGGAATATGATCGTACGCGATTTTTCTTTCATTGTAATAAGCCTGTAGCGAAGGCGGCATCACGCGGTACATCTTTTTTTTGTAGCCAGCAGTTGGTGTGCAATAAACGCAGTAGCTGATTTTTTCATCTGCAGAAACATTGTATTCACGGCGGTTATCACAGGTGGTGGCGGATGATACCAGCGGAATGAAATAATCTGAAACAACGTTGGTACAGTGCGTTGAAGGCGGAAGGCCCGTTTCGGCGCATACGGTCCTGATTTCACAATCCGGGGTTGGCGCGTACCAGTCGGTTTGTCCATTGTAGTCTATGGCGTTAAAAATCCTGAACAACAGCGGCGTGGCAATATCCGCGCCGCTAAGGTCCGGAGCGGAGGCTCCTGAAAAATTCCCCGCCCACACGCCAACCGTATATTTCTTATTGAAGCCGATGCTCCATGCATCTCTACGGCCATAAGATGTACCGGTTTTCCAGGCGATGCGCGGCATGTGCTCCGTACTGCTCCAGTGCAAGGGAAAGTCCGGCCTGTTTACTTTGGATAAAGTTTCCGTTATCATAAATGCCGCTGCCGGACTCACCAGTTTTTTCCCCTTAACGACTTCGTTTTTTTCACGGTATTGGAGCGG
>CAMLRX010000132.1 GCA_946482545.1 uncultured Flavihumibacter sp. | reverse complement strand
CCGTATTTATCCACTACATTCGGATCAATAGCACAATGGTTCTCACGGCTGGCAATGGCTTCTCCCCTACCGGCCATGCCTACGGAAGCCCCGTAGAAGAACCGGTAGTCTTCTTTTAAAGATTTCCCATATCCCCCAGCTTCCTTCTGTACCCCTTTCACCATCAATTTTCCGTTCATGTTTTCGATGCCATCCGTAAACCCATAGGCCGGTTTTGAAAACCCGCCCCAGTATTCAATATGATATCCTCTGGGGAAATCCAGTTTTTTATTATCGAGCCACCACGGCGTATACACGTGCATCCCTCCTACGCCGTCTTCGTTGTAGCGCTTACGGTCGAAGAGCTGCGGCAGCACACCTCCCAAAGATGCGCCTGTGGAGTCGTGCAGGTACCTGCCCACCACATCGCTGCTGTTGGCTATCCCGTTCGGGTGCCGGTCGGATTTTGAGTTGAGCATAAGCCGCGCACTTTCACACGCGCTCGCCGCGAGGATCACCACCCTTCCGGAGACCTGGTATTCATTCAGGTCATCTTTGTTCACATAAGAAATCCCCGTTGCCAATCCTTCCTGGTTGGTGAGGACTTCCCTCGCCATAGCATTGGGAATCACATCCAGGTTACCGGTTTTCATCGCCGGGTAGATCAGCACATTAGAAGAGGAGAAGTCCGCTTTGGCCATACTGCAGTTCCTGTTGCATTGAGAACAGAAAAAGCATACCCCCCTGTCGTCGTTGATCTTCTGGGTGAGGATCGACATCCGTGATGGAATGACAGGAATGCCCATTCCCTCCCCGGCTTTTTTGATGAACATTTCGTGCAGCCGCGGCTTTGGTGGCGGTAGAAAAATGCCATCCGGTTCATTTTCGATCCCTTCCTTAGAGCCGAAAATCCCGATCAACCGGTCCACCCGGTCGTAGAATGGACTGATATCGTCATACCCGATTGGCCAGTCGTCACCCAGTCCATCGATGCTTCTTCTTTTAAAATCTTTCGGCCCGAACCGGAGTGAAATTCTTCCCCAATGGTTCGTTCTTCCGCCGAGCATTCTTGCCCGGAACCAGTCCCATTCGGTTCCTTTCTCTTTGGTATACGGCTCCCCATCTATATCCCACCCATGGTAACAGGCGTCAAAATCCCCGAAAGGACGGAACTTTGTGCCGGCCCCTCTGCGCGGAGAGTCCCATGGATTTTTCAGTTGTGTAATGTTCTTTTGCGGATCGTACATAGGTCCGGCTTCAATCAGGCAGACTTTAAGTCCTGCGTTTGCCAGCATATAAGCCGCCATACCGCCGCCTGCGCCTGAACCTACAATTACCACATCGTATTGCTTCGCGTTCTTTTTGATCTGTATGTCTCCCATAGTGCAACGTTATCAATCATTGCGTTGAATGTACATATTTTTCCGGTATCCATCACAAATCCAGCAACACCCGCATATTTGAACGGAGTTTTTCCGCCTGAGCTGCGGGAATCTTACCCAGCCTTTTTATAAGTCGCCTGTTGTCTATTGCCCGCAACTGATCCACCAATATATCGCTTGCATGGTCCAGCATTCCTTTTTTAAGATGCACCCTTAGTAATTCCGCCTGTTTATTTACATTGGTAGAAACAGGACAAATCAAAGTAGATGGATGGATTCCGTTCAACAAGTCAGTCTGCACAATCACAACCGGGCGTGTTTTTCCAGGCTCAGTTCCCATGGCTGGCTCCAGGTTCGCCAGCCATACTTCAAATTGTCGCATCCCCATCAAACATTTTCTCAAACTCCCGCAATACCTCCATTGAATCCGGAGCAACCAATCCTGATTCCTGCACCAATTGTTGCTTTAACAACCGTCGCTTATTGTACATATTGTATGCTTTCACCGCTTCATTGATGTACCTGTTTCTCGGTAAATGCATTTTTGAAGTAATGACTTCTGCCTCCTCAAAAATAGCTTCATCCAGTTTGAGCGAAAGTGTTTTCATATTCCGTCGATTTCCATAAAGGTATATATTATTGGTATATACTTTTTCATCCGAAAACATTTCAGCGCTTTTATTCATTGCCCCTTCATTTCAACAAATTTATGCCGGGCAAAAATGTTTTCAAGCCGTGTTTTAACCCAATCCATGTCAGTAAAAAACGGATTTACAGAGTACCTTTACACCATGTTACAAGATGATATTTCACCGATCACGGACCTGGAAAGCAAGCTGCTGCTGCAATACACGAATCAGTCAGCAACAAATGAACAACTTACACCTGAACTGCTTTCGCTGATCCATTCCAAAGGATGGTTCCGTGCATTGATTGATGATACGTCCGGGCAACATCCGGTTTCGTTGCCCGAACTGCTCGCATTGGAAGAGGCGCTTGCACGGATAGATGGAAGTCTTGGCTGGACTGTAACACTTTGCAGCGGTGCTGGCTGGTTCGCGGGTTTCACTGATGAAGAAACGAGGAAAGAATTTTTCAGCGGGCTGGAAGTTTGTATTGCAGGAAGCGGCGCTATTGGCGGGAAAGCCGAAACCACGGAGGGTGGATACATTATAAGTGGCTACTGGAAATATGCTACAGGTGCGCCTTACGCGACAGCTTTTACCGGCAACTGCACCACCGATACCGGCGAAGTACTTGCTTTTCTATTCCAAAAAGAAGAAGTAACACTACACCACACCTGGAACAGCATGGGCATGGTTGCCACCGCAAGCCACTCTTTCTCCGTGGAAGCATTGTTCGTGCCCGCTTCACGCGCTTTCCGTATTGCACCTGAATACGCCACACGCCCTCATCCCATCTATCAATATCCTTTTCTTCAACTGGCAGATACTACTTTAGCCATCAATATGGCGGGCATGGCGTTGCATTTTTTCAACCTGAGTTACGACGTGTTTTTCTCAGAAACATTTGCGTTAAAAAACGGAGACCTCCGGGCCGGACAAATTAAAGCAGCATGGACTTCATTCTACAATCTTTTCATGAATACAAAACATGATTTTTATACTATAGTGAATCGGTCCTGGGAAGTATGCGAACAAAGGCAAAAGCTGAACGATGATTTATTGGCGCAAGTGTCTGCCATAAGTCTGTCACTCGCAAAAATAGCACGCGATGCAGTAACCAATCTCTTCCCTTATGGCGGATTAAGTTTCGCCGATAAGGCACAGCCCATAAACACGATTTGGAGAGACATTAATACAGCAGGACAACACTCACTTCTTGTACGTGAATTTCAGGATTGGCGTTGATATCCAGTTTTGCTCCTCCTGCAAAAGCCTGTTTTTTCCCGGATAAATCTCATAGGTATAATAACGGTAGCGGGCTTTGTATTTACCACCAGGCGCTATTGAGAAACCCTCATTTACTACCGGTGAAAAAACGAAGTAAGGCATGGAAGGATGTACCCGAACCGGTTGCGGGTAACGAAAATTCGTGGGATGATCGAACACGGCCAATCCATTATCTGCGGTGTTCATTCCTGAAACCTGCACCCATCTTGCCGGCTTATGGTTGGCGGCATCGTTCTCTTCTCCTGCTGCATTAATTATTTTCCATTGCTCTTCGAAATGCGCAGTATCTTCTTTGTTCCATCTGGCCGCTCCTCTTAACGCCATACCACCATAAATATACTTCGGCAGGAAGAGCGTATCTGGCGTTACGTTCGTCTGTTCTACATGCAGGTCGAATAAAAATATCCCGGGAAGATTGTACACACGAAGTTCCCATTGTTCGTCCAGCACAATACCATATTTCAGGCTTCCCTGCGCCAACCTGAGTTTAAGTTGCACACATACCGGCCCCGACTTCACTTCTTCCACCGCAATATGCTTTGCGGTACCCGTTAACTGATGCTGGTTCCAGAAATCCGTTTTCTCCCCTTTAAAAACGGTGTTCACCCATGCGGAAAAAAGCGCATGTTGGTGTGTGTGCCCAACCGGAAAACCATCCGTTAAAATCTTCCCGCCAGGCGTATATAGCGGATGAATAAAACCACTCCTTTTATAAACAGAACCTGTATCACCTCCTGGATATTTTTCGGAAGTAAGGTAGAAAAACACCGGCTTATCCCCGTTTTTTACCAGGATACCGCTATCCGTTTTTTCAGCATACACAAACTGCTTATCGCGTTTGCTACTGCGTACAAACCGAAACAATTCAGTTTGTCCCGGGTGCAAAGTATCCTTCAGCAGAAAAACCAATTCCTTATCCGATACCCTTTGCAGCGCATGTCTTTTTTTTGAACGGAGGTTTTCAAGTGCATACTCCGGTCCATCTTTCCATCCTTTGGGAACCGGGATATAAACAGGTCCCGGAAAGCGCTTATTCAAAACAGCGTCCAGTTTCAGGTCCGGCATTTGTTGCGCGGATACCGGACCAGTACAGGAGGAAAGAACAAAGAAGAATACGGTGAAAAAACTTTTCATGAGCAGGTATTAAAACGTGATTTCGGACAATAACCGGGACCTGAACGCGGTAATATAAGCCGCTCTTTCTTCCGCCATTTCCCTGCCAGCCACTGTTTTCATGGTTGCGGGCAGGGTGAGCAACTTCACTTCAATATGATCCAGGGCAAACAACTTATCGTTCAATGGTCTTTTCGTTGCCAGCGGATCTTCAGGATCAAACAGGTTGCCGTTCATTCTGCCAGCGGTATAAAACAGCCTTGCGATTCCCAATGCGCCCAAAGCTTCCATGCGATCAGCATCCTGTAATATGGCAGCTTCCAATGTTTCAGTGGGCACCTTTGCTGAAAAGCTGTGTGCATGAATGGCGTGGTGCACGCCGGCATATAACGCGGAAGGGAATGTTGGAAATGTTGTTTTTAGTATATCCAGTGTTTTATCCGCGCTCATGTGGGAAGATGCTGCCCGTTCCGGATGATCTTTAGGCAGCGCGACGAAGTCGTGGAAATAAGCGGCACACAACAACACCAGCCTTTCTATATGCGCTCCTTCCTTGTCTGCAATAGCCGTGGCGTAATGCCATACCCTGTGCAGGTGATGCAGGTCGTGCGCGCCATCTCCGGTCACCCAGTGCTTTTGCAGAAAATCAACAAACTGTGCGCGCCAGTATTCCGTGGTCCTGTTCATACGAATCATGCTTATCCCATAAAAGTAGTACACCTTTTAAAAAAGCGGACAAATGATTGCTTTTGTCGGGCAGAACGCCCATTTTGTGTAGAAGATAAACGGAGGCATTTCAATTTTCGGAACATTTGCCGTACCCTTTCTAAGCACTTGCTGCATTTCCCTGTGTATTTATTCACTTGCCATAAATGTACAGCTATGCACAAAGATGCGATTGTTTTGCCATTAAAAGCCGTTGGGCTGGACGACCTGGAACTGGTGGGCGGAAAGAACGCCTCGCTGGGTGAAATGCTCCAGCACCTCACCGCTGCCGGGATAAGAATTCCTGACGGATTCGTGATTACCGTGGAAGCCTATCGGAGGTTTATCGCCTACAACCAATTGGACCAACAAATCCGGGACATCATCCAACAAGTGGATGTGCACCAGATCGAATCACTCCGCCGCGGAGGCTTACGCGTGCGTCAGTTGATCCAGAACAGCCGCTTCCCGCCCGAGTTCAGCGCCGAAATCATCGAGGCCTACAAAATGCTTTCCGCCGATTATGACCAGGAATTCACTGATGTGGCGGTACGTTCCTCCGCTACCGCAGAAGACTTACCAGATGCATCTTTCGCTGGTCAGCAGGAAACCTATCTTAACGTACGGGGACCCGTATCGCTGATGGATGCCGTGCGTAATTGTTTCGCCTCTCTTTTCACCGACCGCGCCATCAGTTACCGCGAAACCTTCGGGTACGACCATTTCAGCATCGGACTTTCCGTTTGCGTGCAGAAAATGGTACGTTCCGACCTCGGCATCTCCGGCGTCGCTTTCTCGCTGGATACTGAAAGCGGCTTCCCGCACACCGTATTAATCAACGCCTCTTTCGGGTTGGGCGAAATGATTGTGCAGGGTTCGGTTTCCCCGGATGAATACCTTGTATTCAAACCCGCATTGGAAAAAGGTTTCCCCGCCATCATCGAAAAAAAGATCGGTCAGAAAGACAAAATGATGGTGTATGGCGATGACCCCGATGAACGCGTGAAGATTATTCCGACGGAAAAATCTGTGCGGCATAAATTCTGTCTCAAAGATGAATCCATCCTCGAACTTGCAGTTTGGGTGAGCAACATCGAAAAATATTATTCCCAAAGAAAAGGAAAATGGACCCCGATGGATGTAGAATGGGCCGTGGACGGGCTTTCCGGACAATTGTTCATTCTACAGGCGCGCCCGGAAACCATTCACTCACGTAAAGACCCTGCAAAACTAACAGGCTACCGCATTACAGATGAGGACCGGCAAAGCAAAAAAATACTGGATGGCATTGCCGTTGGCGACAAAATCGCATCCGGTAGGGTGAGCATCCTTTATTCCCTCGACAAACGGCTCACGGAAGGCAACGAATTCAGGGAAGGCGATGTATTGGTGACCGAAATGACCGATCCTGATTGGGAGCCCGTGATGAAAAAAGCAGCGGCCATCATCACCAACAAAGGTGGCAGAACCTGTCATGCTGCTATCGTGGCCCGCGAAATGGGCATCCCCGCTATTGTGGGTTGCGGCAACGCCACACAATTGCTCGCCGATGGACAACTGGTGACCGCCTCCTGCGCCGAAGGCGATACCGGCCATATTTACGAAGGTGAAATACCTTTCGAAACATCGTTTACTGATGTCAGGGATATTCCTGAGACCCGCACCAGTATTATGCTGAACGTGGCTTCTCCCTCGATGAGTTTCCAGTTCGCGGCACTACCTAATAAAGGCGTGGGGCTGGCCAGGGAAGAATTTATCATCAACAATTACATACAGGTACACCCCCTCGCGCTGCTGCGCCATAGAACACTGAATGATCCTGAACTTACGGCTGAGATAGAAAAAAGAATGGCAGGTTTTGCCGATGAAGAAGATTTCTTCATCCAAAAGCTTTCTTTCGGCATCGCGAAGATCGCATCTGCTTTCTATCCCGAAAAAGTGATCGTGCGGTTCTCCGACTTCAAGAGCAACGAATACTTCAACCTCCTGGGCGGAAAATATTTTGAACCTTCCGAAGAGAATCCAATGATCGGATGGAGAGGGGCGTCGAGGTATTACAGTGACGCGTACAAAGAGGCTTTCGGACTGGAATGTAAAGCGATCAGTCATGTACGCAACCACCTCGGATTGAGTAATGTGGTCGTAATGGTGCCTTTCTGCAGAACAGTGGAAGAACTGCTGGAAGTATATGAAGTCATGAAAAAATACGGATTGGAAAGAGGAAAAGACGGGCTGGAAGTTTTCCTGATGGCAGAAATTCCTTCCAACATCATCATGGCGGAAGCGTTCGCGCAACACATTGATGGATTCTCCATAGGCTCGAATGACCTGACACAGCTTACGCTTGGGCTGGACCGGGATTCTTCATTGGTAGCGCATTTGTATAATGAAATGAATCCGGCGGTAAAAGAGATGATCCGGATGCTGATCAGGACAGCGAAAAGATGTGGGGTGAAAGTAGGCATCTGCGGGCAGGGGCCATCGGATAATCCGGCTTTCGCGCAGTTTCTGGTGGAGGAAGGGATTGATAGTATTTCGGTAACACCTGATTCGTTGGTGAAGACGGTGCAGGCGATTGCGGAGTTGGAGGAGCGGCATAGGGAGAAGGTGGTGGTGCATGGGTAGTTTTTTTCCCGCGGCTTTGTACACGTAGTTTTTTTTCACGCAATTGCTTCGGCCTTGCGGCCTCGCAACGCACTGCTTCGTACCTCGCAGGAGCAAGGACGCAAAGCATAAACTGGTTGGTGAGCGGTTGAATTGGGGAATTGGTTGCTCGCGACGACGCGACGACGCTACGTGGGTTAAAATACGGTAAGGACGCGTTGTGGTTATAATGCGTCTTTATCGTATTTTCATGGCCCAAATTTCTGAGATTATGGCAACCGTAATACGCACGGGCATTTGTTCTTATGGTATGAGTGGCAAACTTTTTCATGCGCCTTTCATTGAGGCGCATCCGGGATTTGAGTTAACGGGGATGGTAGAGCGCACGAAAAATGAATCGAGAGAAAGGTATCCGAATGCCATAGTGTACAGGTCTGTGGAAGAAATGCTGGCGAATGATGCCATAGAACTCATTATTGTGAATACACCCGTGCAAACGCATTTCGATTACACCAAAGCAGCGTTGCTGGCAGGAAAACATGTGATACTGGAAAAGCCCATGACGGTGCACCTTCATGAAGCAGAAGAACTTGCCGCACTTGCGGAAAAGCTGGGATTGATTTTGTGTGTTTACCAGAACCGCCGGTACGATGGCGATTTCAGGGCAGTGAAAAAAGTATTGGACGAAGGTGTTTTGGGTAGCATCAAAGAAGTGGAAATAGCGTACAACCGTTTCCGTGATGTGCCCGCTGGAAAACCCCATAAGGAAGGCGATCTTCCCGGAGCGGGAATTCTTCACGACCTGGGTGCGCACCTGATAGACCAGTCGCTGCAATTGTTCGGTTTCCCCGAAGCTGTTTTCGCGGATGTATGTACGATGCGGGAAAATGTGGTCGCGAACGATTATTTTGAGTTGCTGCTTTTCTATAAAAACAACCTCAGGGTTCGTTTAAAAAGTAATATGCTGGTAAGGGAACTGCTGCCAGCTTACATCCTGAACGGTACACTGGGATCGTTTCACCAGCAACGTTCAGACCGGCAGGAAGAAGAATTGCTGGCAGGCGTTGTGCCTTCTGTTGAAAGCTGGTGCCCTGCACCCGCTGCACCCGATGGCTTATTGCATACTGTAAGGAATGGAGCGGTGGTCAGGGAACTTCAGACTTCTGAACCAGGGAACTACATGGGCTACTTCAGCGATGTGCACGATGCCATTACAGGTAAAGGAGAAAACCCCGTGCCTGCTGGGGACGGGGTGCGTATCATTAAGATCGTTGAAATGGCGCTGCGCAGTTCAGTGGAAAAAAGCGTGATCTCATCCAAGGGATGAGGATGCTGCTATTTTTTCTTCTTTGCTGTTTTCTTAGCGGCGGCATCTTTCGCCTGTTGCGCATCTATCTTAATGTTCTCACGGATAGTTTCCCAATACTCTTTACCATAGCTCACAAAAATTTCAGAGCCGGCGGGAATATTGCGCAACGCTTTGATGAATACCCTTGTGCCGATGGGTTCGTATTCCGCATTGTTCACCAGGCCTTTCACTTTACGGAGTCCGCGCGCATCGTTCGCGTAACGGGCCAGTGATGATTTCATGCGGCGCGCATCGATCACGTGGTTGCGGTTCACGAAAAAGATATAGCCATTTTCGCCACCATCGTGGTTGGCTTCTTTCCAGGAACTGACGCGCCCTTTATATTCCACGATCTGTGTTCCTTTAGGGATATCTACTTCTGTAAACAGGCCCATCCCTGAATCGGGTATGGTAGAGGTTTTAACAACGAGTTTCTTTTCAAGTAATGCCATGCAGAATATTTCTGGGCCGCAAATTAA
The DNA here is from genome assembly GCA_946482545.1 of uncultured Flavihumibacter sp. The sequence continues at coordinate 4,358 of CAMLRX010000132.1, read as the reverse complement.
GGGTTTGAACGTATTCTTTACACATTTAATTCTTCTTTTGAAAAATGTGGCATAATCTTCAACGGTATTGGGATGAAATCTATTCTTCATTACCTTAGCGGGACCTTATCAATCTTCATCCCATGAATATCGACATGCTTCATTATTGGCGGAAAGTATTGAATATTGCCCTCGAACTGCCCGGAACGGAAGAGTCCAGTTCCCACGGTACGCCTGCCTGTAAGGTGAACAGCAAACTTTTCGCCAGGCTCTGGGAAGATGGAAAAACACTTGCTGTGTATTCCGCGGAAAGGGAAAGATGGATGAAACTCAGGCCCACAGTGTATTTTATTACCGCACACTACAACAACCATCCCATGCTACTCATCAACCTCGAAAAGGTGGGAGAATCGGAATTAAAAGAGTTGGTACAAACTTCCTGGGAAATAAGGGCGCCCCGTTCCCTGCAGAAATCCTGGAGAGAAAACTGCAATTAATCAATCTGAAGCCTGTGTCTGAAGGTCCCTGAGCTGGGCCACAGCATCATCGATGAGCATAGACAATCTGGAGAGCAGCAGTTGTAATGCTTTATCATCCCGGCTGTGCTTGTCCCAATGTTCTATTTCCAAAGCAATGGCTCCGGCTTCTGTGGCGCCAACAATTTCCAGTGAGGGCTTTATGCGGTGGGCCGCGGCGCTCATCAGTTCAAATTCCCGTTCTTCAAATCCGCGCTGCATTTCCACCATGGCAATCGGGGTTTGCCGGCAGAATACGGAGATGAGACTTTGCATGAATTCGGGATCGCCGGCGCTGTAAGTTTCCAGCGTGGCAATATCTATTGTAAAACCGGATTGTTTCTGTTGTGCTTCAACAACGGGAACTGCGTTTCCACCGATCCATTTTTCCAACATCCCCAGTAAAACATTTTCACGATATGGCTTGGAGAGAAAATCGTTCATGCCCGCATTCAGGCATTTTTCCGCTTCTCCTTTCAGCGCGTGTGCCGTAAGGGCTACAATGGGTGTGGTGCTTTTCAGTTCCTGGCGGATGATGCGCGTAGCTTCGAGTCCGTCCATCTGCGGCATCTGGATATCCATAAGGATCAGGTCGAAGCTGTTGTTTTTAACGGCTTCCACGGCCTGAATACCATTTCCGGCTTCTGTTACTTCAATACCATATTGCTGGAGCAGCATTTTCGCCACCAGCGTATTCATTTCATTGTCTTCCACCAGTAAAACCTTTTTACCGGTGAGGTCCGCCGTATGTTCGGGTGCTTCGGGCAACAATACAGGCCTTGAGCCACTTTTCTCAAAAGGAAGCGTCACAATAACGGTGGTGCCTACCTGCTGTTCGCTTTCTATGGAGATGGATCCGCCGAGCAGTTCGGTGAGGTTCTTCACGATGCTCATGCCAAGGCCGGTACCGCCGAACTTACGGGCGATGGAACGGTCTTCCTGGCTGAACTTTTCGAATATGCGGGTGAGGTAATCCGGATCTATACCCGAACCGGTATCTTTCACTTTTAACACAATTTCCTGTTCGGAAGCTTTATTGCTGCTTACGGTACATTCTACAGAAACGGCACCCTCGGTTGTAAACTTGATAGCGTTCCCTACCAGGTTTACCAGTATCTGCTGAAGACGGAAAGGATCACCTATCAGCTCCGGCGCAATGGATTCATCCATCTCCTGCTTCAGTTCTATTTCTTTTTCCTCAGCTTTCAGTTCATGCATCCTGAGTACCTGGTTCACCACGTCCTTCAATCTGAAAGGAAGCGCTTCAATCACAAGTTGACCGGCTTCAATCTTGGAGATGTCCAGAATATCGTTCATGATCACGAGCAGGTTCTCGGAAGCCGTGATGATGTTCTGCAGGTAGAATTGCTGGCTATCGGTCAGGTTGGTTTTCTCCAACTGCAGTGCCATACCCATGATGGCGTTCATGGGCGTACGCATTTCGTGGCTCATGTTGGCCAGGAAATTTTCTTTGGCCCGGGAAGACTCCTCCGCCTGCTCCCAGGAAGAAACAAGCGCGTCTTCCATATATTTCTGATCGGTAATATCGAGGTGAATGCCGGTGGAGCCCACCAGTTCCCCCTTATCGTTGTACCTTGGCGCCGCGCTGATGAGCCACCATTTGATGGCGCCTTTTTTATCTTTTACAGTAATTTCGTAAGCATCGGAAATACCTTTTTTCCGGAGTTCATTTTTCACCTCCATCAGCTCCTGGTCTTTGTTCCGGGCGAAAAGCATCCAGGGATTTTTTCCCAGTAACTCCTCTTTTTCATACCCGCTCATCTCACAAAAACTGTTGTTTACGTACTGGACCTTTTCATCCAAATCCACTTCAATGAGTCCCAGGTTCATATTGGCGATGATGTTGCGGTATTTCTCTTCCTGTAGACGGAGCACATCGTCGGCGAGTTTGCTGGCGGTGATGTCTTCCACAATAGCGAAGAATTCGATGGCGGCACCGTTCGCGTCAGTAATAGCCTGTCCGGAACACCTTGCCCAGAACGTGGTGCCGTCTTTCCTGTAGCAAAGCAATTCCGGTTCAAATGCTTTCCCGCTGTAGAAAAGATCCAGCATCCTTCTCAGCGCATCCATATCGGTTTCGGGACCTCTCAACAATTCTACGGGCGTTTTTCCGATGATCTCCTCGCCTACGTAGCCGGTAAGTGTGGAGAATGCTTCGTTGTACCAGGTGATTCGTCCCCTGATGTCGGTAAAAACAACACCATTCTTGTTGAGACTTGCAACCAGGGATAAATGCCCTAGTTCTGACTGAATATATGAGGTTCCTTCGGGAGCGTTGTTCGTGCTTTGCTGATCGGTGATGTGTTCGGCGTATACCTGGTTGATAGCGGCAATAAAATCCTTCATGCCGGGGTTCTTCAGCAGTTCATTGTCCAGGTGTTTACCCAGTTGATATTGGAGGAGTGGGTGTAATGGTTTATTCATGTTGCTCCATGGGCTGTTCTTCTGATATCGTTCAGCTACTAATCTTTTGCCCGTACGGTAAAAATAAGGATTTTAACCCATCCGGGAAATATGCGAGAAATGAACGTGCGGGGTGGTATGGTAATTGCCTTTTTGAAATAAAATATCTGTATCACCTAAAAATTTAAGTCATGCAAAGGAATAACATCATGAAAGCCGCAGGTATTGCCGCCGCCGTTGTAGGAACTTCAATTTATCTGTACCGCCGTTATAAAGCCAATTGTGCCGCCAGGATGGAGAACGGAGAAAACACGCACAGTGATAATACATCCGCGATCCGTCAGGTATTGAGCCGGGCCAAAATGGCCGCCAGCAGGTAGATCAGTAAAGGAGTTTGTAGGAAAAGGAAGAGTTGTATTGCGGCTCAGTATCGTACACTACTGAACTTTTCACTGAATCGAGCCGGAGGTTGTTGATGAAGTAAGTATTGGTAACGGTCTTCTCCAGCACCTCCGGTTGTCCAGGATTAATCCTTGTGGTACGTATAATGGCAGGAAGGCGCTGTGCCTGGCGCAGAACCGGATAGTTGTACAGGGCATAGTATTCACCTAATCCGATGGCTACAAAAATCCAGGGATTGAACCTGTGTTTATCGGAGTATGCATCAACATAGTGAATAAAACGGGCAAGTCCGGCTTGCGTAGTGATTTTTACCGGAAGATCCTCCTTATTGTATTCATAGGTAGATGTAGCCAATAGCGTCTGACCAGCTTCATTAAGATCATAGTACAACAGCCTCGAAAGCCTTTTCCCGTTGTCGTATTCATATTCAAGCTTATAAGTGTCAGGTAGTGTGGGATGAATGGACGCACTCACAATTGAAGTGAGCAAATCTCCTGTGTAATAGAACTTATTGGTATAATAAGAGTGGCCGATATGTACTTCAGTTACCTGCCCGTTAGCGTGCTTATATTGGTGCAAAGATGGTGTTGTTCCCTGTGCAAAAGCGATCTCCTTCAGCGTACTGTCTGGATTGTATGCATACTGGGCGACTAACCCAATATTCCATTCCATTCTTCGGAGTAAAGAAATTGGTTTTTCCTGGTTGGAAGGCACATCATGCTTCCGGCAGGAAATGAAAGCGGAACACACCAGTAAAACTACGAACGTGATTTTACGCAGCTCGAACATAGGAATGATTTTCCATAAAATTAAAATGAACCGTTCAGCGCTATGCCACATGAAGATGTATAGTATTAAACTGAAGTAATCCTGTAACCCACATATATATGTGGCCTGATAACATTCCTGCAATAATATTTACCACAAAGTGGTATTTCAGGGGCGGAATGGTACGACTACCTTTGTTGTATTCTCATGTGACAATAAACATCATTCTCAGCAGTTAGTTTTGGTTGAAAACCCCGTCATTCCTGGCGG
>CAMLRX010000131.1 GCA_946482545.1 uncultured Flavihumibacter sp. | reverse complement strand
GGCGGTCGCCAGGTGGAAGTAAACGGGGAAGCTTACCTCGAAGTAGCGAAAGATGTTTCCAGGCCTTTCTCCGTTGTGGCCGGTAACACCATTACAACGGTGTTGGGTACACATTTCAATGTAAACAGTTATACCGACAATGGACCCGTAAAAGTGACTTTGCTGGAAGGAAGCGTGCGTTTCAGTGCAGGCGAATCATCGGTATTGCTGGAGCTGGGAGAACAGGGGATTGCAGGCAACCGAATGGTGAAGATGCCGGTAGAGGTGGAAGATGTGGTGGCCTGGAAGAATGGGTACTTCGCCTTCACCCACCAAAGTATCGCTGAATTGGCGAACGAACTTGCGCGCTGGTACGATATCACCATACATTTTGATCCTGCACTCGCTGGAAGGCGCTTCGGTGGCGGTATAGCCAGGGATGCCGACCTGCAGCAGGTGATGCGGATACTGGAAGAAACTAAAATAAAATGCCGCTTGGAGGGGCGGACATTGTACCTCAGTAAATAAAAAACCAACAACACCCGCGGCACGAAACAGAACCGGGATGTGCGGACACACACCCCGGAGTATGGTCTGGCATCGTGCGCAATGACCTGTCACTGCTTTTTCAACCAAAACCAGAACAAATTTATGCTTTTCAAAGATTTATCCCTTCTTTCAGGAAGAAGGGTGTCTAAACTACTGCTGATTATGAGACTGACCTGTTTCCTGCTGCTCGCCTGCTGCCTCTCGGTAAGCGCCCGCGGCTTCAGCCAGAAAGTATCGCTTAAAGCGAACGGAACATCTATGGGAACGGTGTTCAAAACCATCCAGAAACAAACGGGATACGTATTCTTTTACGATGAAGCATTGCTTCAATCGGCGGAACCTGTTTTTGCCGATCTGAAAGGGGTGACCCTTGAAGACGCGCTGGAAATATGTTTCCGCGAACAACCGCTTACTTATACGGTCATCGGTAAAACGGTAGTGGTGAAAAGAAAGACCGGCGCGGGATTGCCAGAAGTGCTTCCACCCGTGGAAGTGAAAGGGATCGTTCGCAACGACAAGGGTGAGCCGCTGGAAGGCGTTACCCTGCTCATTAAAGGCTCCACCAAAGGAAAAACCACCGACAAAAATGGTGAGTTTGAATTTAAAGATATTGAACCGGGAACGGTATTGGTGGTGTCGGCTGTAGGGCATGAAGCCAAAGAAGTTACCGTTAAAAACGGAGCCTACCTTTCCATCGTATTAACGGTGAAAGTGAATGAAATGGAGGCCACTGTAACCGTGAGTACCGGTTACCAGCAAATCAAAAAAACGAACGTCGCGGGTTCGGTAAGTACCATTAAGGCTTCCGAACTGGCCTTCAACGGCGTGAATACCATAGAACAGGCTTTACAAGGGCGTCTGCCAGGTGTGGTGGTACTGAACAATAACGGCATGGTGGGCACCCGCCAGCGTACCATCGTGCGTGGTGTGTCAACCCTTACAGGATCACAGGACCCCATTTGGGTTGTGGACGGTATGATCCAGGAAGATCCGCTTCCCTTTAAAGCCAGTACACTCGATGGTTTGGGTAACATCAGCCCCGATAACTTCGATTTCGTACGCAATTTCGTAGGCAACGCCATCGCCTGGCTCAACCCGAATGATATTGAAGACATCACGGTATTGAAAGACGCTTCGGCCACAGCTATCTATGGCGTGCGTGCAGGCAACGGCGTGATCGTTATCAATACCAAAAAGGGAAAAGAAGGTCCCCCGGTAGTGAGTTATTCCAATACGGTGAACATCGGAGAAAGGGTAACCTACGACCGGCTGGAAAAAATGAATTCCAAACAAAGGGTCGCCGTTTCCAGAGAAGTTTTTGAAAGAGGACTTACCTCAACCACCAGTGCCAATAATATTGGTTATGCCGGTGCGCTCGACGATTATCTTTTCGGAAGGGCCACTTATGATCAATTCAATGCCAGGGTGAAGCAACTTGAGGTAAACAATGTAGACTGGTTCGATATACTCTTCAGAACGCCTGTAAGTGTGAACCATAATCTTAATCTATCAGGTGGTAATGCCAGCACCAGGTATTATTCCTCTTTCGGTTATTCAACCAATAACGGTACGGCAAAGGGCAACGATCAGCGGACTTTCACGGCAAACGTCGGATTGAATACAAGACTGGGTCGTAAAATCAATGCGTCGATCCGGGTTTCCGGTAACCAGGCTGAAACAAATGGTTTCTTCAAAATGGAGCCTTACAAGTATGCCTCCGAGGTGAACAGGGCCATTCCTGCTTATGACTCCACCGACGCCCTGTCGTATTATAAATTGCGGAGCGGATTCCTCTTTAACGCGATCAATGAACTGGAAAACAGCGGCTCCGCCAACAAATCCATGAACGTGAACGCCAACCTGAACCTGAACTACGATATCAGCCGGAACATCAGGTTCAACACCATGTTCAGCATCAGCAGCTCCAATACCAACGGGTATACTTATGCGTCTGAACGTACGGAGTATATTGCTAAAATCAGGATGTATGACTATGGAACAGTACGGCCCACGGATGCGGCTTTCCGTAGTAGCAAACTCCCCATCGGAGGAGAATACAACGCCGACGACAACCAGAAGGTATCCTGGAACTGGCGCAACAACATCAGCTATTCTAAAGTTTTCGCATTGAAACATACTTTTTCCGCCATGCTGGGCCAGGAGGCCAACAGTGTACATTATACCGGGTTCGCCACTACCAATTACGGGTACCTTCCTGAACGCGGCAAAAGTTTTGTAGACCTCCCTGTTTCTACTACAATTGGCTCCATCGTTACGCCAAATTCTTTGCTGCTCACTAAAAAAGTATATACCGACAGGGTTACCAATACAATGGGACTTTACGGTACATTGAATTATGCTTTCGACAACCGTTATGTATTAAACGCCAGCGTGCGTTCTGATGCGTCCAACCGTTTCGGACAATTTACCGGCGAAAAGTTCAACCCCGTTTATGCATTAGGGCTGCGGTACAACCTGATGTATGAGCCTTTCGTGAAAAACCTGGCCTGGTTATCCGCATTTAGTCTGCGTGCAACTTATGGTTTCCAACGGAACATCGTAAGCAATGTGAGCCCGGAACTCATCGCCAGGGTCAATTCATCTGTTGGCGCACAGGCTACCGACCTCATGACGGGAGAACCAAGGCTGGTAGTAAGTTCATTGCCTTATGGCGACCTGCGCTGGGAAAAAACGGCTACCACCAACTTTGGACTTGATTTCGGTTTTCTGAACAACAGGGTGAGTGGTACCGTTGAGTATTATACGAAGAAAGGAAGAGACATCATCACCAGCCTTGACGTTCCCATCGAATATGGCGTTACCACTATGCCCGTGAACGGAGGAGAACTTTCCAATAAAGGACTTGAAGTGTCGATGGCTTTTATCCCGGTTCAAAAGAAAGATTACACGCTTACCGTTTCTTTCAATACATCGAAAGTCTTTAACAAGCTTGAAAGGGCAGGAGCGCAGAATCCTAATTTCAGAACAGCCTCCAACGGAAGTTACTACCTCGATGGATACCCCGTTTCAGGATTCTGGGCTTTCCGCTTCGATGGCATAGATCAAACCAATGGAACTCCTAAGATTGACCTCACCGTAGACAGTAAGAGAGACCCCCTGACTGATCCATCCGCCTATATGCAATACATGGGTACATTGAATCCTGATCTAACGGCAGGAAGTTCGATAAGCTTCAGGTACAAGATGTTCAGCGTGGCCACCTCACTGTACCTGCAATTGGGCGGATATAAATTCCTGACGCCGGTGTACGTGGTGGGCGATAACCAGGCAGCCGGATTGCCTACAGAGTACGAAAACCTTTCCGCTGAATTGGTCAACCGCTGGACACCAACCAATACAACCGCCACTTTCCCCGGGCTGCCCACAGGTTCCGGAAATTTCCTTTTGCCCGATGGAAAGACTTATTCCAATGTTTACCAGATGTACAACTTCAGCACGGCAAGAGTGGTAGACGCTTCCACTTTAAGAATGAACAGTATGTCACTTTCTTACAACCTGCCCGCCAAAATCGTATCGGCGCTTCGCGCAAAGAACCTTTCAGCAGGGGTCAGCGCTTCCAATGTGCTCGCCTGGGTGAGCAAAGATTTTAAAGGACGCGACGCGGAAGTAGCCACAGGGGCTCAACCCAGAACAAGAAGCTTCTCTTTCAGAATCAATGCAAGTTTCTAAAAATATTATACCAACGTTATGAAAAAATATTGTTCTCTATTTTTAATCGGCTGCGCCTGCTTCCTTGCATCGTGCAGTAAATTCCTGGAGGAGTCCAGCCAGGATGAGATCAGACCAACAACTACCGCTGACTTGTATGCGCTGCTTATTGGCACTGCGTATCCTTACCAGAATGTTTTTGATACTTACCTTGATCTTCTTACCGATGATATCCAGTGCAATGGCGTGCCCCGCCTGCCCAATGGAGAAATTAATGCGACGTTCACTGGTTTCCTGAACAACGGCTATTTCCTCTTCCGGTTCGATCCGAATATGTTTGAAAGAACAGAAACGGGATTGTCTGCCGATCAGAACTCATGGGTCAATTATTACAAACTGATTAACGGGTGTAACCTGATCCTGGACTATTTAGACAAGGTGAATGGTCCGGAAACGGAAAAGAAAGCACTTGAAGGGCAGGCGCTCTTCCTGCGCGGATATTATTACTTTAAACTGGCCAATATTTATGGCCGGCCTTATGATGAACCGGGTGGGAACCCTGCGGCCAACCTGGCCGTGCCATTGATCCTTTCTTCAAAAGTATCGGATGAAAGAAAGGCGCGCAATACGGTGCAGGATGTGTATGCTCAGGTGGAGAAGGACCTGTTGCAGGCAGAACAACTGCTGGAAGCATATTATGCGCCAACAAATACCTTTAGGGTAGGGCATGTTACGGCGAAAGCAGTATTGAGCCGGTTTTATCTTTACAAAGGTTCAGCCGAAGACCTTAAAAAGGCAGCAGCCTATGCAACCGCAGTAATTGACCTGAAGCCTTCTCTCACATTGCTTTCCACTTACTTCAATGCCTCGAATGTGTTTTCCGTTGCAGGCATCTACGATCCGGCAGCGAGCCAGGAAGTAATCTGGAGTTATGGTGTGAACCCCACCGGTGCTAACGCTTATTTCCCGGCTGTTGCGAATGTGTCCAACCTGCACCCGCCCTTCACGGTTTCCAACCAACTGGCCAATTTATACGATAAAGGAACAGGTACTGCCAACCAGGGAGATCTGCGTTATGTTTCCTATTTCGTGAAGTATACCGTTTCCGGTGTTCAATATCCGCTCAAATCTTTAAAGATAGGGATGAACACTACAACAATCGGAGACCGCGGTATCCGTGTAGCTGAAATGTACCTCAACAGGGCCGAGGCCATCATCAGGCTCAACGCGCTTGGCGATCAGTCTGCTGGTGGGCTCACCAACGCGCTCGAAGACCTGAACACTTTGCGCATAGCGCGGTACGATACCCGGAACACACCTTACCAGCCGGTAACCATTACAGATGGCGATGAACTCTGGGCCTTCTGCCAAAATGAAAGGAGGAAAGAACTTTGTCTGGAAGATGGGCACCGCTGGTTCGATATCCGTCGCTGGCGCGTTCCGGTGAAGCATACTTTTATTGATGCAAACATCCAGTCTTCCGAACACGAACTGCCTGCAGGAAGTCTGCTCTACGCATTGCCGATTCCTTACCCCGCCATCGAAGCGAACAACGCGCTGCAACCCAATCCCCGTTAATGTTCAAATTCAGCTAAAATGAAAAAGATTATTCTTTATATACTGCCACTGTTCCTCCTGGTTTCCTGTTACAAAAAAGAAGACGCGCTACAGCCTTCCGAAGGAAAAGATGGATATGTGGTGCCCCAAGGTAACAATGACTATGACCAGACCATCGTGAACTTCTATGAAAAGTACGGCAAATACCTGTTGTATGAGTTTACAGATAAGGATACTTACTGGACACCCGGCGGCTGGAGAAACAGTACGCAAAACGCCTCAGGTGTCTGGAGCAACGGATATGAAGCCGCAAAGGCAGATCCCGCTTACGTGGCTTCTCAACTGAAACTGCTGGATACCATCTGGTTCAAATATTATTCAGATGCTTTTCTGAAGGAGTTCCTGCCGGTGAAAATCATGTTGTGCCGTTCAGTAGATTCCGTATTCACCAGGTACGTATCGTTTAACCCACTTACCATAGAGAAAGGCGCTAAGCCCGTGGCGGCATGGTTCAATTATGACAACATCTGCGTGAACCATGGCAACCAGGCTGGCGCTGCCCTCACACCCGCGGAAGTAAAAGCGGCAGGAGCAAAGTTGAACCTAATCTTCGGACAAAGTATCGGCCTGAGAAGGATGGCTTCGGCTACTACCCGTTTCGCTGCGGTGGCCAACTACAACGCTACGATTTCCACACAGGCCGTCGCTTATGGACAAGGTATCATATATACCTACTACAATTCTCCTAACGCCGACCTCGACTGGGGATTCTATATGCTCGCCATGATGACTACCAGCGAACAGACACTGAATACCAGTACGCCAAATACTGATGCCAGTTTTAAAGGCATCCTGAACAGCACTAAAGACAGCAATGGCAGAATCCGCCAACGCTATAATATCGTGCGTGAGTATTACAAAGAAAATTACAACGTTGACCTCCAGGCTGTGGGCAACGCGTTTAACTGATAAATTCAACGTATGAAGAAATGGCTGTTCGTATTGGCCGCAATACTTTCTTTCACAGGTATGAGCGCGCTTGCACAAGGGGTAAAGTTTGAAAAAATTACGTTCCAGGAGGCGCTGAACAAAGCCGGTAAAGAAGACCGGCTGGTTTTCATCGATTGTTATACTGAATGGTGCGGACCGTGTAAAGGCATGGATAAGCAGGTGTTTCCGAAAGAAAACGTAGGCGCGTTTATGAACGCGCATTTCGTGAACCTAAAAATGGATATGGAGAAAGGAGAGGGGCCGGCGTTGCTGAAAAAATACGCCGTGGGTGCGTTCCCCACTTTTCTGCTGCTGAAGCCGGATGGTTCCCTGCATTTCAAATTCATCGGCGGCATGAGCGATTCGCAATTCGTATCGACCGTTCGCTCTGGGATGGCTCCGGACAATAAAGTATTTGCGCTGGAGCAGGCTTATGCTTCCGGCAACCGAACGCCCGAAGTTTGGAGGAACTATATCAGAATGAAAGTGGAAGTGCAGGAGATACCCGCCGCACAGAATGCTGCTAAAGAATACCTGGCTTCGCTTACGCTGAAAGAAATAACCGCACCGGAAAACTGGTTCCTCTTTGGAGAAAACAGGTACGCGATGTACTTGTCCAATGTACATTCGACCTCGTTCCGTTACCTTGTGCAAAACAGGAAGGCTTTCGTGAAGAAGATTGCTGCCGATACAGTGGATGCAAGAATAAGAAACTTGTATGGTGCTTTGGCGGAACATGCGCTGCGCGACTGGTACTTCAAAAAAGAACCTTATACGCCAGGTATGTTCAAGGACCTGGTGGCGTATGCTGAAGCTTCTGGTATGAAAGATAAAAAACAACTGGTGGAACTGGTGAAGATCGCGGATGCTGCAGGGCGTAAGGATGATGAGGAACTGCTTGAATTACTGGCAGCGAATGCCACTAAGTTTTCGGAGGAGCACAAACGTGTATTCTTCTCCTTCATCGGTGGCTACATGACCCATCTTCCAAAGAGCGAATTTGACGGTATCCTGAAGCGTATGTTCAGCGACGTAGTTAACACATCCACTAATCCGCACCTCGTATCACTGGCCAATTCCCAACTGAAAAGGCTGAATGAAAACTCCAACTGATGATGAACGCGAAGAAATTGTTGTTGCTGTGTCTTTGTATACAGGTGCAACATGTATTGAAGGCGCAATATTCTCCTTCGTATCCGGTGGACCTCAAAAGAACGGCCACGGTCGATTCCTTTGATATTCCTGCGCTGAGAAAACTGGTGGGAAGTCTGGACATTGTTCCATTCTTCCTGCCCGATTCCAATGCGTTCTGGTATGTATGGGAAGATACGCCCGGGGTAAGGAAATACTGGCTGGCCGATCCGGTTGCGAAAACGAAGAAATTGCTGCCCGGCCCTGATCCCGGTCCGAAGAAGCCGGTAAAATACCGTGGTGTGGGGGAGCATACCGCCAACAAAAGGTATGTGTTGTACAGTAACGGGCATCAGTTGTTCCTGCAACGGGATAGTGTGGAAACAAAGCGCCTCAGTACGGATGGCACACGCTATTACTCCTTTGGTGAATACGAGGCGGATGAAAGGGCCGACCGTCCTGCGGCTACTGTTGCCCGTTGGGTGGATACCTCCGCTTTTTTTTACGCGCTCCGAGAAGACAATAAGAAGGTATTTGAAATGCCCTTGGTGCACAGCATGCCGCCACATCCCTGGATGGAAAAATGGAAATACCAACTCGCCGGAGATACTGCCGTTACGCAGTACGAACTCTATATTGGCGATACATCCGGCAGGATAAACAAAGTGGGTATCACAAAGTGGAAAGACCAGGAAGTGAAGATAATCGGATCCAACCCATTATTCAATGAAGTATTCTTTACCCGGAAAAGCAGAACCGGCCAACAAATTGAATTGTGTGCAGCACACCTTGTTTCCGGCAAAATACGCATGATCATTGCTGAAACAACAGATCGTTATTTCAGCCCCGACCTCTTCCAGGTGATCCCCGTAAACAATGGCAACGAATGGCTCTGGTGGAGCGACCGCTCAGGGTGGGGGCACTTCTACCTGTACGACCGGAACGGGCAATTGAAACGAACCCTCACCAACGGAGCGTGGACGGCAGCAAGAAAAGTAAGGCTGGACGAGCGTGGCAGAAAACTTTATTTCTACGGATATGGAAAAGAACCGGGAAGAAATCCTAACCTCCAGCATTTGTATGAAGTGTCGCTGGAAGGTGGTGCGGTGAAGCTGCACACGAAAGAAAATGCGCACCACAAAGTATGGTTCCATCCGGAAGGCAAATATTATATAGATGTGTTTTCGCGCATAGACCAGTCGCCGCAGATCACGATCCGTTCGCTTGCCGGGAAATTATTGATGGAACTTGAAAAACCGGATGTGTCGCGCCTGTATGGTTATGGGTGGCGTCATCCCGAGCCTTTCACCGTGAAAGCCGCCGATGATTCCACCTTGCTGTACGGCCTGATCTGGAAGCCTTCCCGTTTCGATTCCACTAAAAAATATCCCGTCATTTCCCAGGTGTATCCCGGGCCATTTACGGAGACCGTATGGCCCGATTTTACCGTGTTCGACAAATACAACAACGCGGCGCTGGCAGAAGCCGGGTTTATTGTAGTGGTGATGGGGCACAGAGGAAGCAGTCCGTTCAGAGGAAAAGCGTACGCTACTTATGGTTACGGAAACCTCCGTGATTATGCACTGGAAGATGACAGGCACGGGCTCCGGCAGCTGATGCGCGGCAATACCTATATGGACAGCGCGCGCGTTGGAATCATCGGGCATTCTGGCGGCGGGGCCATGGCTGCAGCCGCTATCTGCACGTACCCTGAATTCTATAAAGCCGCGGTAGCTTCCGCAGGCAACCACGACAACGCTTTTTACCACAAAAGCTGGGGCGAAACCTACCAGGGTATTGCTTATGATTCCACTACTTCAAAACCATTCCGTTTTAAAGTGAAAAACAATATGGAACTCGCTTCCAGTTTGGCAGGAAGGTTATTGCTTGTGACCGGTGAAACGGACAACAACGTTCACCCAGGGAATACCTTCCGTCTTGTAGATGCGCTGGTGAAAGCAGGTAAGAACTTTGAATTGCTCGTGCTTCCCAACCAGTCCCATCACTACGAAGGGCCATACAAAACCTATTATGAAAACAAAGTAAGGGCATTCTTCCTTCAATATTTATAAACCCGGCTCCGGCCATTTTACTGTATGATGATACGATTTGTTGCCGCCATTCTACTGGCGCAGGTGCTTTCTCTTTCCGCTATCGGTCAGAAAAAAGATTCGATTCCCCCCAAACGAACCGGTACGGGATATGAGGCTTTCGTTAATGCGCAAATGAAAATTTCGAAAGGACTGTTCACCGTTTACCGGAACGATACTAAATGTTACTTCGAACTTGCCGACTCAGTTTTTGGAAGAGATGTGCTCATCGTTTCCAGGCTTGCCGGTACTTCCGCTGAAATGAGGGGAGAGGGCAGTATAAAAGGGTTTGTGGGCGATCAGATCAATGAGAACCTGATCCGTTTCGAAAAGGCGCCGAACGGAAAAATATTCGTCCGTTCCGTTTCTTACCGGGAACGCTCATCCGATTCCACAATGCCGCTCTACCGTGCGGTCGTAAAGAACGGTATCCTGCCCATCACGATGATTTTTGAAGTGAAAGCCAGCAGAAAGGATAGTGCTACCGGTATAGGCTATTCGCTGATAGATATGACGGATTTGTTGAACAGCGACAACGATATGTTGTTCTTCGGCGGATCAAAATCAGCTTTCCGGTTACAGGCTTACCAGTCGGATAAATCTTTCCTGCTTGACGTAAAAAGTTTCCCCACCAATACGGAGATCAGGACCATGAAAACCTATTCCCGTGCCCCGGCGGGAAACTCCCTGGTAAACGGCGCACCCGCAGCCACCGGTGGTGGTAACGCAACGATTGAGATCAACACTTCACTGGTGTTGTTGCCCAAAGAACCGATGCGTCCGCGTTTCGCCGATGAAAGGCTCGGATACTTTACTACCAGCTATGTTGATTTCGACCGGAACGGCCAGCGGGTGACCAAACGTTCCATCATCCAGCGCTGGCGGCTGGAGCCACGTCCCGAAGATATGGCGCGGTATAAAAGAGGAGAATTGGTGGAACCCGCGAAGCCAATCGTCATTTACGTGGACCCGCTCACCCCCGAACAATGGATTCCCTACCTGGTACAGGGCATCAACGACTGGAACAGCGCCTTTGAAAAAGCAGGCTTTAAAAACGCCATCATTGGACGAAGAGCGCCAACGCTAGAAGAAGATCCGTCATGGTCGCTGGAAGACGCACGGCATTCAGCCCTGGTGTACAAACCTTCCGATCTGCCCAATGCAAGCGGTCCGCAGGTGTCCGATCCGCGCAGCGGTGAAATCATCGAAACACATATCAACTGGTACCACAATGTGATGAAATTGGTACACGACTGGTATTTCGTGCAGGCTGGCGCAATTGATACGGGTGCCAGAAAAATGGTGTTCAGTGATGAATTGATGGGCCAACTGATCAGGTTCGTTTCTTCTCACGAAGTAGGACATACCCTCGGGCTCCTGCACAATTTCAGCGCCAGTTCCGCCACGCCCGTGGAAAAACTCCGCGATACCGCCTGGCTCACAAAATATGGCCATACCGCATCCATAATGGATTACGCGCGTTTCAATTATGTGGCCCAGTCGGAGGACCACCTCAGGCGACAGCACATCTTCCCCCGAATCGGCGATTACGATAAATGGGCGATTGAATGGGGCTACTGTTATTTTCCTACCGCGGTGAATGCGGAGGAAGAAAGTGCGTTGCTGAAGAAGATGGTCCTGGCGAATGCCGGCAACAAAAGGTTGTGGTTCGGAGGCGAAACAGTATCCGCCGATCCCCGCGTACAGAACGAGGATCTCGGTGATAATGCGATGAAAGCCGGGGAGTATGGCATAAAGAATTTAAAAAGAATGGTGCCATCGCTCGTAAAATGGTTCGGTGTGCCGGGCGAAAATTACGCCGATGTAAAGGAAATGCACAGCGCCATCCTCAACCAGTACTCTCAATATGTTACGCATGTACTTCGTAACATTGGCGGCAGGTACAGCACACTCAAAACCACCGATCAACCCGGTGCCGTATATGCGCCGGTACCCGCAACCATTCAGCGTGAAGCGGTCGCGTTCATAGCACGCAATGTGTTTACCGCACCCCGGTGGCTGGTGGACCAAAATGTGTTGAACAAAACAGGTGTTTCAGCCCTCGACATCATTGGAGGGTTGCAGGATGAGGTACTCAGCAAACTCATCAACACCACTGTGTTTACCCAACTCCAGGAAGCCGCGGCCCTCTACCCCGGAAGTTATTCGTTGCAGGAATACATGCGTTCCGTCCGTCTCAGCATCTGGCGTGACTTGTATGGCGGTGGAACCTCAGATCCCTTCAGCAGAAACCTTCAGTTGCAATACCTGGATCGTATGCTTGTGCTGTTTGCTCCCGCCGGAGCCGCTCCTTTAAAAACTACAGTTTACGGTCCCGATGGCCTGGCTACGGTCCGCATGCAGTTATCCGAACTGGTAGTCGCCCTACAAAAAAACATTTCAACTGAAACGGACAACCTGGTAAAAGCGCACTACACCCTTGTGCTCAAAAGAATAAAAGATGCTTTGAAATAACGTGTTAATGTGTCGCTGTATATCAAGGGGCGTGTCTTAACTGATGCGCCCCCTGCGAGTTACGAAGCAATCATGAATTACGAAGTAATCATGAGGCAGGAGCAATCGCTAAATAAGCTATCCCTGCATAAGCTATCCCACCTTCAACAGCCCGTAGCGCCGTGTTGCGAGGTAACGAAGCAATCGCGGGAAACAAAACTCAAACAAGAAACCCAAAACCAATCCTGCCCGAAATACAACCGCTCCTTGCGTCTCTGCCCCTTTGCGTTGCGAGGTCACGAAGCAATCGCGTGAAAAAAAACACCCTGAAGAAAAAACTATTTCCCCAAATACCCCAGCAACAACAACGTCAAAGCCCCACCCGGCTGCGAACTGATAAACGCCCTGATCTGCTTCGTCGCCTCCTGCAAATGCGCCTGCACCGTCTTCACCGAAATCCCCAGTTGCTCTGCGGCCTCTTTGTAAGATAACCCCTGTTCCCTGCACAGCGTATACACTTTCAAACGTTGTGGTGGCAGCGTGGCAACGGCTTCGTGAATCAGTTGGCTGGCTTCTTTCCCGTCCAGCCAGGCTTCAATATCGTTGAGTGGTGTATTCTTCATCGTTTCCGTGAGCGCCTGCACAAGATGCGTTTCCCTGGCTATTTTACGCAACTGATCGAACGTGCGGTTGGCGGCCATCTTAAAAAGATAGGCCTGCGGATGTTCCCATTGCAGCGCCTCCTCCCGTTTCACCCAAAGCTGGGTGAAGATGTCCTGGACGATCTCTTCCGCCAGTATTTCAGACTTGATCATGTTCAGCACAAAAGGAAATATCCGCTTATTGAAATGATGAAAAACACGGGCAAAGGCCTCCTGGTCTCCGGAAGCTATCCGCGTGAAAAGATCGCGCTCTTCTGTTTCATTCCATCTGTTGGTGGGTTGGGCTGACATTCCCTTCAAAAATAATGATAATCCCGCAACAAGGAGGATGGAACTATGCGCTGGTACAGAACTGATGAATGTATTACATTTGAAGCATGAAGCCCGAAAAAGCCGTTACCATATACGATATCGCGAGCCACCTGAAAATTTCCGCCGCCACCGTGAGCCGCGGGTTGCAGGACCATCCCGCCATCAGCAGGGAAACAAAAAAAAGGATCATGGCGGCCGCAGAGAAGCTCGGCTACCGCACCAATACTTTTGCCAAGAGTTTGAGAACACGTAAAACACATACCATTGGCGTAATTGTACACAGGCTCAACAGCTATTTTATTGCTACTGTGCTCGCCGGTATGGAAAGTACTGCCAACAAAGAAGGATATAACCTCATCATCAGCCAGTCGCTGGAAAGTTTTGAAAAGGAGCAGCAGGCCGTACTTACCATGTACAACAAACAGGTGGATGGTTTACTGATTTCACTCGCGGCAGATACGCCTTCCATCGAACACCTCGAACTTTTTTTTAACCGGAAGATTCCGGTGGTATTTTTCGACCGCGCACCCACGGGCAACCTGCATACCAGTATCCTGATCGATAATTACAGGGCCGCTTACAA
>CAMLRX010000130.1 GCA_946482545.1 uncultured Flavihumibacter sp. | reverse complement strand
ACAGATGCAGCGCCGGAACGGTAAGTAAGAAACGCTTTGGCAGGCGCATTCAGCTTCCCGACTTTCCCGCTTACAACAAACTTCTCCTGGGCCATGACAGCCAGGGGTAAACATAAGGCTGTGGCAATGATTATTTTTTTCATGACAATTCAAATTTAGATTGATGATTAATGTTCAGCTTTAAAAAGGTTTCCATAAAGCTGGATGAGTTTTGCATCCATCCACGAACCACGCATATTGCGCGTTACAAGTTTGCCTTGCGGATCAAACAACAAACAAGCAGGAATACCATTGATACGGTAATTTTCTGCCAGTTCTCCTTTAAAGGCTTTTTCATCCTGCAACTGTGTCCATCGTCCTTTCAGGTCTTCCTGCTCCACCGCCTTTAACCAGTCTGCCTTCTTTTCATCCAGGGAAATACTAACGATATCGAACCCTTTTGATTTGTACAACTCGTGTACATCTCTGAGGTGAGGAATATCTGCGCGGCAAGGCCCGCACCAGGATGCCCAGAATTCAAGCAACGTATATTTTCCGTTTCCAGGCTTGATGTATTCCGAAAGGGCATGTGATTTACCTTCCAGATCAGTTAAGGAGAAATTGAGCAAGGGTGCGCCAACTGCTGTTTTCCTGGCGAGTAACGCGGCTTTCTGAAAATCTTCTGCCAATACCCCTTTCTCTTTCTGCTTTTCAAAATGACCGAGCAGGGAGCTGATCTCTTCTGTGGTAATACTGGCCAGTCCTACGGCCTGTTTCGCCATGAACGCAGCCACTTCGGATGGTGGATTGTTCAGGATATAATTCAACACATACTGCTTTCTTTTCAATTCAACATCGTCCATCTGCCGTGTGAGTGAAATACCAACTTCCCTGGGCTTCTTCTTTTCATCCTTTTTAGGGTTGAGAAAAGTGATGTAATCAGAAAAAAGGGCGCTCCGTTGCTCATCCATTGCGCTCTTCGTATTGTAAAACCGGAGAAACTGATCATGACTTGAAGACCCTTTCACTTGTACGCCAGGCGAAGTAAGTCTGCCCCCGTACATTTCATATTCCATCTTCAAGCTATCGTACACAGCACTTACCGCAATTTCAGCGTTCTCCACGAAAAGACTGAAAGACTTGTGCTGCGGCGCGCGGCCCGCCACGGCAGGTTCAGTTACCACCACCGACATAAACCTGGGTGAAGCGGCTTTACCTGAAAAACTGAATTTCCCGTTCCGGATCACGGCACTGTCAATAACAGCTTTAGAGATATCGGCATATTTCAAATAAACCTTTTTCCCATCCGGCGCGCCCGCCATTGTACCACTGATGGTAAAGGCAGAAGGCGGAACGGAGAAAACGGAAGCAATGGCCAGCATGGCAAAAAAGAAAACCATTTTCATAACTGTAGTTTAATGAGATTGATTATTTCCTGATCCTGATTCCGTCCAGACAGAAGTACGGCGGCGTAAGGTCGTTGCCCGCCTCATCTTTATACGATGAAGACATTTTGAACACCAGCTTATCTACGGTACCAAGACTGGTGAGGTCAACTTTATTCCAGTCTGACATCACAAAATTGTAAGCCGGATTTGCGGGATCAACACCTGGGCGCAGGGCCAGCCAGAAATTTACGGTGTTGCCCTCCTTGTTTCCCAATGAGCCAGTAATGGACAATTTCACAAATCCTTTTACAAGTGCAGCGTAGGCGGCAGTTGAATCGGCTTTTGCCTCCGTTTCTGTTTTACCGGCCAGCCTGGCGGCATTGGCAGCATCACTACCGGCTTTTCTTTTTGCAAGAATTTCATCTCCTGCAAGCCTGATCAGGTTCTTATCTCCAGGACCGGGAAGATTGAACCTTCCATACATGGTGGTGGAAGTGTTCGCGATCTGTATGTTCTTCACTTTGGTGCCCGTAAGCAGATAATGTTGTGTGGGGGCATCCAATGTTCCGGAATAATTCGACCCGTACATGGCCAGCAGGTAATTATAGGAGGTATTGGCTACCAGCACATGCTCCACCACAGCAGCTTTTTCCAGGGAAATAAACGCATCCTCCCCTTTGACGCGTGCCACCAGGAAATTATTGGTTTTATTGGGATTGGTGGTGTAAACACTAAAAATCGTGGAATCAATAGCCGCAGCTTTTTGCGCCGGCGTAGGGGTTGCAGGACCAAAATCAGGACTGAGACTCCAGGGATAGGAACGCCAGTTCTTGTTAGACAATGCGAAACCCGCAAAGGAATTCCCATCCGGCTTTGCGTTAACAATTACAACTCCTGAATTGGCATCCCCCGATTTAAAGGGAGCTGCCATCACTTTGTAAGCGAAACGGTCTAACTGATGGTCCTCGAATGTAACATCAGTTTTATAAGGAATCAGCACATCCTTAATTTCATCTTTGCAGGAGGAGAAAAGTAACGGCAATGCACAGGTGAATACAAGTATTTTTATGGTTGTTCTCATTTTTTAGCAATTGAAATTATTTCAGATCAGGGTTTTGCGTCATCAAAGGATTGTTGATCATTTCCGCATCAGGGATGGGCCAGCATATTCTGTTTTCAACCAGTTCTCTCCCATTCTTTATTGATACGATCCAGGGTTTCCCACTACCATCTTTAAACCGGATGGCAGCGAAGAACTCACTCCCGTTTTCGAGGAAGAGTTCCATAACGATCTCTTTGAAAAGCATATCCATCAGTTCCTGTTGGGAGCCTGGGTTAAGTGCGGGCAGAACAGGCGCAGTCCTTTGTGCACGCAATGCATTTACCGGAGCGATTGCATCGGCAATGGAAGCGCCGGTGCGTGCAAGCAGCTCAGCTTTCATCAGGAAAAGTTCTGAATACCTGAAATAGTAAGCGGCGTATTTCTCATCAATGGGATTGGCGAGTTTTCCGGCATAACTGCCCAGTCGCGCCAGCTTTTTGAAGGTGTACCGAAAGGTATTGTCCCATGTTTCGGGCGCACGTACCGGTCCTGTGATCACCGACCAGCGCGGATCAGCCTTCATCCAGTCGAGACCATATTGTATACCGGCAGTCTCTGTTGCTCCTACAGCAAGCGGCAAAGTATTGCCCTGGTAAATGATCCCGTAGGTGTACCAGTATCCGCCTTTGCTGGTTCTTGTCCCATCATTTTCCAGGTATCTTACAAAGAGGTTCTCTTTGCTGTCCCAGGCTTTATCGTAGTGTGCAGCAAGGCTTGGTTCAATACCAATAGCTGTGGCAGGTGCGCCCAGCACTTCGTTTACGAGTTTTAATGCTTCCGTAAGATCATCCTGTGTATTGCGGTATCCACCTCTGTACAACAACAATTTTGCCTTCAGCGCCTTAGCAAATTCTTTTGACGCATAGCGTGGTGTGGTGAAACCCTTCGCTTTCTCTATGGCAAAATCAAGGTCCTCATAAATCTTCGCATAACTTTCGCCAACAGAAATACGCGCCTGGGAAACGTTCGACAATCCAACTGGCTGATCGCGGTAAAGCAGCCCCGCCTCATCGTTATCATCCCCCCACCAATGGCCGAAGTTCCATAAGATATTTGCGTTGATCCATGCCCTCATACACCTTGCTTCAGCCAGCAGGGCTTCTCTTTCCCCTTCACTCGGAACGGCGGATGCGGGCAATGCCGGAATTCCTTTTATAGCGAAATTGGCCGCATTAAGACTTCTGTAAAACTGCGTCCATACGGTAGCATTCCCACCATTCAACTGAGAATAGCTCAGTTGATTATCGGGTGTACCGGTGAAGGTTACAAAGCCTGATTTGGTGGCCAGCGCCGCATACAATCCGCCTGCCCAGCTTTCGTTCTGAAAGGTGGCATATATCCCTGAAACCGCAGCCTTCGCTTTGTTAAAATCTGTAATGGCGTTCGCGTCGGTAAGGGCGTGACGCGGCACTTCCTCCAGGTAGTCTTTGCAGGAAACCAGTCCTGAGCCTGTGACAATTAAAAGTATATATAGTAAGTGTTTCATGCCTTAAAACTTTAGATGATCTATTTAAATGTGAACTTGGCGCCGAGGTTAAAGTTGCGGGCCGCGGGGTATGCACTATTGTCTACGCCCATACCGGTGCCGATGGCGGCAGACGACCAGTTGCCCTGGGGATCGAAACCCGGATAGCTGGTAAGGGTGAATAAATTGGTGGCCTGCAGGCTCAGGTCAATCCCCTGGATAAGTGATTGTTTGAACATCCTTGCCGGCAGCCTGTAGCCGAAATTCAATGCATTCAGGCGAACATAAGAAGCGTCGAACAACCAGAAATCAGAGAAAGTGGAGTTGCCGCCATCACCATATTGCGTCATCCTGGGGATGGTAGCCTCGTAAGGACTTAACAACGTGGCGCTCTTACCCGCAATTTTGGTGCTGTGGTTGTAGTTGCCCACGTATCCAACGTCGGCCATAGGCATGGCCCAGTTCCTTTTGTGCCCGTAAGCGTAAATAAATGTAGCGTTTGCATAGAACCCTTTGAAAACCAGCGTGGCGCCGAAACCACCATAAAGTTTAGGATCAGAACTACCCAGGAAAACTTTGTCGTCGTTGTTGATCACACCATCTTTGTTCTGATCGATGAAGATGAGATCGCCAGGGCTTTCCAGGGAGTTGCGGTAGAATGTTTTGGTTCCAGTGGCGCTTCTTCCCTGTAAAGCAATGATTTCTTCAGCGGTGGTAAAGAGCCGACCCGCCGTTTGGAAGCCGAACCATTGTCCGGTACGTTCTCCTTCTTTAGTAATCATAATACCGCTGCCGAAACTCAGTTCTTTCACCACACCGTTGATCTTCATCACCCTGTTCACATTTTTGGCGGCATTGGCGTCAAGGGTAAACGTGATGTCTTTTGATTTGATCACATCCACTTTCACATCAAACTCAATTCCTTTGTTTTTCACAGAACCAACGTTGGAGCTGATGCTGGTGAAAGAAGTACTTGGAGGAAGCGGACGCGAATAGATCAGTTCACGGGTGAGTTTTTCGTACACACCAATGGTACCGCGGATTCTTTCGTTCCAAAGACCGAAGTCCAGACCAATATCAGTCATGAGGGCCTCTTCCCATTGCAATTCCGTGTTGCCCACTGAACTTGGTGTAATAGCCGGTGCTTCATTGTAACGAGACGACCCTACATTCGTTCTCCAGGCATAGTTACCGAGGTTCTGCGAACCTGCCAGCCCGCGCGATGCCCGCAGCTTCAGGTAACTTACAATGTCGAAGATCTTAGTGTTTTTGATGAAATCTTCTTCTGAAATGATCCAGGCTACCGCGGCAGATGGGAAGATACCCCAGCGCTTGTCGGGACCAAACCTTGAAGAGCCGTCGCGCCTGATGGTTCCCGAAATAATATACCGTTCATTGTATTTGTAATGTGCGCGGGCAAACTGGGAAAGCAGGGAGTTCGCGGAATAAGATTCTGTAAGCGCTCCTCTTACGGCTCCGGATCCAAAATCGTTCAGGATATCATCATCCGGAAAATTGGTGGCGGTCATGGAATAGCCCAGGGAAGAATATTTTTCTGCCGATGCACCTGCCAGTGCTGTAATATCGTGTTTACCGAAATTACGGGCATACGTAAGCGTATTTTCCCACACTTTGGTCTGGTTCTTATCATCACTGCGGAAGCGGGTTCCGTCGTAGTTGAAAGTGCTTCCCCTTCTTGTGTAGTTGAGCGTTTCACCTTTCTGAAAAGTGGTATTGTATTGTGTTCTGAATACAAGCCCCCTCAGGATATCCACTTCGAGGAAAAGGGAACCACGGAAGTACTGTGACGACCCGGCTCTTTTATTCAGCAGGGTGGTATAAGGGTTTTCCGTATAGGCATCTCGGGTAAATAAGGTGCCATCCGGGTTGTAGACAGGAATATCAGGACGGATTTTCTTCAGCACGTCCATCATATAATCCTTGTTATCTGTTTCCCGTGAGTTGCCATTGAGGTTTAGTCCGAACTTCAGCCCCTTCCTGATTTTGGCTTCCAGGTTAAGTGTACCGCCAAACTGCTGTTCCTTGCCGCTTTTTACAATACCTTCCACATTGCGGTGGTTAAGCGATACATAGTAGGCGATGTTCTGTGTACCGCCCCTGAGCGACAGGTCGTGTTGCTGGTTCCAGGGATTGTGGGTCATCTCTTTCATCCAGTTCGTATTGCCCTCGTAAAAAGCGCCGGGTAGCACAGCGAACGAACTCCTGTCGAACTCACTCGTATTGAGGTTGAAGAAAGCCTGTTCATCGAGGTAGAGGCGGGTAAAGTAATCAAATACGCCCCTGCCAAAAGCTTCTTCCCTGGCGGCTTTTTCGGCGAAGTCGATGTATTGCGGCGCTTCCATGTATTTGTACCCGTTCAGGTTCTGGGTTTGTAAGCCCCAGCGGGTGGAAAGTTCGATGGTGGGCTTAATACCTTCCCTTCCCCTCTTGGTAGTTACGATCACTACGCCGTTTGAGGCGCGGGAGCCGTAGAGGGCCGTTGCGGAAGCGTCTTTCAGGATATCGATGCTCTCCACATCGTTAATGTTCAGGTTGTATAAGGTGTTGGTGATATCGCCGGAGGTTGTACCGGAATAATCGGGCACACCATCAATCACCCATAGCGGCTGGTTGTTCCCATTAAGAGAAGATGCGCCGCGTATCACTACGCTCATGGGAGATGTGGGAGAAGCAGACTGAATGGCCACATTCACCCCCGCAGCCTTACCCTGAAGCAGGCTCTGCAATGTAGCGCCCATCGGGGCATTCCGGATGTCTTTCTGGCCCAGCCTTGAAATTGAGCCGGTAACGTCTTTTACTTTTGAAGTACCATAAGCGACTACAACCGTTTCTTCCATGCCACTCACTTCTATTTTCAGCTGAATGACCAGGTTGTTTCTTTTATTCACGGCCACCTGCTGGGTTTCGTGCCCTACGGAAGAAATGATGAGTATGGCATTATCGGGCACGTCGGGCAGCACAAATTCACCGTCGCCGTTTGTTTGCACGCCGGTCTTGGTTCCTTTGATCAGCACTGATGCACCAGAAACCGGGTCTCCGAATTCATTCAGCACCTTTCCCCTCAGTTCAATGGGCGGTGGCGGCGGCGCTTCAGGCGCCAGGAGACGGTTCATTTCATGGCTCTTCTTAATGACGATGGTCTTACCTACGATATCATAAGTCAGTGACTGTCCTTCAAAGATCAGGTTCAGCACCTGTTCTATTGAGGCATCTTTGAGTTCCACATTTACTTTTTTCGCATCTTTCAGTAATGTGTTTTCATACCAGAAATGGTAAGCACTCTGTCGTTTAATCTCTTTAAAAACTTTTTCCAGGTGAACTTCTCTGGCAGAGAGAGAAATTTTCTGTGCAAACCCGGTGGCTGCCGCATGTAGCGAGCAGGCGAGTAACAGGATGGCAGTAATTCTCATGATCCGGAAAGTTTTGGTTACACATCCGCCCCTTTCGCGTAGCAGGCGGACAATGAAATTGTTTAATTTCATACTTTTGTGATGGTTGGGTCTGCCCTGATGATCCATTGGTCAGACGGGTTAAAAAATAAGCAGTCGATTCCATGAGTGCATATATGAAGGCCCGGCATCGCTTTTGTTTTTCCTTCCCGAAAAGCAAAACAATACTGGTCCGGAAGCATCGCAACTGCTTCCGGCCTTTTTTCAGGCCATATATCATTGTTGATAAGGTTACCTCAACGGCAAGCAATACAGGATAAGGTTCGTACGGTTGTAACCAGCATCAGGGCTTCACCACAATTGTCCGCCCGTTGATGCTGAAATTTATTCCACTGAGCTTTAAGATTTTCAGCAATTCAGATACATGCTCATTTCTGGGCATTTCCCCGGTGAAGGAACGTTGGGGAATATCTGCTTCGTACACTACTTCAACATTGTACCAGCGTGCCACCTGCCGCATAATGGTTCTGATATCAGCATCCCTGAACTGAAACAGTCCCTCCTTCCAGGCCAGTGCTTCATCCACGTTCGCATTCACTACTTTGGCGGATGAAGGCGAAACCACAAATTGCTGTCCGGGCTTCAATGTACTTGTTGTGTTGCCCGCCATCACCATCAGACTACCTTCTGCAAGGGTAGTTCTGGACACCGTTTCGTCTTTGTAAACATTTACATTAAAAGCAGTTCCCAACACTTCCATCGCAACCCCATCCGCTACTACCCTGAAAGGCTTTTGTTCGTTCCTGGCTACTTCAAAATAAACCTCCCCTGTAATTTCAACCCTGCGTTCCGCTCCGTTGAAAGCTGTGGGGAACCTTATTGAAGAAACGGCGTTCATCCACACTTTTGTACCATCGGCCAGCACCAGTTGGAACTGCCTTCCTGCGGGCGTAACAATGGTATTGTACATCGGCATTCCCTCCGGTTGTTCTTCGTTGCCGTTGTACCTGAGTTGCCCGTCGAGCTTGATTACCTGCACACCATTCTGTTCAGCCAAAGCGCCATTTCCTGTACTATCCAGCACAATTGTTGTCCCATCCGCGAGTGTCAGGATGGCCCCGTCCTTTCCCGGGGGCACATCCCCCTGCTTCAATACTACCTGATCCGGATTCTTCTTATCAAAACCAGGTTGAAAAGCCCGGTAGCCAAACCATGCCGCAAGCCCTACCACCGCTAAAACAGCGGCCGCGGCAAGGCGTCTCCACCATAATATTTTCACACGTTTACCTTCTATCGCAGTCTGCGCTTTATGCTTCAGTATATCCTGCAACATCAACTGCCAGTCTACAGGCAACTTTGTTTCAGTACCAGGGGTTGTTCTTAATTCCTCCTCCAGCAATGCATCCATGCCAGTCGTCTCCTGGTGCACAATCGCGAGCGCCAGCAATTCATCCAACTCTTCTTCCGTGCATGAATTGTTGAGATATCCCGACATAAGATAACTGATCCTTTGATCCAGGTTTCGCATAAAAAAATTATAATGGAAAACAAAACGTACAAAAGAATAACGGGTGGCAGCGTAAGATGGACTACCTGGGAAAAAAATATTTTTTATCCTTTTTCAATCAACTGGAACAACAGCGCAAGCGGGAACACTGTATTTAACCGGCTTTCCAGAAAAGTTCTGATTGTACGTAAAGCACGCACCAGGTGATTTCTGACGGTATTCACAGAGATATTCAGATTTTCGGCGATCTCGTGGTAAGACTTCCCCTGCAGCCGGCTCATTTCAAACACCGTTCTTTGCGCCTGTGGCAGTTGCGCAATCGCCAGTTGGACCAACCGGGAAGTTTCCGAAAGATTGAGGTGTTCCACCGTTGAATCACCGGCCAGGGCCATTTTCTGCTTTACCTTATTGCGCAGTTGCTCATCCAGGTAAAGACGCCTCAGGTAATCCAGTGAGGCATTTTTTGCCATACTGTATATATATCCTACGGGGTTTTCCAGTTCCCCCAGCGTATGCCTGGAAGCCCATATTTTGATAAAACATTCCTGCACCATCTCTTCCGCCGCATCATCCAGTTTGGTGATTTTCAAAGAAAAATGAAACAACTGTAAACGGAAGCGGTGAAAGATTTCTTCAAATGCCTTCTCATCATCCAAAGCTATTCTTCTGAACAATTCTTTTTCGTGAAGTGCATGATCTGGTACCACTAATAATCAGGTGTTTTAAAATCAAATGTAACGAAGTCTGGATAATTTCAAATAACAAGAAGGGCCATCGCAAGAATGCGACGGCCCTCTTTTTTATACAAACCACAAAGTTACTTCATCAGTTTCATGGCCACTTTCTGCTCCTGTGTTTGCAGGATCACGGTGTAAATACCTTTGGCGTAAGCGGCCAGGTTGGGCACTTCAACAGTATGGCGACCGGCGGAAAGTTGCATGTTCTTCGACTGCATCACTTTTCCTGCATTGTCTACCAGCAGCACCTGTACCTGTTGTGCTTTTTCGAGTTTCACATCAAGATTGATGCGGTCGATAAAAGGATTGGGATAAGTTTTTACCTGCTCAACACTCAGTGTGGAACCCATATTCAGTTTCACCACGTTACTGTATTCCACGGCTCCGTCGGTAGCCACTATTTTAAGGCGGTAGAAATTGAAGCCGGCCGCGGGTTGGGTATGAATAGCATTGTATTGCTGTTGTGTGGAAGCATTTCCTTTGCCTGCGATTTTTTCGATGGCAGTAAAATTCTTTCCATCGGTTGCGGTTTCCACTTCAAAGTAATTGTGGTTCAACTCCATTTCCGTGGTCCACTTCAGGTACACTTTACCGTTTTTCTCTGCGGCTTCAAAGCTGCTCAGCTTTACCGGCGTGGGTGCACCTGTTGCCTGGCAATTAAGTGGCGCGCCATAACTATCGGTAAAGTTGGTGGTATCGTACAATGGCATAGCTGCATCCACCACAACATTGGAACCGAGGTTATTCATACTCTTGTTCACTTTCAGTTTGTTGGAAGCATTCAGTCCGTTCAGTTGGTTGTTGTTGTGAATGGTGGTTCCGCCCACATAAAGGTTACCGCCGGTGCTGCTCACGTTGTCGCGGGTCATGTCACCGGCGATACGGAAAAGTGCGGAAGTATTCGTTTGACGGAGGGTTCCTGCTGCGTTGAAGTTAGCCAAACCGTTCACCATTACCAATCCTTCGTTGCGGATGGGCTTGTCTACGGTAAGACCTGCGTTGATCACGAGGTAATGCAGGTTAATAATGGAATCTCCGGGGTTAAGGTTCGTTCCCTGTAATACCATCCATGATTCGTTGTACACTTTTCCGGTAATCACAGAATTTCCTGATACATACAGGCGACCGCGGTTATTAAATTTTCCGCCACTCTGTACTTCAAAAGATCCGGAGATGTTAAGACGGCCATTGTTATTGAAAGTAACGTTGTTCTTCACCTGCAGGGAAGGCATGTTCATGGTACCGCATACCGCGTTGGAGAAAGTAAGCGGTCCATCCATATACTGAAGGCTGTTTCCGCTGATGGCGCCTTCGTTCTGAATGCTTGCGCCTGTTTTGAAGCTGGCATTGTTCAATACCACTGTACCATAGTTCAGCAGTGATCCTTTAAAATCCCAGAGACCTGAAGGGCTGAATGTGCCGCCTACGGCTACTTCTACAATTGAACCTTGTTTAGCGGTAAGTTGTCCGGTAAAGGAACCTGTACTGGAGATGAACAGTTTAGCGCCGCTGTTGAGGGTAAGACCGCCGGTGAAAGAAGAAGAGATACATACTACATCTCCATTGTTATAAGTGCCCCAGTTGGTAGGGGCTACGGAACCGGAAGGACATTGCGCCTGTGCGGCGGTAGCGAAAAGGGAAATCAGGGCAAAAAGAATGGGCAATACGATGCCATTACGGCTTTTGCCGTTGTTTGTGTAAAAATTATTCATCTTATTGTGGTTTGTATGTGAACAGTGGTATAGCTGTTTTTCAAACCGGAAATTGGAGATGGTTAAGAGCAGGCAATAAATGGACAGCACTACTTTTCAGTAGAAGTTTACCATAAAAGCCATACAGATTAACCGATAGAGTTTTTAAGAGGATTTTGGGTACGAATAGGTGTTAATACTTAGGCAAAGGTAAATGCCATTTTGAAAACCTGCAAGTGTTTTACCCGCATTTTTCGTTAACGAGATGCAAAGCCTTTTGTAATTGCTGCTCCATGGTGAGGTGCGTATTGTCGATAACGATGGCGTCATCTGCTTGCCGGAGCGGGCTTATTTCGCGGTGAGAATCAATGTAATCGCGCATTTCAAGGTTATTTTTCACCTCTTCAATGCTGATGTTGGGGTTCTTCTGGAAGAGTTCTTTGAAGCGCCGCTGAACCCGGATGGAATTATCGGCGGTCATGAAAATTTTGAGTTCGGCATGGGGGAAAACCACGGTACCAATGTCGCGGCCGTCCATCACAATGCCTTTACGGGCACCCATTTTACGTTGCTGGGCCACGGCGAAATCGCGTACTTCCTTAATAGAGGCGACGTCGCTTACTTTTTCGGCCACCACCAGGTCGCGGATCACATATTCCACATTTTCGTCATTCAGGAACATTTCGCTCTGGGCGCTTTGTTCGTTGAAGCGGAAATCCAGGTGGATATTTTGCAGGGCCTCTACCACCTGTTCCGGATTGGTCCAGTCGATATGGTTCCTCAGAAAATACAGGGTAACGGCCCGGTACATCGCGCCACTGTCTATATATACGTAATTCAGTTCCTTCGCCAGTTGCTTGGCGAGTGTACTTTTTCCGCAGGAGGACCAGCCATCGATGGTTACTATGATTTTTTTCGAGGGAGCCACAACAAAAAATTTAGCCGTTTACCTAAAAAACAGTCGGTTGTAAATCAAAATCGTATTTCTTCCCGGAATACCGTGCGGGAAAGAAATACGATTGAACGAAATATTTTTATATCAGAACCAGCCTCTGCCTGTGCCGATTTCGCGGAACGGCCAGGGAATGGAAATCAGGATCACCAGCAATGCCAGGCCGAAGAACAGCAGGGAACGCTTGTGCTTCACCTCATCGGCGATGTTCTTTTTCGCAAAAGATTTGCCCACGTGCACCAGCGCGATGGCGATGATCATGCTGATGAAGTGCTCCACCGCGAAGAAACGCATGGTAGGATTCTTCATTACGCCACCCATGCCTTCGGCTTTGATGTGCACCAGTCCCCAGTTGTCACCCACGGCCCAGAGATAAAGTCCGATCAAAAGCATAATATCACAGGAAATCATCAGGAAGAGTCCTGTTTTCTTATCGCCTGGCGTGAACGCTTTTTTGCCGGAAATACCGGCGATGCTTTTCAGAATGGCGATGACCAGCAAAAGAAGGATCACCCAGCGTAAAAAACTATGCAAATGGAGCATTCCTGTGTACATGCGTGTAATTTTAAAGAGTTGAAAATTATTAAGATAGAACGCGTAATTTGTTGATTGAAATGCAAATATACCTTTTCTGCATTTTGTTCGTTTAATACTGGAATGTTTAATTTCAGTTTTCAGGCCCGCGATAAATTTTGAAGCAGATGAAGTTCAGTTATGCTGTGTACGCCGTTTTGATGACCTCCTTTTTTGCGGGAAGCTCCTGCCAGCACAATGGTTCCGGAGGCGGAAACCACCAGGAGGAACAAACGGAAAAGAATACGATTAGTCAATTAAAGGCTGAACTCCGTTCTTATCCCGATTCTCTCCCCCTCCGTATGCAACTTGCGGCCCGTTTACGGCGGCAGGGCGAACTAAGACCCGCGTTGCGGCAAACGGATACTATTCTGCAAAAAGATTCCCTCAACCCTTCGCTCCATCTTTTTAAAGGAGAACTGTTGCTGGAACTGAAAGATACCACGGCAGGGATTACGGCCTACGAAACCGCGTATAGGATAGAACCGCTTTCTGAAACACCTTTCAGCCTGGCTTACCTGTATGCCGTTACAGGGAACCCCAAAGCGCTGGAATTATCCGACACACTGATCGCGCGCATGAGCCGCCAAAACCCCAAAGGAGACCCCTACTATATTAAAGGAATATACCATCTTCAGAAAGGGAATCAGCCGGAGGCGCTTCGTTCCTTCAACCAAAGCATCAATATCGACCATACTTTCATGGAATCTTACACGGAAAAAGGCCGATTGCTGTTCAACCAGAAAAATTACCGCGACGCACTCAAAGTATTCCAACTGGCAGCCACCGTTTCCAACAGCTACCCCGACGCCTATTACTGGCAAGGCAAATGCCTGGAGGAAATGGGAGAAAAAACCACCGCGGCCAACCAATATAAAAAAGCGATAGGACTCGATCCGGACTATAAAGCCGCACGTGAAGCGTTGCAGAAACTCGCCGACTGATTATATTGCAGCGAATTATCTCCAAAAACTGATACAATGCCGATCATCGCTCCCTCCCTGCTTGCCGCCAATTTCCTGCGTTTACAGGAAACCTGCGACATGCTGAACGCTTCCGATGCAGACTGGTTCCACCTCGATGTGATGGACGGACGATTTGTGCCGAACATCAGTTTCGGACTGCCCGTAATTGAACAGATCAGGACCACCACCAAAAAAACCTGCGATGTACACCTGATGATCGAAGAACCTGGTC
>CAMLRX010000129.1 GCA_946482545.1 uncultured Flavihumibacter sp. | reverse complement strand
AGACCTGTTGAAAACCAACCTTTTACACTTCTGCCTGCTCGATGATGCCGATATTCTCGCGGCGGTAAAAACATGGATGTTCCATCCGGACAAAATTCTTTCCCAACTTTGTCGTTTTCTAACAGAACGCAACCTGTACAAAGTTAAACTTCAGGCAAAACCATTTGATGAAAGCTTCGTGCAGCCCTTGAGGCATACTATTTGTCAAAACCAGGGGATTAGAGAAAATGAACTTAAATATTATTTTTTCTCAGGTGAAACGGAAAGTACCATGTACCAACCCGGGGAAGAAGGCATCAATATTCTGTTCAAGGACGGATCGGTGAAAGGAATTTCGGAGGTGGACAATGCCCTTATTCACCACCACCTCTCTGCTCCGGTTAAAAAATTCTACATTTGTTATAAGGGTTAATGTAGATCCGGTTGTTATAATATAGTTTGTTGTCAAAATAAGTATATAAGAATAAAATATTCTATGCAATTCAGCGCCGCACAAATAGCCATGCTCATCCAGGCCAAAGTAGAGGGAGACCCGGAAGCGACCGTGAATGATTTTGGTAAGATCGAGGAAGCAAAAGCCGGCCAGCTGGCCTTTCTGGCAAATCCTAAATACGAGGAATACTTATATACCACCGGTGCATCCATTGTAATTATCAACGAAGCCCAACAGGTGCGTCAGGCCGTGAACGCCACGTTGCTGCGGGTGCCCGATGCGTATTCTGCCTTCGCAGCCCTGCTCTCCAAATACCAGGAGATGATGACGCAGCAGCTTTCCGGCATCCAGCAACCCTCTTATGTGGCCAGTACCGCGGCCATGGGAGAAAATTGTTACATCGGCACCTTCGCATACATTGGTGAAAACGTAAAACTGGGGAAGAACGTGAAGGTATTTCCCCAGGTGTTCATTGGTGATAATGTGACCATTGGTGACAACTGCATTCTTCACCCCGGCGTAAAAGTGTACCACGGCTGCCGCCTTGGCAACAATGTGTCCGTTCACGCAGGAACAGTGATCGGCAGTGATGGTTTCGGCTTCGCGCCCCAGTCGGACGGAAGTTTCCGCAAAGTGCCTCAGATCGGGAACGTTGTAATTGAAGACAATGTAGAAATTGGCGCAAACGCTACAATAGACCGCGCAACAATAGGTTCAACACTCGTAAAATCAGGCGCTAAACTGGACAACCTGATCCAGATCGCCCACAACGTGGAAGTTGGCAATAATACGGTGATCGCAGCCCAGGCCGGGGTAAGCGGCAGCACAAAACTCGGCAACAATGTGATGATCGGCGGACAGGCCGGTATTGTGGGGCATATCCAGATCGCGGATGGCGCACGCATCAACGCCCAGAGCGGGGTAAGCAAAACCATCAAGACCCCGAACGCCGCCGTGACCGGAAGCCCCGCTTTCGATTATACCAGCGCGTTAAGGAGCCAGGCCCTCAGCAGGAACCTTCCCGACCTGGAAAAAAGATTGAAAGAACTGGAACAAGCAGTGAAAGTGCTGCTGGAAGAACGTTCCGTTCTCAACAGTGAAGGATGACCCCGAAGAGCGGGTGACCGCAACCTGGAAAAATCTTCAGATGAAAATAAAGGCCCCCGACTTCCTCTCCAAAGAAGGGAAAAAGTGCAAACTGAGCAAATTCCCCACCGCTTACACCGGGAAAACGCTCAACAAGGAGGCAGCTGAAAAACTGCTTGAAAAAAGCAAGCAACAACTCGCCGACCTGCAGGATATCCTGTATGCACACGATGAATACCGCGTACTGGTTGTACTACAGGCCATGGATGCCGCGGGGAAAGACAGCGCCATCAAGCACATCATGAGCGGCATGAACCCCTCCGGCGTTAAAGTGGCCAACTTCAAGGTGCCGAACAGCACCGAACTGGACCACGATTATTTCTGGAGACACTACAAAGAACTGCCCGGCCGGGGTGAAATCGGCATCTTCAACCGGTCTCATTATGAAAATGTACTCGTTACCAGGGTACACCCCGAGTACATCCTCAACGAAAAAATTCCCGGTATCGATTCAGTAAAAGACATCACCCCCGAATTCTGGGAAAAAAGAATGGACCAGATCCGAAGCTTCGAAAAAAACCTGGCCGAAAACGGGACCGTCATCATTAAAATATTCCTCCACGTTTCAAAAGACGAACAAAAGAAACGTTTCCTGGAAAGAATCGAAGACCCTTCCAAGAACTGGAAATTCTCTTTCGGCGACCTGAAAGAAAGGGCATTGTGGGATGAATACCAATCTGCCTACGAAGCAGCCATAACCGCTACCAGCACCAGTTTCGCGCCATGGTACATTGTTCCTGCCGACGATAAATGGTTTACCAGGCTGGCCATTGCGGAAATACTGGAAAGCCAGTTCAAAAAATTAAAACTGAGTTATCCCGAAGTAAATGCGGAAACCAAAGCTGAATTGGAGAAAGCCAAAGCAATGTTGCTGAAAGAGTGACCGGCTTATACCGCCATGATCTCTTTTTCTTTCACCCCAAGATGCTTCTCCACGATAGCGATATGCTTATCGGTGAGGTCCTGGATGTCTTTTTCAGCATCTTTTGCGGCATCTTCACTCAGCCCATCTTTCTGCAATTTTTTCACCTGTTCAATGGCATCCCTGCGGATGTTCCGGATGGCCACTTTGCAGCTTTCGCCTTCACCAGCGGCTCTTTTTACGAGTTCGCGGCGGCGTTCCTCTGTGAGTGGGGGGAGAAATATACGGATCACGTTACCATCGTTCTGTGGGGTAACGCCTATGTTTGCGGCCATGATGGCACGTTCAATGGGCTGAATCATGTTTCTTTCCCAGGGCTGGATCGTAAGGGTGCGGGCATCCATCACGCTTACGTTGGCCACCTGGTTTAAAATGGTGGGACTTCCATAATAATCCACGTGAATACCATCCAGCATTTGCGGGTTGGCCTTTCCGGCGCGGATCTTACCTAATTCCTGTTCCAGATGCTCCAGGGCCTTGTGCATGGTTTCCTTCGCATCGTCTAGTATCATGGATAATTCTTCAGACATATAGATTCAGTTGTGCGGAGCAAAGCTACTGAACACCTTGCAATTATGCCCGAACCTATTGCAGTTTTTCTTTCGTGAAAGTAAAAAGGGAACGTTTCGCGATAAGCGTAGCTTCCTCCTGCTCCTTACTTTTGGCCACAAAAAAGCGCGGGCGGGGCTTATAGTACCAGGCAATGGAGAAACTTGCATAAGCCAGTGCGATCATGGTACATATCGTAGCTGTACAGCCGATCAACTGTCCGAGGAAAGTGGCAATCAGGATAAATACAACGTTCAGCGACACCAGCACAAGCGTAATGGTGCGGTGCGTCATGCCATAATCGAGCAATAAATGGTGCACATGGTTCCTGTCGGGGCTGAAAGGAGAACGCCTGTGCAACATGCGTACGCTGAATACGCGTAACGTATCTACCAGTGGAATAATGAGAATGGAAAAACCAACCGCAGGAGCCGCGGGTACGGGAAGAGCGGAACTCTGGTCGGAAACATTGATGAATTTTATCACCAATATAGCCGCCACCAATCCCGTCAGCAACGAGCCGGTGTCGCCCATGAATATACGGGCAGGGCTGAAGTTGAATATCAGGAAAGCCAGCATGCTGCCGGAAAGTGCGAAAGAAAGGATAGCATAACTGGTTTGCTCCACTGCAATAAAGTAAAGTCCGAAGAGTGAAGCAGAAAGCACCGCCAGGCTACCTGCCAGACCATCAATTCCGTCGATAAGGTTGAAAGAGTTGATTATCACTATGATAGTGAAGTAAGTAAGTGCCAGACTAAACATTTCGGGCATATCGTACACGCCTAAGAAACCGTGCATACTTTTGATCTGAACACCGCCCTTATACACAATGATGAACGCGGCTAGTAATTGCCCAATGAACTTCTTTACGGGAGAAATCACCAGGATATCGTCCTTAATACCCAGGAAAAAAATGATAAAGGCCGCAGCGATATAATACTGAAATTCAGGAGCGCTTCCCGGAGGCAGGCTGATAAGAATAGCCAGAATGAAGCCTGCAAAAATACCCAGTCCCCCCAGTGAAGGAATCGGATTGATGTGTACTTTCCTGGCATCGGGAACATCAAATAACTTTTTCATTTCCGCCACCCGGATAATGACAGGTATGGATAAGAATGTGATCGCAAAGGAAAGAGAGAGTGAGAGTATTACATCAAACATGCGGTTGTGGATATATGCGTGAACAAAATTATAACTTAAAATCCTAACGGCCCATTAACATGCCATTAATTGTGGCATTCTACACAAAATCACCTACATCCGTCATTTATCCAGTTGCAAAAACCAGGCCCGCAGGTTCAATTTCTTAATACATTTAAAATTGT
Source organism: uncultured Flavihumibacter sp. (assembly GCA_946482545.1). The sequence goes on along the minus strand of CAMLRX010000129.1, from coordinate 9,652 downwards.
AATACCTTAGTTTTGTAATCTTCAAAACAAAACGAACATGCCAGCTTTAAAAGACATTGCAACCCAAATCCGCAGAGACATCGTAAGAATGGTTCACGGCTGCGCCAGTGGCCACCCCGGTGGCTCTCTCGGCTGCGCCGATTTTCTTACGGCCCTCTACTTTCAACAGATGAAACATGATCCGGCCTTCAATATGGACGCCAAGGGCGAGGACTTGTTCTTCTTATCAAACGGACATATTTCACCTTTATTTTATTCAACCCTCGCAAGAGCCGGGTATTTTGACGTAAAAGAACTGGCTACTTTCCGGAAACTGAACTCCCGCCTGCAGGGCCACCCCGCCACCCACGAGCACCTGCCCGGCGTAAGAATCGCCTCGGGCTCCCTCGGACAAGGCATGAGCGTGGCCATCGGCGCGGCGCTTACAAAAAAACTGGACAACGACCCGCAACTTGTTTATTCCCTCCACGGAGACGGAGAACTCCAGGAAGGACAGGTATGGGAAGCGATCATGTTCGCTGCCCACAATAAAGTGGACAATCTGATCTCCACCATCGACTGGAACGGTCAGCAAATTGATGGCCCCACCAGCAAAGTATTGAGCCTGGGCGACCTCGCCGCAAAATTCGCCGCCTTCGGATGGGAAATCGTTCACCTCGAAAAAGGCAACGACATGGATGAAGTAATTGCCGCACTGGATAAAGCCAAGAGCCTCACCGGTAAAGGAAAACCAGTTGTGATCCTGATGGTGACCGCCATGGGAAGCGGCGTCGACTTCATGGAAGGCAGCCACGAATGGCATGGCATCGCTCCGAACGATGAACAACTCGCCAAAGCTTTGGCTCAGTTGCCAGAAACACTGGGTGACTACTGATAATTTTGGATGATAAATTTTGGATGTTGAATTTTGGATGAAATACGGATCGTTGCCAGCAGGTAATTATCCATCATTCGAAATTCAACATTCTCATTTGAATATTACCGTTCTCAAACCCTTTCTATATCCCATTCCTTACAAAATAGCCCCCCCACAAGCCCTGGCCAACACACCACAGCCCCATCCATCATTCAAAATTCATCATTCAAAATTTCTTATTCGTCACCCAAACCCCCGCCAGTATAATCCCCAAACATCCGATCTGGAGTACCGTGATCTCTTCGTGCGCAAGAAATCCCCAGATCAACGCTACGAACGGAATGCCGTAAGTAACCATGGAAGAGAAAATCACCCCCGCACGCTTCACCAGCATATAAAAAAGAATAGAAGCCAGCGCTGTTCCAAGGGCTCCCAAAACAACTGAAGCTCCTGTAGAAAACAATACCGGAGTAGCGGTAAAATCAAGGTTAAAATACCCGGTAATAAACAGAATCAGCAGCGCAGGAAGCAGGAGGAAGCCCAATGCCGCAGAAGCGATATGAATGGAATCAATGCCCTGTAAATGCCTGCTTACCAGGTTTACGTTCAGGCCATAACAGATGGTAGCCACCAATACCAGCGATGAATAAGAAACATAAGAGAGGTCGGGAATGCCTTTAGAAAGAAACAACAAACACAATCCAACGAAGCCAATACTCACCCCGAGCCATTTGTTCCAGGATACTTTCGCCTGGAAGAATGAAACGCCCACCAATATGGTAAACAATGGGGTTAACGCGTTAAGAATCCCCGCCAACGCGCTGTCTATCCTAGTTTCGGCTATACAGAACAGAAAGGAAGGGAAAAAATTACCCAGTAAGCCCGACCACACAATTAAGCCGATCTTCTGCTTCGGAATGTTGCGTAAGGCGCGGATAAAAAAAGGCAGCAATACAATGCCGGCGCTCGCCATCCTGATGGCGGCCACCTGGTAAGCGGAAAGCGCTTCCATACCGGTTTTCATGAGCTGAAACGAACTCCCCCATATTACCGAGAGCCCTGTAAAAAGGACCCAGTTCATCCATTTGTTGTCCTGCATACAATTGAAAGGACACGAAGGTAGGCAGATTTTTTGCTGTGCCCGTGAAAACAATTTCAATGGAAAGGCCGTAATTTACCTGACCATTCATTCTTCACCTTTAAACAATTACTATATGGGATTCGTCAAGGAATTTAAAGACTTCGCCGTAAAGGGCAATATGCTCGACCTGGCGATCGGTGTGATCATCGGCGGCGCTTTCAACAACATCGTGAAATCTTTAACCGATGACATCATCACACCACTTTTACTTACGCCCGCATTAAATGCGCTGAACCTGTCCGACCTTCAGGAACTCACCATGTTCGGAGCAGTGAAGTACGGCATGTTCATTTCGGCGGTCATCAACTTTATCATCGTGGCTTTCGTGCTTTTCATGCTGGTGCGTACCATCAACAGGATGCGAAAGAAAGAAGCCGAAGTGCCGGCCGCACCGCCTGCACCTACCGAATCGGAAAAATTGCTCATGGAAATCCGCGACGAACTCAGAAAAAAATAAGACCGGCTTTCTATCCTTCCGTTCAATTGCTATTTTTGCGGGGCCGCTTTCCAAAGGCGGCCCCTTATCATTAAACAGGATACCATGAAACTGACCTGCCTTTCTGCCCTCGCACTGCTTCTTTCTCTTTCTGTCTCAGCACAAGATGCCACCGTTAAAAAACTGAGGGAAGATGCGTCAAAAAACGTGACCAAACCCAACGAACAACCCGACGGATGGATACAGAAGGGGTTACTGAACATCAATTTATCGCAGGGAAGTTCTTCCAACTGGTCGGCTGGCGCGGATAAATTCACTTTCGCCAACAATCTTTTCTTCAACTACCAGGCACTGTATAAGAACGGAAAAAACTTCTTCGACAACAACCTAGACATCAACTACGGGATGGTGAACACCACATCCACCGGCTTCCGTAAAAACGATGACCGCTTCGACCTCCTTTCCAAATACGGCCGCCAACTCGATACTTCGGGCGTATGGTTCTTTACCGTAATGGGTAATTTCCGGACTCAACTCACCGATGGTTACCGCTATTTTAAAACGGCCGCCGGTGCCGATACCAGCGAACTATCGTCCAGTTTTCTCGCACCCGCCAACCTGTTGCTCTCTCCGGGTATTGAATGGCGCCCCAACAATACGTTCAGTCTTTTCCTTTCCCCCGCCTCCTCCCGCTGGATCATCGTGAGCCGCCGCACCAACAGGCTGGCGGAACTTTATGGCGTGGAGCCCGGTAGCACCTACCGCTACGAGATCGGTGGATTCCTCACGGCCAACTACAACAAAGAACTCGCGAAGAACATCAGCTACAAAGGAAGGCTCGACCTCTTTTCGAATTACCGGAACAATCCGGCCAATGTAGACGTGTTCTTTACTAACTTGTTGGCACTCAAAGTAAACAAGTGGCTGCAGGTGACTTACAACCTCGATATTATTTACGATGATGACGCGCTGAAGCCGGAAGGAAGCCGCTGGGGAACGCAAATCAAATCACTGCTCGGGGTCGGATTCGCCACCAGTTTTTAAGGGCATTTTGCTTACTTTTGACCACTATGGCCGCAAATACTCCCTCCTACCAGATCAAACTGCCGCAGTTCGAAGGACCGTTCGACCTGTTGCTGTTCTTCATCGAAAGAGATGAACTGGATATCTATAATATTCCCATCACCAGGATCATCAAAGACTTCCTGGAATACATTCACGGGCAGGAACAACTGAACATTGAATTGTCCAGTGAGTTCATCCTTTTCGTGTCCACGCTCATGCGCATCAAGGCCAAGATGCTGCTGCCCCGCAAGGAACTGGATGCCCAGGGCAACGAGATTGATCCCCGCCAGGAACTGATTGATAAGATTCTGGAATACAAAAAGTTCAAAGAAGCCTCCGTACAACTCAGCGAAATGGAAGCCATCCGCATGCTGATGGTGAAAAGAGGGAACCTTCAGAAAGACATCTCAAACATCGGAGAGGAAGCCGGGGAAGGAACGGAAATACAGGCCATCTCCATGTTCAAACTCATGAAGGCGTTTGAACGGGTGATGCAACGTTTGTACGACAAGAAAAACCAGCCCGTGCATACCGTGGTGCAATATAAATACACCATGGAGCAAAGCAGGGAAGCAATGATAGGGCTGGCTTCCCACAAAAAGACCATGTCGTTTGAAAAGATATTTGAATCGTGTAACGACCGCGTTCATGCGATCTTTATGTTCCTGAGTATGCTTGAACTGGTGCAGATGAAATTCCTGAAAATAATGACCGGTGAGGGCCGGAACAACTTCATCATCGAATACATAGAGCCCGAGAACAGGGAAATTGCGGAAGCGGGCGAAACGCCCACTCCCGATCCTTTATTGCAATAATGTTTCTACTGTAACAGTCTCTCTTAACATAGCGCGCACTGCATCAGCAATACCTTCTGCATCGTAGCCACATTCGCGGTGTAATTCTTTAAGGGTGCCGTGTTCCACCAACCTGTCGGGAATACCCAATATGGTTACTTCCGCGTGGTAGTTGTGCTGCGCCATAAATTCGAGTATCGCGCTGCCGAATCCACCTACTACGGTACCGTCTTCAACAGTAACCACTTTCTTATATTTCGAGAATACTTCGTGTAGCATGGCTTCATCCAGTGGTTTCACGAAACGCATATCGTAATGTGCGGGGTCAATTCCTTCGGAACGCAGGCTGCGGATGGCCGCGGCTGCAAAGTTGCCGGGATGTCCCAAACTCAGTATCGCCACATCTTTCCCATCTTTTAATTTGCGTCCTGTACCGATGGTGATCTCTTCCAGCGGTGTGCGCCATTCGGGCATCACCCCTTCCCCCCTCGGGTAACGGATCACAAAAGGATAACCGTTGGAATCAAGTTGAGCGGTAAACATCAGGTTACGCAATTCCGACTCATTCATCGGCGAACTGATGATCATATTCGGAATGCACCTGAAATAAGCGATATCGTAAGCGCCATGGTGCGTGGGACCATCTTCTCCCACCAGTCCGGCACGGTCCAGACAAAGCACTACAGGCAGTTTTTGAATGGCTACATCGTGCACCACCTGGTCGAAGGCGCGTTGCATGAAAGAAGAATAAATATTACAGAACACCCGCAATCCCTGTGTGGCCATCCCTGCTGAAACAGTTACGGCGTGTTGTTCGCAAATGCCCACATCGAAAGCGCGGTCAGGCATCTTATCCATCATGAACTTCAGCGAACAGCCGCTGGGCATCGCCGGTGTAACGCCCATGATGTTGGGGTTCATTTCCGCCAGTTCAATCATCGTATGACCGAATACATCCTGGTATTTCGGTGGTTGCGGCAGATCGAATTTCTTCTTGTAAATCTCTCCGGTAATTTTATCGAAGAGCCCGGGTGCGTGCCATTTGGTCTGGTCTTTTTCCGCCAGGGCGTATCCCTTTCCTTTCACTGTAACAATGTGCAGCAATTTGGGGCCGGGAATATTTTTAAGATCGCGGAGCGTATCCACGAGTTTGGTGATGTTGTGTCCATCGATCGGGCCGAAATAACGGATCTTCAACGCTTCAAAAAGGTTACTGCTTTTGGTGAGCATTCCTTTGATGGTATGGTCCAGCTTGCTGGCCATTTCGCGAGAGAAGCGGGCACCGATGGGCAGTTTCCCCAGGGCGTTCCATACGTCATCCTTCAGTTTATTGTACGTATGAGATGTGGTGATATCTGTAAGGTATTCTTTAAGTGCGCCCACATTGGGGTCAATGCTCATGCAGTTGTCGTTCAGAATAATGAGCATATCGCTATCGGCAACACCCGCGTGGTTCATGGCTTCGAACGCCATACCTGCGGTCATGGAACCATCACCGATCACTGCTACTGATTTCCGGTCCTCTCCCCTGTACTTCGCGGCCATGGCCATACCGAGGGCGGCGGAGATGGAAGTAGAGGAATGTCCTACACCGAAAGTATCGTAGTCACTTTCCGATCTTTTGGGGAATCCGCTGAGTCCTTTGTATTTGCGGTTAGAGGGAAAACTTTCTCTCCTGCCGGTAAGTATTTTATGCCCGTAAGCCTGGTGGCCCACATCCCATACCAACTGATCGTAGGGAGTATTGTACACATAATGAAGCGCCACGGAAAGTTCCACCACGCCTAAACTGGCGGCGAAATGCCCTCCGTGGATACTCACCACGTCAATAATATACTGGCGCAGTTCTTCGCAAACCTGTTGCAACTGATCTTTGGTAAGCAGTTTCAGGTCGTCGGGGGTATTGATGTTTCTGAGCAGTGGGCCCGCTGTGATCTCCATGTAAGCGAATGGTTAATATGGGTGCAAAAATACAATAATTAGGCCATGACAACCCATTTATAACAGGATGAAAGGCGAAAGGTTGAACCATTAACGGAAGAAGCGCTGAATATATTTTCCGGGAACACCATCGGTTCGTTCGAGTGAGAGCAGGAATATGCCGCGCGCGGCGCCAGGCATGTTAAAGCGGTGCTGGAAAACACCCGCAGAGGTAACCCGGAGTTTTTCGGTGTGGATGGCCTGGCCGATGCTGTTGTAAACCGCGAGCCGGTATTCGGTGCGGTCCGCTTTCCATTGCAGGAGCACCTCTTTGGAACCGGGTGCAGCCGCAAGGCGGAAACCCATTTCAACCGCTCGCGTTTCAGCGGCCGGGAGAAGTGGGTTGAGTACGGACCCGCAGGGAAGTATATTGAAACTGAACGATTTAAGGTCACAACCCATGGCAGAGGCTATTACTACTTTGTAGCGTCCTTCTGAAAGGTTATCCAGCGGTATATTCGGTGCGGTATTGTCCGTGCCAAGAGTGTACAGGTCGTTGATGGTATACTGGTTGTCGTTATCGGCATCTTTTGCCAGGGTATAATCCATCGGGAAAACGCTGGTGTAATCGGAGGCGAAAACTTCTATAAAAGCTGAACCATCGGTTGGGCAAGCCGTTCCATTGGTAACGGTGAGCACGGCGGAGAGAGATGAGTTGTCGCCTGCCGTATTATTGCTTTCGCCAGCGCTTTGTTTGGATTCTTTCAACCAGCCGCAGTCTCCATCCAGCAAACGCGCGAAAGTATTGCCTCTTCCTGTGGACATGCCCAGCACTTCATAAGTGAAAGACATGTCATCCAGGTCGAAAGTGAACGGTGTACAGCCCGCGTTAGAAGAAGTTGTGATAGAAGCAGAAGGCTCGGCAGGAAGGTTTCTGATCACCGCATCTACTACAGCTCCGGTACTATTGAGCAATACCACTTGTTCCGCGCCGCTTCCCCCGTCTGTGAAAAGGCCTGCTCCGGTGGTAGGAATTGTGCCACTGGTACAATTACAGGTATTCCAGTTCAGTTGCGCGGTTACCGATTTGGTTAGGTTTCCGCAACCGGAAGGCAATACATCCATACCGGCAATTACATAGTATTCACCGGGTAAAAGAATGGTATTTGCAGGAATGGTAATGGAATAATCGCCGTCGGTGAGCACATAGCAACCAATGTTGGCCGGACCCGGACCAAAATTATACAGTTCCACAAATTCAGAGGTAACAGGACATCCGTTATCGGGCCAGGGCATGTATTCATTGATCACAACCCGCCCCTGCCCGGCGGCAGAAGTTGCCCACAGCAGCGCTGCGAGCAGGCAACCCGGAATACGGGTCCATAAGTGGTGGAGGTACGGTTGGGGTTTCAAGAGAACGGATTTTCCAGCAATGAAATTAGGAACAAATACGGTAAACTACCAAATCACCCCTGCTCCCAAAAGACATTTTTTCTGCGTACTAAAGGTTTCTATCTAAATGTTTAAACACCATCTACCCCCCTTTTTTACCATTAATACTTTTCGGTTTCCACGACAGGGGTAAATGGTTAGATTTGTAAGTACAGAACCTATATGCTGAAAAAAATTCCCCGATATTGGTTGTTCCAGGTGGCAGGCTGGAGTTCCGTTACCATCTCCTACATTTTCCTGGCCTACACCTTCAATGAGCTTTCTGAAAGCATCATCGACCAGCTTTTTATATTCATCACTACCGGGCTCGCCACCTCCCACCTGCTTCGTTCCTACATCAAGCAGACCAACTGGTTACTGTTACCGGTGGAAAAAGCCATGCCCCGCCTGCTGATGGCGCTTGTGGTGGCATGCCTGATTGCCGCCATGGCCAATATACTGATATCCAACGTGTTCATCATTCCTAAAAAGACGGTATCCCCGCCCATGAGTTTCAATTCGAAACTCCTTACCAAGATGATAGACTACGGTATGTTCCTCACGCCCTGGATACTCATCTACTATTTCTACCATTACATCAATAAAATCAGGAAACAGGAAGTGGATACCCTCCGCCTGGAAGCGCTGGTGAAAGAACTGGAACTGAAAACCATCAAATCGCATATCAACCCGCACTTCATATTTAACGCGCTCAACAGTATCCGTGCCCTGGTGGACGAAGACCCGATCCGCGCCAGAACCGCCATCACAGAACTCAGTAATATCCTCCGCAGCAGTCTCCAGGCCGAAAAACAGGAAACCGTTCCGCTCGAAAAAGAACTCAACATCGTAAAAGATTACCTCGCGCTCGAACACATCCGTTTCGAAGACCGGTTACAGGTTGAATACGATATTGATGAAGACACCCTGGATCAACCTATACCACCCATGATGCTGCAAACACTGGTAGAGAACGCCATCAAACACGGCATCAGCAAACAGGTGGATGGCGGGTTGGTGCGTATTATCTCCGATTTCAAAGACGATCACCACGAACTCATCATCCAGAATACAGGCCGCCTGAATGGGGGAAAGAACGGCGACGGTTTCGGCCTGAACAGCACGCAAAACAGACTCAGCCTGCTTTTCGGTGAAAAATCAGATTTCGAAATCAAAGAGATCAACGGCAATATGGTGGAAGCCAGGGTAACCATCCCCGTGGTGGAACATTACTGATTTTTAATGTTAACTTAGTTGCCGCCAAATACCTAAACACACACTTTAAATTTTTAACGCATGATCCGCGCGATCCTGATCGACGATGAACGCCTCGCACGTAATGAACTTAAAAAATTATTGCTGGAATTCCCCGAGATAGAAGTGGTGGCCGAAGCCGCCAATGTGGAAGAAGGCATCGAAAGAATTGATACCCTTCAGCCCGACCTGATCTTCCTCGATATCCAGATGCCGGGAAAAACCGGGTTCGATCTCCTCACAGAACTCGACCGTGCCCCCCACGTGATTTTCACCACCGCCTACGATGAATACGCACTGAAAGCTTTTGAAGTGAATGCGCTGGATTATCTGCTGAAGCCCATTGAACCCAAACGTCTTTCTGACGCCATACACAAACTCCACCAGCAAGAGGAAAAGGACCAGCAGGCCGGAGGTGAACTCAATGTGAACCGGAGTCTGCTGGGGGAAAACGACCAGGTTTTCGTAAAAGACGGCGAAAGGTGCTGGTTCGTGAAACTCTCCGAAATCAGGTTGTTCGAAAGTGTGGGCAATTACGCCAAAGTATTCTTCGGCCCCAACAAACCGCTCATCCTGAAATCACTGAACGCGCTCGAAGAGCGCCTCGATGAAAAGATATTCTTCCGGGCCAACCGCAAACACATCGTGAACCTCCGGCTCATCGACAAGATAGAACCCTACTTCAACGGGGGCCTGCTCCTGGAAATGAAAGGCGGGGAAAAGATAGAAGTGAGTCGCCGGCAAACCGTGAAGTT
>CAMLRX010000128.1 GCA_946482545.1 uncultured Flavihumibacter sp. | reverse complement strand
ATCAACGCTTTTGACACTATCCGCTTGGGCAAAGCCACTGTTATGGTTGCCGGGGGTTCAGAAGCGGCGATTACACCATCGGCTGTAGGCGGTTTCGGTGCAGCACAGGCACTGTCGAAGAACAACGAACAATATGTTTCTGCATCCCGGCCTTTCGATGCTACGAGGGATGGATTTGTAATTGGTGAAGGCGCCGGCGCGCTGATCCTGGAAGAACACGACCACGCCGTACGCCGGGGCGCGCATATTTATGCGGAGATCGTTGGCGGCGGCATGGCTGCTGACGCCTACCATCTTACAGGAACGCCTGCGAACGGATTAGGCGCCGCACTTGGCACGAAAAAAGCCTTACAGGAAGCTGGCGTTTCACCCCAACAGGTAGATTACATCAATGCCCACGCTACTTCCACCCCACTTGGAGACATAGGCGAACTGAATGGCATTAAAAGTGTTTTTGGCAACCACCGGGTAAAAGTAACCAGCACTAAATCGATGACAGGTCACTTACTGGGTGCAGCAGGCGCAATTGAAAGCATCACCTGCGCACTTTCCGTGAAACATGATATCATCCCGGCCACCATCAATACTACAGTATTGGATCCCGCTATTCCGGAAGGACTGGATGTTGTTTTAGGCAGTTCGCTGCACCAGACCGTAAACTACGTGGTGAACAACACATTTGGTTTCGGAGGACATACCGCTACTTCGGTTTTTAAAAAATACCAACCCTAACTTTAACAATTCCGTTGAGGTTACTTTTCGATGGCGCATGGTATCAATAAAAAACCATAACCATGCGCCATTTATCCCTTATCGCCGTGATGGCCCTTGCCATCTTATGCTCCTGCGACAACAATGCTTCCATGGAATATACGGACGCCGTAGCAGCCGTAGCAGATTCCACCACCTTCACCAGTGATATCTCCACCCTGAATGCGCCCTCCAGAAAAAGGATCCGGTCCGCCACCATACGGTGCCGTGTAACCGATGTATTGAGCGCCAGTAACCAAATCGAAAAAATGACCCGTTCCGTGGACGGCATAGTGGCGGAAAGCAGTTTTTCCACTACGTCCTCCGACTACCACGAATATCCTTCGGGCAGCGATTCTCTTAAAAAGATTCACCTCTACACCCCTGTATCTGAACTTACATTGCGCGTCCCCGTTAGTAAACTGGATTCCGTAGCAACGCTGATTTCTTCCCTTGCCAATCATATCGAATACAGAAATATGAAAGATACGGACGCCACCTTCACCTACCTTTCCAACGCATTGAAAAACGAAGCTGAGTTGCAGGTGAAACCTATTCCGCCCCAACCCAAAAACACCCTCGAAAGCGCTGTACATGAAGAAGAAAGAAGAACAAAAATTACAGACCGGCGCATCGAAAACCTGGAAATACTGGACAATGCAGCCTACTCCACGTTCACCGTTTACCTGTACGAACCACTGAAAGCGGATACATACATGACCGTTAATCCTGTTACCATAACGAGAGCCGGCTTCGGAGCGGAAATAAGCCAGGCCCTAAGAAATGGATCAGCGTGGATGCGGAACATTTTGATCGGACTGGTAGAAGCGTGGCCGCTACTCCTGCTGGCAGGCGCTTTCATTATGTTGTTCAGACGGTGGAGAAAACTTTCGTTTCGTCCGGCAAGGAACAATAATCCTTAACGGAAAGAACAATCACAAAAGAAAAGTTAATCCTTTCCTCCTTTCAAATTCCTTAACAGCCGGGCATTACCGGCTGTTTTAATTTCATGAAAACCTTTTTCATGAAAACATTTATACTCTTTTTATCGTGTTTGCCCCTAGTTGTATTCTCCCAAGATTCAACACGTATTGATAGCCGTTATGAACAGTTATTTTATTCGAAAGGAAAGGTGTTGAAGAACATGCAGCGTAAACTCGGCAACATTGCGTTCCGGGATGTACACCTGCTTTGGGTACGCGATTTCAGCACAGACTCCACCCGCTTCGCCATACACCTGCCGGGAACAGGTCGCATGAGCGCATTTCTAAGTCCCTCTCTGGAAGAAGGCATTTTTATAGACCAGCATGAATTGCCCGCATTGATTAAAGCGCTGGATTTTTTTGCAGAACTGAAAGAGGAAAACCTTTACCGCGATGCGGCGATGTACCGTTATACCACGGATAATGGGGTCAGGTTTGTACTGGAACTTCCTTTCAAATCCAGATGGGTGCACCTCAAAATATACGAATCATACTTAGTGGCGAAGAACAATACTTTTTATGATCCGATTTACATCCGCACCACAGATATTCCGAAACTGGTTGAGTTGTTGAAAATGGGATTACCAACTGCGGAGCAGCCATAGAAGAATTATTCCTCTTCACCATCTCCAAGTATTGCACACACGCGGCCAACCTGACCGTCTTCCAATTGAACCTTTATACCACGGGAATGGTAAACGGCGGAGGTGAGCAGCCTTTGAACGATGCCCCGTGTGCGTTTTCCGGTACGCTGGTCTTTTTTGAGGATGATTTCCACTTCCAGACCGGGGTAAATATCTTTTCTGTATTGTCCTTCCATAATTTAAGCGTGTGCCGGTTCCTGCCGGAAAACTCCGGCCATCAGTTCATACAATTCAGGATGCTTCTCGCGGAAAAGATCGGGCCGCTCGAAAAAGTATTCCGCTGCCACAGCAAAGAATTCAGCTTTATTTGTGGCGCCATACACATTGATGTCTGATTTCCCTGCAAGGATAGTCTGAATATTTTCGTTGATCAGGTGCAACCAGGGAATGGTGTATTGCCTGTTAAGCAAGGCTTCCGGCACGCCATCCACTGAACCATCTTCCTTATCCAGCAGGTGCACGAATTCATGGATGCCCACATTTTCTTTGGCCGTTTTGTTTTCAAAACCCAGGTACAGGGAAGGTTTGGAAAGAATCATGACGCGCTGCATCGCGCCCTCTCCTACCATACCCAATACGTTGCGTTCTTTCTCTTTCATGGAGAAGCCGCGCTCCGTAAAGGCATCGGCATACAACAAAACATCTGTGAGGTTATAATATTTCCATTCGGGGAAAGCGAAAATGGGAATCACGGCGCTGGAAGCCACGAGCAATTTATCGGTTTCAGTTACATCTGTTTCTATTCCGTGCACTCTTACATAACCCAGGAACGTGCTCACCATTTCTTCGAAACGTTTTTTGCCATCAGCATCCAATGCTTCGTAGAAGGGGATATGTTTTTCGAGTATCGCGGAAGTATCTTCTGAAAGTGGCGCTTTCTTCGACGGTTTCCGGTACAGGGCCATGCCCACGGCAACCAACACGATGAACGCGATAATCAGAAAAGGAGTCATTATTTATTTTTTTGCGCGGCTTCTTTTTCTTTCTCCTCTCTTTTTGCCTTCTTTCTGAAATAGCCACGGAAAAGGAAGTTATGTTGCAGCGCCTCCATATTCTCATCCAGTTTGGCGCTACCCGATTCCAGGTTCTGGATCAGCAGTTTCAATTCATTAGCGGTGGCGGGATCGTTCAGCAATACACCGGCCGCATTATTGGGGCTGTTGAGTTTCTGGTTGAAAGATTCTGTAGCCTGTTTCAGGTTGCCAGTGGTTGCGGAAACTGTGACAGAAGCGGCTTTTATTTCTCCGGCTGCGGCTTTCAGGTTGTACATCATCGTGGTATCGTTCACAAATTCGTGCGAGAATGTACCGGGCTTTTCGAGTTGTGCCACATACTGTGCAATACCGGAAGTAAGTTCTTCCGTATTGGCTGCGGAAGCCTGAAAACGCTCCATGGTACGCTGAAGGTGCACATACAAAGAAGAATCTTTCAGCAGGGCACCCATGGTTCCCTCGCCATTTGCCAGGCGGCCACTGATGGTTTTGAAATTATCCGTTATCGCGAGAAGGTTCTTGTTGTTATCCTGGAGTGTCGCCATCATTTCATCGGCGGAGATGGCTTTTTTCACTTGCAATACATCGCCGTCCGCTACTGCCGGGGATGCGGCGGTTCCGCCATAGATCACCATGATCTTGTTACCGATCAATCCGTCGGAACCTACTTTTACGAACGCATCCTTTTTAATAAATGGTGCTACGCGTTCTTCCACATTCAAGACCACTTGCACAGAGCCATCGGCGGCAAATTCCACTTCTTTCACCACGCCTATTTTCACGCCGGCATACCATACATTGTTTCCTTTCTGCAAACCACCCACGTCGTCGAAAGAACTGCGCAGGGAAATGGCGCTCACGAAACTTTTTTTCTGTCCGCTCAATGTCATCACCGTCACCAGCAATATGAGGATACCGAGTGAAATGAAGATGCCTACGATTACGGCGCGTTTGTTTTTAGGTGCACTCATCCGTCTATAAAATTATATTCGTAAAAATTATTAATGCGTTCATCGTCTACGGCAAACACTTCGCTGAAACTTCCGGTGGCGAGGAAATCGCCGTCCAGCAATACAGCCAGGCGGTCGCCGGTTATTTTGGCGCAGGTAAGATCGTGGGTGATGATGATGGAAGAAGTATGGAAACGTTCCTGCACTTCATTGATGAGGTTATTGATTTCCATGCTGGTGATGGGGTCCAAACCAGCGGTAGGCTCATCGTATAACATGATCTCGGGCTGCATGATGAGCGTCCGGGCGATGCCCACCCTTTTTTTCTGACCGCCGGACAATTCCGCGGGATACTGGTGCAGGGTTTGTAAAAGGCCCACGGCATCCAGCACTTTTTCAGCGGCGATGTCAATTTCTTTGCGGGTCATTTTCCGGTTGCTGCGCAGAATGGGAAACTCGAGGTTCTCCTTTACCGTCATACTATCGTAGAGCGCGCTGTTCTGGAAGGAGAAGCCGATTTTCCTGCGGAGTTCGCGCAATTCTTTTTCAGTCAGTGTTTCCACGTTTTTGCCCAACACATTTACGTGACCCGCATCCGGTTTCAGCAACCCGACAATAATCTTAATAAGTACCGACTTTCCCGTTCCCGAGCGGCCCAGTACCACTACGTTTTCCCCGTGGTAAACCTGCAGGTCCACTCCCTGAAGCACGTGGTTATCGCCGAAAGATTTCCGGAGACCGGTGATATCGATCACCTTTTTATGTTTGTCTATTTTAGGTATTGTCTTTTTCATATCAGAAAGTGCGGAGCCAGTTGGTGACCTGAACCAATGAAATCTCTTCGATGAATATGAGGAACATGGCGATTACTACAGATTTGTTCGCGGCAATCCCCACACCTTGCGTTCCCTGCGTGGCATGATACCCCTGGTAACAGCCCACCATACCAATGGTGAACCCGAAAACCAGTGATTTTACCACAGAAGAAACGATATCCAGGAAAACGATTTTTTCGAATGCGCGGGAGAAAAAGGTTTCCATGGAAGTAAGCTCATTCTGGTGCACGTTAAGATAGGCGCCCATCATGGCGAGGAAACCGGTGTAACACATCAGCATAGGTAACATGAGCGTAGTTGCCATCACCCTTGTTACCACGAGAAATTTAAACGGATTGGTGGCAGAAACTTCCATGGCATCAATCTGCTCCGTAACGCGCATAGAACCCAGTTCCGCCCCAATATTGGACCCCACTTTACCCGCAGCGATCAATGCCGTAACCAACGGGGCCAGGGCACGGAGAATGGCGATAGAAACCAGCGACGGCAACCACGATGTGGCACCGAACTCTGAAAGTGAGGGCCTCGACTGCTTGGTAAAGACGATCCCCGTAACGAACCCCGTTAAGGAAATAAGTGCCAGTGATTTATAACCCACCTGAAAACACTGCCGGATCACTTCCTGCCATTCGTATGGTGGCAGAAACAATTCTTTAAAGAAGCGTTGGACGAATTTCCAGATGGCGTACATCTCTCCGAAGAAATTGTCAAGCCTCCTGGTTAGTATGTATTTCCTTTCTTTTTTAGGGCCCTTTTCCATTCCCATGATACGGGTTACTTGGTTTACGGGCGCAACACACAAAAAACTGTACCACCATGCTGCGACCCTGAAAATGAGCCACAAAGGTAAGATTGTAAAACAAAAACGGCCACTATGGGCCGCTGTATCTGTTAAATAATAAGATGAATATCCGTTAAGCCGCTACCAGCTTGCCTTTGAACTCCTTTAAATGCGTACTGGTGAACCACAAAAGGTGGTAGGGATCGTTCGAAATGCCCGTGGTTTTATGCCAGGTGGCGCCTTCAACGTCTTCTTTTACAAAGAGTTCACCCATAAAATTCCGGAAAATTAGGCCGGCAAAGCGGTCGTTAATGCAGGTATGAATTTCGGCAAGACCTGCGGTCCACACTTCGAGCAGTCTTTCCGGGGTGATGTCCTTCAGTTCGTTTAACCCGGTCAGCGAGAGTGTTTCGAACAACTCCTGGATGCTGGACACCGAGAAAACAATACTCACATCAATGCCATTCCCCACTTCATCGAATTCCGGGTGGCGGCCGTACACCACGATCTCTTCGGGCAGGCGTACATATTCCACTTCGTGGTCGTTTACGCAGGTTTCGCCTTCGTTCCTGCCATCATGTAATTGTTTCTGCAACAACTTCATAGGGTTTATTTTTTAGTTCAGGGGTAAAACCGCAGCAGCTTTTGAAGGCTGCTACGGATAAGGTCCGGCGGCGGTCCAGGAAGAGGTCGTATTCTTGCTACGAACTGTGCCGTTCCGGATTCAATATTCCCAAAAAATAATGTAATGATCATCCTGGAACGCCCTATTTAACCACCGCTTAACCACAGGATAAGGCGTTCCTCTTATTGGAGATTACGTAAACTCAGTTAGACGTAGGGACACCTTAAAATTAAAATGATCAGCATCATCTTAATTCGAGGGTTAAAATCGCATTAAAGAACAGCCTAACCTGGCTTTCCGGCCTTATAAAGGCATGTTTCTTGAATTATACCATTCGTACTTATTCGATCATCTAAAACTAAAGACTATGAAACGCATAGAAAGAGAACCAACACTGGAATTTACCATTGAAGTGAACGGCAGCGTAGTAAATGTAAAAGCGAAACCATATCTGGCGAACGACAAAAGAAGATTCCGGGTAAGCTACAACGGTAGTCCCGTACATATATTCGGATGGGATACATCCACGAATAGTTTGAAAGCCATCGACGGCGCAGCAGCAGATCAGATTCCATCATCCATTGAATATGCCATTGGCGAAGAACTGAACCACAGACTCGCCGCCTAAACGGTGGTAAAACACTGTTTGAACCGTTCTTTTACCAGAAATTTAAGGTGAAAGAACGGTTTTCGCGTTTTACGCGGTGGCGGTGAAATTAGTTGGTAAACCGGTGCCACCGACGTTGTTTTCCAGTACCCGACACCGTGTTTTGCACCTTAACCATTCGGTTAAAATACAGTCGAATCACATGAACATGTGGTGGGGCCCTTTGCAACGTTGATTCTCCTATTGCGGTCAGAGGGAAAAAAGTACAGCCATGTTTTTCTACTCACGTTCCAACACATTCTTCCGCTGCGCACTTTTCCTCAGCATATTGTGCGCTGGCTCCAGCTCCTGCAGTAAAGATGATGCTCCGGCACCCGAGCCGGAGCCCCCCACGCAGAAATTCCAGATCACCTTCGATGCCACAACCATTTCATCCGCACAAGTGGATTCTGCTTTCGTGGCATTCCAACGCAAAGGCACCGTTAACCAATACCATCTCCGTTTCGATAAGGTGGACGGAAAACTGTCCGCGAACATAGACGGTTTCCGTGCCGGTGAATGGACCGCCTACATTCATGTTTACGGTAGTGCGGCCACCGGCACTTCTAAAAGAGAATTCATCGACACACTTGTGTTTCAACAGCACACCACCCCACAAAACATTGTACACAAAGGTCCCAATGGCAGCATCAACGATGTGTGGGAACCTTATGTGCTGCTTACCAAAAACCCGGAACTGGTCGTTATTGTGCCACTCGACAATACCAACCCTTATTTTGAAGTAAGGGCCGCCAATGCCGCCAAATGGGAAAGTTTTTACATTTCCCGTTCCGCTATGTTCCGCCTGAACAGCGGCTCGGGCAATGAATTAAAAGTGGAAGGAAGCTGGGATTGCCCCGGCGCATGTTTCACCAATGGCAACTTCATTTCCGACAAAACCACGTTCCTGCAGTTTTCGGAAGCGGTAAAAACGAAAACCTGGAACAATGGAGAAGTTGATCTGATCGCCACAGATAAGCAGGGCAATACCACGGAATTTTTCATTCCCTATACTATTTAAGATGGCATAATATTTTAAGTATGGGTGGGAAACAGTAACTTCAAAGCCACTAAATCCCATTCATGCTTGTTACCTCCAATATCAGGTTCAGCCGCATCCTGCGCAACACCTGGCATGTAGACCTGATCATGATAGCTTCCTGTACGGGAGCCTACCTCATCCATAAATACCTGTTGAACTACCATATCCAGATTCCGGTGATCGTGCCCACGGTACTGGGTACGGCTATCGCGTTTTTCATCGGTTTCAACAACAACCAGTCTTACGACCGCTGGTGGGAGGCCCGCAAGGTATGGGGGGCATTGGTGAATGATTCCCGCTCCTGGGCCAGGTCGGTACTGAGTTATATTGATAAGGAAGAAATGGCGCCAGAGGTATTGAAAGGACTGCGTACAAGGTTGATTTACCGGCATATTGGTTTCCTGTACACCTTAAAAGGCGCTTTGCGCGGTGGCGTGACCGATAGCGACAAAACTTATATTCCCGCAGGTGATCTCCACGAAGTGGACGAACACACCAATCTGCCCAACGCCTTACTCCAACTCCAGGCCCGCGAACTCCAGACCTTGCACCAACAGGGTTATATAGATGGATTCAGGTTAATGCAACTGGATGCCCTGCTGGTTAAATTCACCGACGAAATGGGCATGAGCGAACGCATCAAAAACACTGTTTTTCCCACCACCTACAGTTATTTTACGAAACTTTTCATCTGGCTTTTTGTGGTATCCATCGCGCTGGTAACATCTCAGACCATGGGAATATGGTCGATTCCGATGAGTTGGTTGCTGGGTTTTGTGTTCGTTTCCACCCAAATCAACGGGATGAGCCTGATCAACCCTTTCGAAAACAATGTGGCGGCCATTCCGCTGAACCAGATCACCCGCACTATAGAAATTAACCTGCTGCAAATGCTGGGAGAAAAGAACGTGCCGGAGCCGGTGAAACCCATTAATGGTGAATATGTCCTTTGATATGGGTTTCAGCAACCGGAAATTATCGGGTACTTTTGCCCTTTAAATCGTCAGACTTTGAGTGTTCCCGTTTTCCTGTTCACGCCACCGTTCACACAGCTCAATACGCCCTACCCGGCTACGGCTTACCTGAAAGGCTTTCTGAATACAAAGCATATTCCTGCCTTCCAGGCCGATCTTGGTATTGAAGTAACGCTGGCACTTTTTAGTAAGAAAGGACTCTCCGAATTATTTCACCATATTGAACAGGAAGGAACCGTTGTTTCAGCGAATGCGAAACGGATGCTGCTTTTCAAAGAAGAATACATCCATACCATAGATGCGGTGATCAGCTTACTGCAAGGGAAAAATCCAACCCTCGCCCACCAGGTATGCAGCCGCCGCTTCCTGCCGGAAGCCTCCCGCTTCGAACAAACGGACGACCTGCAATGGGCCTTTGGCGCCATGGGCAACCAGGACAAGGCGAAGCACCTGGCCACCATGTACCTGGAAGACCTTTCGGACCTGATTAAAGAATGCGCCGATCCACATTTCGGTTTCAGCAGGTATGCAGAAAGAATGGGTCGCTCCGCGAACAGTTTCGATGAGTTGCACGAAATGCTTCAGAATGCGCCAACTTATATAGACCGTATACTGCTGGATTTGCTGAAGGAAAAGATGGAACGTCTCAACCCCAAACTGGTGGCCATCTCCGTTCCTTTCCCCGGCAATCTTTACGCGGCCTTACGTTGTGGCCAGTTTATCAAACTCCATTTCCCAGCTTCCAAAGTGGTGATGGGCGGTGGTTTCGCCAATACGGAACTCCGTTCTTTATCAGATCCGCGGGTATTCAGTTGTTTTGATTTTATCACCCTGGATGATGGAGAAGCGCCAATAGAAAACTTAATCAGATACGTGAATGGAGAGATAGAAACTGATCAACTGAAACGCACGTTCTTCCTGCAAAACGACACCGTAACCTACATCAGCAACCCTTCCTGTACCGATTACAAACAGGGTCAGGTGGGCACCCCCGATTACAGTGATCTTCCGCTCGATCAATACATCTCCGCGATTGAGGTTACCAATCAGATGCACAGTCTTTGGAGCGATGGGCGCTGGAATAAACTGACCATGGCCCATGGCTGCTATTGGGGCAAATGTACTTTTTGCGATATCTCTCTCGACTACATACGGCTATACGAACCCGTTACTGCCAGCCTTTTGTGCGACCGCATGGAAGAACTGATTGCGCAGACAGGACAAACAGGTTTTCATTTCGTGGATGAAGCAGCCCCACCCGCATTAATGCGCGCCCTGGCGCTGGAAATCATCCGGAGAAAACTGGTCGTTTCCTGGTGGACGAATATCCGTTTTGAAAAAAGCTTCACCCGTGACCTCTGCATCTTACTCAAAGCCTCGGGTTGCATCGCCGTATCCGGTGGGCTTGAAGTGGCTTCGGACCGTTTACTGGAACTGATCCAGAAAGGCATTACCGTTGCCCAGGTTGCCAGGGTAAACAGGAATTTCACCGAAGCCGGCATCATGGTACATGCCTACCTGATGTACGGGTTCCCCACACAAACCACACAGGAAACGATTGATTCCCTCGAAATGGTCCGTCAGATGTTCCAGGCCGGAGTGCTGCAATCGGCCTTTTGGCACCAGTTCGCCATGACGGCACACAGTCCGGTAGGCCTGCATCCTGAAAAGTTCGGAGTCAAAAAAGAAACAGAGGTAATTGGCAGTTTCGCCAACAACGACATCGTTCATACCGATCCGAAAGGCGCCGACCACGATGCGTTCAGTTTCGGTCTGAAAAAATCCTTGCTCAATTACATGCACGGCGCCTGCTTCGATTACCCGCTTTCAAAATGGTTCGATTTCAAAGTACCTACTACTTCCGTTCCTCCAGACTATATCGTCAAATGCCTGGAAGAAGAAGAATACAGCGCCCCAAAACCCACAGCCAAGTTGGTATGGCTCGGAAAAACACCCGAGGTCAGCCATTTCACCAAATCGAAAAAAGGACAACAGTGGGAAATGACCAGTCTTACCTTCAGCAACAACAAAGAAACCCTGGAAATCAAACTCAACCGGGAACAAGGCGCCTGGCTGGTGGACACACTTCCGAAGTTGTCGCCCTCCAACACAAAAACATTTACATTGCAGGAAATAACAGCACAGTATGAAGCCGCCGGACTGGAAGATTTCGACCTGTTCTGGTACAATAAACCCGTGAATCAATTGTATAAAGCAGGGCTTCTGCGCCTGTAAAAAAGCACCATGAAGTTCGTAAGTTCCATCATCCGGATTTTAAGAAATACTTTCAGGGAACTGGTTTCCAACGACCCGCTCCGTATGGCGGGCGCCACGGCGTTCTTCACTACTTTTGCCCTTCCTCCCATCCTTATCATCATCATTCAATTACTTGGATCCATCTTCGGGAAAAAGTCTATCGGAGGACAACTTTTCCGGCAACTCGACCAGATGCTGGGACAGGAAAGCGCCTTACAAATACTGGAAACCCTGCGTGCATTCAGGAGCCTGGCGGAAAACCCCTTCATCACCATCGGGGGATTCATATTCCTTCTGTTCGTGGCCACCACTTTGTTCCGGGTCATTAAAAACTCCATCAATCAAATCTGGAAAGTAAAGGTCGGAAAGAAGAAAGTACTACAAACGCTGACCTCAAGACTGAAGTCGGTAGGCGTGATCGTATCCGCCGGACTACTGCTGTTCATCGGCGTGATCGCGGAAGCGGCAAACGTTTTCCTGGCCGGTTACCTGGAAAAGCTGATTCCGGAAATGGCTTTCTATTTCAACAGTGTATTGAGTTATATCATTTCAATCATTACCGTAACCATCTGGTTCGTACTGGTTTTTCATTTCCTCCCTGATGGACGCGCCCCGCTCAGAACCAGCATCGTGGGCGCTATTGTTACCAGCATCGCGTTCAACATTGGTAAACTGATCCTGCGCTGGTTGCTGAATTACAGCAATATCAGTACAATATTCGGCACATCATCCGCGATCGTACTTATCCTATTGTTCGTATTCTATACCGCGCTGATCTTCTATTTCGGCGCAGCCTTCACCAAAATATGGGGAGAATTCAGCGGCAGACCGGTGAAACCACTGCCTCATGCCGTAAAATACCGGCTTACGGAAACAGACATTAACACAAATTAAACAGGGGCATCGTGTGAAGAAGTAGCGTTCCTGCTTCACGGGAGTAATCAACCAACCATTGCTCCCATGAAACAGTTTTTTATGCTCGCAGGATTTTTTTCTCTCCATTACCACGCCTGCACCTCCCCTTCCAATAAAGTTGTTGAAGCGGAAAAAATGCCACTCGCCCAGGTTATTTCAGATACGCTTATCATGCGGTTTCCACCACCGCAAGGTTATGTACCAGTTCCCGCAGCCAGGGGCTCCTTCGCTCATTTCCTGCAACATTTCCCGATGAAGCCGCATGGCAGCGCCGTTCATTTGTATGATGGTCGCCTTAAAAGCAATCAGCGTGCTCATGCCGGTGTTTTGGACATTGATGTGGGTAAACGTGATTTACAGCAATGCGCCGATGCCGTGATGCGACTTCGCGCTGAATATCTTTTTCAAACAAAACAGCCACAGTTCATCAGTTTTAATTTTGTGAATGGGTTTGTCGCGCCCTACAGCAGGTGGGCCAATGGAGAACGCATCCGCATTAACGGCAACGAATGTTACTGGCAAGCCGGTGCCGCACCAGACCACTCCTACAACAACTTCAGAAAATACCTGGATATTGTTTTCGCTTATGCCAGTACGATATCCCTCAGCAAACAGCTTCACCGCAACCCCATAGCGCAACTGGAGGCCGGAGATGTATTTATAGAAGCCGGAAGTCCGGGCCATGCCGTGATTGTAATGGCCGTTGCGCGGGAAAAGACTTCTGGGAAAAAGATCTTCCTGCTGGCCCAGAGTTATATGCCCGCTCAGGAGATGCATATACTGGTGAACAAAGAGAACCGTAAGCTATCGCCGTGGTATGAAGTGCCTGAAAGCAACATATTTCTAACCCCGGAATGGCGGTTTAAAGCGGTAGAAAACATATATAGATTTTAAAATGAATGAATATTTGAACGATATATTCATGATTTCTTAACCTATTAAAGCATTTCAAACGTTTTTTAAAAGTTTTTTTGACAAAAAAATCGGGCTGGGTGTCATAATTTTTATGCGCTGAAACACTTTCCCAGTAAGGGTTTTGTATTTTTTCTAACAGTTTTACGGTAATGAAATCACCTTTTTTTTGATTTGCGGCCCCGTTTGTCCCGTTATACTTTTGTACTGTTGATATATCAAACAGCGCTGAACGCGCACCGAGCCGCTCAACATCTAGCATCCGCTTGTAACACGATTGTAGTCCATATTCATAATTCGAGGCAAAAAAAATTAATTAACTAAGAAATCATTTATTATGAAAAAGGGACTTAACAACAAATTTTTCGCTGTAGCACTGATGGCCATCATGTCTTTCTCTTTCAACAGCACAGTAATGGCTGCTGATGGTCCTGCTCCCACCGCCGTTAACCTGAAGTTCATCGGTAAAATGGAAGAGCGTCCTGTGTTCCAACTGAACCTGGCCAACCAAAGCGATTACACAGTAGTAGTGAAAGGTGCTTACGGTGATGTGCTTTACAAAGACAACCTGGCCGGAGAGATCGGTTACAAGAAATTCCTGCTGAACACTGAAGCAATCGACGACACTTTCCTCCGTTTTGAAGTGACCAGCCGCAAAACAAATGAAACTGCAGTATTCGAGATCAACCTGAATGCGAAAGATGCAGACAAAATGGTGGTTACCAAATAAGATATTCCCCTAAAACTTAAGGCCGGCAGCAGTATTGTTGCCGGCTTTTTTGTTGTTTGTTTTCACGCAGTTTTCACGCAGTTTTCACGCAAATGCTTTACTGCGTGCAGTAAAGCAGCGCAAAGGAGCAAGG